>DATKYV010000358.1:0-26654 GCA_035528275.1 Terriglobia bacterium | reverse complement strand
TTGCTTCAACCGAAGTTGCCTGGAAGAGTTTCGCCGCTCCGGCGGAGAGAAGCTCCGCCACACGGTTGCCGGAGATACGGTGGAAGCCAATCGCCAGTTGATCGACGAAATCTGGAGCGAGCACCGCGAGGCTTGGTACGCCTGGCGAGTGCAGCGGATTGCGGACAACGCCCGCGAATTTACGGAGGCCATCCGCAAAGAATTTCCCGACCTGCCCATCGTCCTGCACGCCGTTCCCTGGACGCGCGACGAATTCAACGGGGCGCGCGAAAAAATCGTGGGGCAGGACTTTCGCTTGCTCACGCCGTTTTTCGATTTCGTCTCACCGATGGCCTATTCGGCGCTCACCCACCGGGGGCCAGGCTGGGTTGCGAAGCTCGACGAGGAATTGCTCAAGGAAGTGCCGGAATCAAAACTCCTGCCTTCCATCGAAGTCGGCCCCGACGGCCCGACATTCCCGCCCATGCCCGTCGAACAATATGAGAACGATTTGCAAGCCGCGCTCAAAGCCGGCGCCGGCGTCGTCCTTTACCACTTGGAGCTTTTGCTCGACGAGCCCGAAAAGCAGGAGATCACCAGGAACCGGATGCGCGCGGCGCAGTAGTCGGGTGCCGGCCGAAATCCTCTCCGGGGCAGTTGCGGGTTGGGGTCGTTGGGAATTCCGATTGGTAATTTCAGTCCCCGGGAACTATAATCCTCCTGAGTCTTACTCCCTTAACAAACGCCTCTGGCTCCGCAAGCCAGGGCGCGCGTCAAATGTGCGTGCTCCTGCTTCGCCGCCACGGAAAGTCTTGATGGAAGGCGCGCAGATTGCCCGAATCCTTCGTAGTCTCCGTACCAATGAGGCGCATGGCGCGTGGGCTGAGTTTCTCGACCTTTATTCCCCGCTCATTCTGCAGGTCATCCGGCTCTTTGAAACGGAAGACGACCATGTGGCCGACTGTTTTCTCTTTGTTTGCGAACGTCTGAGCCAAAACCGCTTCCGCAAGCTGCGCCGGTTCAACCTGACAGGTCCCGCATCGTTTTCGACTTGGCTGCGGGCGGTTGTTCGTCATCTTTGCCTGGACTGGCACCGCAAGGAGTTTGGCCGGCAGCGGGTCCTGCAATCCGTCGCTCGTCTGGAGAAAGTCGACCGTGAGGTCTTCCGGTGCTGTTTCTTGCAGGAACTCTCGTTGGAAGAGACCACCTCCGCCCTCCAGCCGCAGTTCCCCTCGATTACCCTGGCCCGGGTGGCTGAAACTGAGGATCGCCTGCGAAGCGCCCTCAGTCCCCGTCAACTGTGGTTGCTGGAGATTCGCCGACACAGACCAATTCGGTCCATCAATGTGGGGAGTGAGAGCAACGGGCCTGTTTCACGGGAGGTCGCGGACCCGGGCCCCAATCCGGGAACTGCGGAAGTCTTCAATGAGCAACGTGCAGCTCTCCACCGGGCGCTGGCCCAACTTCCCAAAGCCGATCGGCTCCTTCTTCGGCTTCGCTTCGAGCGCGGCCTTACCCTGGAGCAGATCGGCCGCCTTGCCCGGCTGGGCAGTCCGCAGAAAGCGGACCGGCGAATCCGGGAGATTCTGGCGCGGATGAGGCAAGAGTTAGCAGAGTGACATGCGGATTCTGCGGAAAAACATCGGCCCTGTCCGTGTAAGTGGGTAGGGGGCAAGTGGACTTCGACCTTGGGAAGCGTCCAAGGGAGGGTGGTATGGACGAAAGGCATCTGGTGCGAGCCTTGGCAAGAAGCAAAGGCAGTAGCCCGCAGCGCACGTGGCGATGTCCGGGCGATGGCGAAATCGCCGCCTATGTCGACGGCGGTCTTGATGAGACTGCGGCGCAGCGGGTGGCGGAACACCTTGCGGATTGCGATTTCTGCCTGGATCAGGTGTCTTTTCTCGCGCACGCGCAAGAGCGCGGAGTGCGCGCCGACGTGCCGGAGGCATTGCTGGCGCAAGCGTGCAGACTTGCCGGTTCTCCGGACCAACCCCAGGCGAAGCCGATGCTGCGTTGGGCACTGGCGGGAGGATTCGCCGCGTCCCTCGCTCTTGTCGCCGGGCTCTGGCTGCGTGCGCCCCGAGTCGTAATCCCGCCCCCGCCGACCGCTGGGCCACCGCGGGTTGAAACGAAGCCGCCGGCCCGTAGCGACGCGCCTCTCACACCCGTCCCTGTCCCCACTGTACGCAACAAACCGCGGCGAGCGGTTCTCCCCGATTTGCTGTTCCCGCAGGAAGGCTCTGTCATTACCTCTGAGGAGTCCGAGCTTCGCTGGCAGGAAGTTGAACGGAGTCTCTTCTACGAGGTCCACCTGGTGACGGCCGACGGCAGCCCGGTGTGGGAAGGCCGGTCCGAAGTGGCACACACTCGACTGCCCGCCGATGTGCGGCTGGCGGAGGGTGGGAAATACTTCATTTGGGTTCGTGCCTTTCTCCCGGATGGTAAGACGCTCAAGTCCCCGGCGGTTGGTTTCACGGTCGGGGAGAAGAACTAATCTGAACCTTTTTGGGGTGAGCCGTGTTTCAGCGTGCTGTGGCGATTGGCGCTCTGCTCGCCTGCATGCTTGCGAAGGCTGCTCTGCCGGCCCAGACGGATTCGCCGGAGGAACTCCTGACCGCCGCGCAGCAGCTCTATCTCAAGGAGGGACCGCAGGCCGCCCTGCCCGAATTCCAGCGCGTGCTGGCGCTCTTTCGTACGGCCGGCGACCGGCGCGGCGAAGCGATTACCCTCGGCTACATCGGCAACTGCCACAAGCGTTTTGGCGACTTCCCCAAGGCCCTCGACTACCTGAACCGCGCCCTGGCGATGAAGCACGAACTGGGCGACCGGTTGGAGGAAGGCAAAACTCTCAGCCACCTGGGTTTGGTCTACTGGGAAATGGGTGAGTATCCCGAGGCCATCGAACGTCTGACGCGCAGCATCGCCATTGCCTGCGAGATCGGAGACCGGAAGCTGGAGGGCGCGTCACTCAACAACCTCAGCTTGGTGTACGACGAGCAGGGAGACTATCGCCGCTCCCTCGAGCAGTACCAGCGGGTGCTGCAGCTATATCGCGGCACGGGCTTTGCGCGCGGGGAATGCGACACGCTGGGCAACATTGGCGGCGTCTATTTTCTCCTGGGCCAGTTCCGCGAGGCGATGCGCTATTACCAGCAATCCCTCGCCATCAGCGAGCGTCTGGGGTTGAAACCTTCGATGAGCCAGGACCTGGGCAATCTGGCTCGGTGTCAGTTGGGACTTGGGCAGATCAGCGAGGCATCGAGCAGTTTCGACCGCGCGTGGCGATTGGCGCGCCAAGCCGGGCTTGCGAAAGAAGAGGCAGACTGGCTGGCAGGCAAAGGAACGGCGCTGATTCGACGGGGTCAATATGACCCGGCGCTCAAATACTTCAGCCAGGCGCTCAAGACCTACGAGCAGGCGGGGCTGAAGCGTGAATTGACGGAAGCGCTCAACGATATGGGCGGTCTCTATTCGGTCCTGGGGGACGCCGGTTCCGCCGAGCAGAGCTTTCGTCGAGCTATTGCTCAGGCCCGCGGCATCGGCCATCCTGCCGGCGTCATCACCAATCTCATTGCATTGGGGGATCTGGAGTGGCAGCGGAAACGCTACGAAGAAGCTGCTGCTCTCTATACCCAGGCCTTGGCGCTGGCTCGCGAGATCGACGACCGGGTCCTAGTGGCGCAAAGCCTGACGCAACTGTCACTCACCCACCGCGACCAAGAGAGATTCGCTGAAGCGTTCGAGGAGGCCCGGCAGGCGCTCGAAATCGCGCGCGGAATCGAAGCCCGGGTTCTCGAAGCCCAGGCCCTGTACGCGCAAGGAGAAATCGAACGTGCGCAGAATCGCCTCGAAGGTGCCCTGCAATTCTACGCCGCGGGCGAAGAGGTCGCCCGAACCCTCGGCGACCCTGAACTCGGCTGGCGGCTGGCGTATGGGCAAGGATTGACGCTGGAGGCATTGGACCGCGACGCCGATGCGGTCGGCGCCCTCGAGCGGGCGGTGACCACCATCGAGGCGGTACGCAGCCAATTGCGGGAAGAGCGCTTTCGAGCCGGCTACAGTGAAAACAAATACCAGGTTTACGTGGCCTTGGTCCGCCTGTTGCTCAAGATGGGACGGACCAGCGACGCTTTTTTTGTAGCTGAGAAGCTCCACGCTCGCAGCTACCTGGACCTTTTGAATCGCGGTCTCCCTCCGACGGAGGGTGAATCCCGCCACCAGGCGCTCGTGGAGCTCCAGGAGCGGGTTCGCCAGCTACAACGGGATGTCGAGACAGAAGTCGCCAGGCCCCGGCGCGAGCAGCGGAATCAGGCCTTGCAAGTCTTCTCCGCCGAACTGGCAACGGCAGAGCGGGAATACCAGAACCTGCTCGACGATCTCCGTCAGACTGAGCCCGCCTTTGCCGCAGCCCTGGGCGTTCCTTCCACCGAGCAGGTTCAAAGGAATCTAGGGGCCGACAGCGCGCTGCTGGAATACGTGGTCGCTGAAGACGGCGTGGCGGTTTTTCTTGTTACCCACAGTAAGGTGCAGGCAAAAACTGTTTCGCTTCCTCACCGCAGTCTGTTCGACAAGGTGGAACTCCTCCGTGACCTGCTTCTGCGCAAAGGGAGTGACGACTGGAGAGCCCCGGCGGAGAGCTTGGCGAGTTTCCTCATCGAGCCGCTGGAGGGGGAAGGTTGGCTGGCCGGTACAAAGCTCCTGTACTTGGTGCCCCACGGTATCCTCCATTACCTGCCGTTTGGTGCCTTGCCGCGGGTGCAGACCGCCGATGGCCGTTTCCTGGTGGAAGACTATGTGTTGGCTTACCTGCCTTCCGCCACTGTCCTCGTCTATGGCAAAACGAGTGAAGGCGATCCAGAGGGCAGCCTGCTCGCCCTGGCCCCGGCGCGCACCCGGCTGCGATTCGCACAACAGGAAGCCCGGCAAGTGGCTAAGTTCTTCCCCCCGCAGCCGAAGGTTCTGATTGGGCGAGCGGCGACCGAAGCCTCCTTCAAGAGCGAGGCGGACCGGCATCGTGTGATCCACGTTGCCACTCACGGTTATTTCAACAAGCTGAATCCGCTCCTGTCCGGCCTGGAGCTCGAGCCAAGCCGCCGCGAGGACGGCCGATTGGAGGTCCACGAAATCCTCGGTCTGCGGCTCAACGCTGACCTCGTCACGTTGAGCGCCTGCGAGACCGCCATGGGCAGCGGCTATTTTGCGGAGGTGCCGGCCGGGGACGATTTTGTCGGCCTGACGCGGGCTTTTCTGTTTGCGGGCAGCCCCTCCGTGTTGGCCACCCTGTGGGAAGTGGATGACCGCTCCACGCTGCAGCTTATGAAAAGTTTCTATCGGCAATTGGGCCAGACGGACAAGGCTCAGGCCCTGGCAGAAGCCCAGCGCAGCATGCTGGGCCCCGGCGGTCCGTATCGCCACCCGTACTTCTGGGCGCCGTTCGTTCTGGTCGGAGAAGTCAAGTGAACAAGGAATTCTGCGGAAAAACCAAGTTCGTGTCCGTGTAAGAGTACAGAGGAAGAGGAGGGCGGCGAGTACCCTCTGCCACCCTGAAAGAGCCGAAACATCGGTTAAAGGGGATTGTCATGAAACGGACATTCTGGACTTTTTCTATTGTGTGCTGTCTAGCGTTTCTGTTTCTTGCCGGGCCGGGGAGTTCGCCGCCCCTGGTGGCCCAGGATATAGAAGTGACCTCTGCCGTCCCGCCCTCGGCCGAGCAGGGCACTATCAATCTCAACGTCGCCATCAAGGGTAATGGATTCGACCGCAGCGCCAGGGCACAGTTCTTTTTGACCGATACCGAAAACCCGGGCGGGATCACGGTCAATTCCACCAAGTTTGTCAGCCGGACCGAACTGATTGCCAACATCGACGTGGCCGAAGACGCGGTGATTGATAAGAAGTTCGATATCGTGGTGATGGCCAGCCGAGGCCGCACCGGCAAGGGCACCGAACTCTTCAGCGTCACACTGAAGACCACGGGTCAGCCAACCTGTGAGGTGTTCCCGCTGCCTGATGGTTTCACGCCGGTCACGGTCCTGAATTCCGATCCACCGAGCTTCACGGGCGAGTTTGGCAGAGGGATCGCCATCAGCCGAGTTGAGTTGAACCCAGACACGCCTAGCGACGCGCTGGTTGCGGCGGTGACTTCGAGGATCAGCCGCAAGGTCGAGGTCTTTCTCTTGGACCCGACCAGTGGGGAACTGCTATCGCACATACCCTCCCTGGTGATACCCAACGCCTCCGCGGACCAGAACTTCATGACCATTGTTCAGGGTGACGTCAACGCTGACTCCATCCCCGACATCGTTGTGGCTTCAAGGTTTGTTCAAGCGGCCTATGTTTTCCTGGGTAAAGTGAGTGGCGGGGCGCTCAGCTATTCGGGCGGGATTCCTATCCTCCCGCCACCGGGGCAAAGCGCAGGCTACTTTGGCGAGGCTCTCGCCGTGGGCGACATTGATGGGGATACGGAGAACGAGGTCCTGGTTGGAGCTCCAGGCGCCGATGTTGGTTCGGCAAAACGGGGGGGGAAGGTCTTCGTCTTCAAATTCGACGCCGGTCCTCCCCATAGTTTCACTTTCGACCGAATCATCGCCGCTCCCTCCCCGCGTAATGGTGACGAATTCGGCCGCTCGGTGGCTGTGGCCGACGTGACGGGAGATGGCGTTCCAGATGTGGCCGTAGGTGCCATCGGCAGGCGAGTGTCCAAAGCGCGGAATGCCGGAGCCGTGTTGGTATTTCCCGGGCCGATCCTCGCCGATCCAGCTTCCGTCATCGAACTGTCAAGCGGGGTGAAAGGTCAAAATCTGGGATACAGGACGACGCTCAACGATGTCAGCGGAGACGGCCTTGGGGATGTCATTACCGTCGCTTACCTCAAGTCTCCTGCAATTGTATTCAACGGCGACGTCTCCAGCGTTGAAGGGCCCTCGTTTACGCTTACCCAAAGCAGCACGGGTACTGAGGGCTACGGCACCAACATCAGTTCAAACGACATCAACGAGGACGGCTTGGCTGATGTCCTAGTGGCCGCTCCCAACGCGTGTACAGGGGTCGCGTATGTGTACCTGTCAGGTCCATCTGGACCCCTTTCGGACCGCTACGTTCTGTACCCACCGGATGCCAATGGGGACGCCTTGATGTATGGCCGGGCAGTAGCGGCGGCTCCGGGAAGCCGGATCTTCCTGGTGGGTGAGCCGCGGCGCGAGGTGGGCGGCATTGGCATGGCCGGACAGGTTTACGTTTACAGCGTTGACTAGGGGAGCGCGACCGCGCGCCTGGTTTCAGGCCTCGAGAAGTGAGAAGCAAGATGGGAAGCAACCGCACAGATCTCGTAAGGCGGTTCGAAATCACGGCGAATTGCCGCGACCCGCAGCCGATTCATTCGCCAACAGCCGTGTCGCCACATCCTGCCTGGCGAGCTTTCGTCCGCTTCTGCGAGGAACTCCGGCACGGGGAGATCGAGCGGCTCAAGATCCAGGACGGATTGCCCGTCCTAGCGGAGGTGGTCAAGAGAAAAACCAAGTTCACATGAAGACAGGTGCTAGGTTCTGGGTTCTAGGTGCTGGGCAGTGAGAATTTGGTGACCAAGCCATCGGAATAGTGGCCCACGACAACGGGCCAATGGACAAATGATTGCATGACTCGGTCCCCGCGCCCTGACACCTAACACCTGGCACCTGCTCTTCCCGGCTGACCGAAACACACGGAGGCCGTCGGCCCGGTTATTTGATCGGGCAGGCGGCCTCTTTTTTTGCACGGAAATCACTAGGAGGTGCGGTTATGAAACGGAAAAGAACGGCATGCTGGCTGGGATCGCTGGCGCTGATGATTTGCCTTGGCGTCGGACTCTCAGCTCTAGGCGCGAAGAAACCCGACGGAGGCGGCGGCGGTGGCGGTGGGGGTGGTGTAAACCCTGCGGCGAAACTGACCGTCCACGATTTCTACGGGGACCCATTGCTGGTCAGCGATGGCAACGGTCCCTACGTGGATTGGCGACTCGAGGACGGTGACCCTTGTGTTTTCGGCTGGGTGAAGAAGGATGGTTTCTTCTTCATCTACACCAACCGCGGGAACGACTTGGGGTTGGGCTGCGAGCAGGAGTACCCCGGGGTGACGCCTCGGCGGTACGTCCTGAAGTTCCCCAATGCCGACGTTTGCAGCGCGTTGGGCCTGGGCTCGGCGCCCTGTGAGGTGCCTGCGGAGCGCATCCGCGCTGAGGGTTTATTTGGAAGAAGGGCGCAGGAATCGCCGGTGGCTTTCATGTTCTACCATGAGGACATTTCCTACTCGCTCGACACCATTGGCGACGTAAGCGGCTCCGGCGACGAGCGGACTCTCACCAATGCTAACCGCACAGCCCAGCTGATGCTGATTGGCCAGGGACCCCAGCCGCAGCCGGTGGGTTCGCCATTTGTCTTCTCGTTTGAGTTCACGGTGGAGCGGATAGCCCCATAGGTGAGTGGCTGGCTTGCGGCGGCCGCGGCTTTGCTGTCGGGCGCCGGGGTCGGGCGGCCGACAGCGCCGGTCGATGATCGATGATTGACGAATGAAAGGCTGGCAGGTCTGGCGAGGATTGCCGGTGGTTCGTTCTCATGCGCGGGCGGTGGACGCGAGAGGACCTTCGGCTTGCTGCGCAGCGGCGCTTGCTGTTTACAAGGCAGGACGCGGCCAGACTCCGGGCGGCGTTAAGTGCCAGAGCAGCCCGCGAGCAGGCCCTCCGGGCCACGTGCGCGGAAGGCGACAAGTCAAGCATGCCTGCCGGCTCATGGGAAACAAAAAGGGCGGGGAACCAGTCCCCGCCCTCTTTGCCTTCTGCTTTCTGCCTACTGCCTACTGCTTTAATACATTCCGCCGCCCATTCCCGGGGGAGGTCCGCCGTGACCCTTCTCCTCCTTCTCCGGGAACTCGCTGACCAGGGCTTCCGTAGTCAGCATGAGTGAGGCGATGGACGCAGCGTTCTGCAGCGCCGTGCGGGTCACCTTGGTCGGATCGATCACGCCCTGCTCGACCAAGTCGCCAAAGGTTTCGCTCTCAGCATTGAAGCCGTAGTTGAGGTTGCTGTTGGTCCGCACCTTCTCGACGACGACCGCGCCCTCGGCTCCAGCGTTCTGAGCGATCATGCGCAGCGGCTCTTCCAGTGCCCGCTTGACGATGTTGATACCGATCTGCTCGTCGCCTTCGGCCTTGAGCTTGTCGAGCGCCGGGACGCAGCGCAGCAGGGAGACCCCACCGCCTGCCACGATGCCTTCCTCGACCGCCGCCTTGGTGGCGTGCATGGCGTCCTCGACGCGAGCTTTCTTCTCCTTCATCTCGGTCTCGGTTGCCGCGCCCACCTTGATCTGCGCCACGCCGCCCACCAGCTTGGCCAGGCGTTCCTGGAGCTTTTCGCGGTCGTAGTCGGAGGTGGTCTCCTCGACCTGGGCGCGGATCTGCTTCACGCGGCCCTCGATGTCCGAGCTCTTGCCCGCGCCCTCGACGATCGTGGTGTTGTCCTTGTCGATGGTGATCTTCTTGGCCTTGCCCAGGTCATCGAGCTTCACGTTTTCGAGCTTGATGCCCAGGTCTTCCGAAATCGCCTTGCCGCCGGTAAGAATGCCGATGTCCTCCAGCATGGCCTTGCGGCGATCCCCGAAGCCCGGGGCCTTCACCGCGGCGCACTGCAACGTCCCGCGCAGCTTGTTCACCACCAGGGTGGCCAGCGCCTCGCCCTCGACTTCCTCGGCGATGATGAGCAGCGGCTTGCCCGCCTTGGCGATCTGCTCGAGCAACGGCAGCAGGTCCTTCATGGAGCTAATCTTCTTTTCGTGGATGAGCACCAGAGCGTTTTCCAGGACGCACTCCATCCGCTCCGGGTCGGTGACGAAGTAGGGGGAAAGGTAGCCGCGGTCAAACTGCATGCCTTCCACCACCTCGAGCGAGGTTTCCATGGTTTTCGCTTCCTCGACCGTAATCACGCCGTCTTTGCCGACCTTTTTCATCGCTTCGGCGATGATATTGCCGATGGTCATATCGTTATTGGCGGAGACTGAGCCGACCTGCGCGATCATCGAGCTCTCTTCCACTTTCTTGGAGAGCTTATCGATCTCGCCCTTAATGTGCTTCCTGGAGCCGTCTTTCTGGACCTCGTCGTAGCCGCAAATCGTCCGGACGGCGGCTTCGACCCCGCGCTTGATGGCCATGGGGTTGGCGCCGGCGGCCACGGTCTTCACGCCCTCGCGGAAAATCGCCTGGGCCAGCACCGTCGCTGTCGTCGTGCCGTCGCCGGCCACGTCGGAGGTCTTTGAGGCCACTTCGCGCACCATCTGCGCGCCCATGTTCTCCAGGGGGTCTTTCAGTTCGATCTCTTTGGCCACGGTCACGCCGTCCTTGGTGATCGTGGGGGAACCGAACTTCTTATCCAAAACCACGTTGCGCCCCTTGGGACCCAACGTGATCTTCACAACGTCCGCCAGCTTGTTCACTCCACGGAGGATCGCCTGGCGGCTCTCGTCTCCGTGCACAATCTGTTTTGCGTTTGCCATCTTTTATTTCCTCCAGAAATTTCGATGAAAGTCCCTGTCCGGTGTCCTTTGTCCGTCGTCCTCAGATCAACGATGGTTGCTGGAACCATCAGCCGATCGGCCAACTGACAACTGACTACTGATCCGTCAGCTGACGGATTACTTCTTCCCGCCCGCGACGGACTTCGCGGTCTCGATCACGCCCAGGACCTCGTCCTCGCGAATGATGAGATATTCCTTGTCGTCAATCTTGATTTCGGTGCCGGAGTACTTCCCGAAAAGGATGCGGTCCCCGGCCCTGACGTCGAGGGGGATTACCTTCCCCTCTTCGGTTTTCTTGCCCTTGCCGACAGCGATTACTTCAGCTTCCTGCGGTTTTTCCTTCGCCGTGTCGGGGATGATGATGCCCCCTTTCACGGTTTCTTTCTCCTCAATACGCTTGAGGAGGATGCGATCATGAAGAGGTCGTACTCTCATTGCTCTGTATTCTCCTTTCTTGATGTTATTCCGATCCAGAGGCCCGCCCAACGGGATCTCTTTGCAAACCTGGGCGGTCCCTGGAGCCTAATCTCTTCAAACTAAAGGGCCAAAAGGCCATTCCCAAGTATTCGATTCCTGCTTAGCACTCTAAGCTCAGGAGTGCTAATCTACACTGGGCTGATGGCAATTGTCAAGGGGTAAAACCCAGGGAAATGGCGTTCCGGAGGAGACGTCATAACCCTAGGCCACTTGCAGGAAACGGATAGACAGCCACAAACGAACTTGGCTGAGGTTTTTCAGTAACATAGGCTGGCAGTTACATTCACATTCCGGCCAGCGCGACTGATGGATATGCAGGGTAGGTCCCTTTGGGCTAGAGACTCCGGCCGGACCTAAGCAGGGACCGCCGCAACCCTCGCCAGGTCAGCCAGCCAAGCCCTCCCCAGAACGCCAGGGTCAGACCATAGCGGGCGACGAAAACCACCATGCCCAGGAACGACGCCAGGAAATTGTCGTACCCATCCACCAGTGCATTTCGCAGGCGCGTCCACGTGCCGACCGGCGCCGGCATCAGCTCCGCCTTGAACTCTTCGCCCAACGTCACTTGGATCGTGGCCAGCTCGACCCGTTGCAGAAGGTTTTGCCGCTGCGCCTCCATGCGTTCGATTTCCTGGCGGGTGCGGGAGATTTCGCGCTCGACTTCGAGGACATCCCCAACCTTCCCGGTGCGGTTCTTGAGGACTTCGATCAAGCGTTGTTCGGTAGCCCGCGAATTACGAAGTCGCGCTTCGAGGTCAACGACTTGGTCAGTCACTTCCTCGGTTGATAGATCCTCGCGGGTCACGCGGCCGAGAGAGCGGATTCGCTCGAGAACTTGAGATAACTGCGCCGCGGGCACCATGACCGTCAGATTGCCGCGCTGTGAGCCACCAGGGATGTTGGCAGTGCTGGCGCCCGCCATGTAGCCGCCCACCTCACTGACAATCTTGAGCAACCTCACCTTAGCCTGGTCGAATTCCTTCACCTCAATCGTCATGGTCACTTGGTAGGTGATCATGCGTCCCGCAGCGGGCTGACTCGACTGCAATTGATTTGGCGAGACCAGTGAACGGCCTCCGGGCATGACCTTACCTGCTCCTCCGGAGCCGCCCGCCACTTCTTTTCGGTCCGCCTCGGGAGTTGAAGGAGTTATGTATGGAGATTTCTGCGAGGATAGCCGCGACCGCAGCAGGTTGGGAATGCTTATGGCAACCAGAATCAGGACAACCGCCACTGCGCCCGAAAAGCCCAGAGCCAGCCGCGTCCATGACCAGCGGGCTTGCGGCTTGGCATCCACGATGACTGGCGGGCGCAACGTTGGCGGTGCAGGTTCCACCTGCCAGCGCTGCAACGTGGTGGAGACACGCTTCAAGTCGGAGAGCAGCCTTGAGCACTCGGCGCATTGGTCGATGTGGGTCCCCACTTCCACCTGCCGGGTGGGCTCGAGCTCGCGGTCGAGGTAGGCCTGCAATTCTTCGGATTCGACATAATGCTTCGTCATCGCTCTACGCCCCTTCCCCCCACGCCGGAGCCAGCAGGTCGCGCAGCGCCAGCTTGGCCCGGAACAACCTCGAGCGTACGGTTCCCACCGGCATCTTCAGCACTTCAGCGATTTCCTGGTAGCTCAGTCCTTCGTATTCGCGCAGCAAAACAACCTCGCGCTGTCCGGGCTCGAGCCTTCCCAGCGCCTCTCGAACCTGTTGGACGACGTTCGGGTCGCCTCCGCCCGTCGCCTCCGGGCTTGTGGTAAGCGACTCGCTCAGGCTTCTCTTTCGGTGCTCTTCCGCGACGCGGTTGAGGGCGATCTTGTAAAGATAAGTCCGGAAGCGGGCCCTTACTTCGTAGCCGTTGCGGCGCTGGACCAGGGCAAGGAAGATATCCTGGGTGATTTCCTCCGCCCGTCCCGCGTCGTTCACGCGCCGCCGCACGAAAGCGAAGACGGGATTCTTGTAGCGCTCGAAAAGCTCCCGAAAGGCGGGCGTCTCGCCTTTTTTGAAGGACTGCATGAGTCCCTCATCCGACTCTTTGCTCAACTTCCGGTCTCCGTTCAAATCACTCATGGCTGTAATCGCCGGAGGGTGGAAAAAGTTCCTCCGCCTTCAAAAAAAGCTTGTCGCGTTTCAAACGTCAAATCCGGCGGAAGGGAAGAGCGGAGTGGAAGCTCCCGGGCGGTTTCACACCGAGTGTCCCCCTGGCCCGGCGGCGCCACTTCGCCGATGACGATTATGAGCCTTGGGCACCCTCTTGCGCTACTTGCGGGAGATTGACATTTTCCGAGCCCCTATCTCGGCTGTATCTGCCGGGGCGCAACCTTCCAGCCTGGGCTATAATCAAACCTTCCTCATGGGAACAATCTCTCCCGACTACTTTCGCTCCCATTCTGGGGCCTCGCTCCGGCTGAGGCGAGATTCACGAAAACTCGGTGGTTTCGTGCTCGCCGCACTTCTCGCCGGGATTCTCTTCGCGCCCAGGCCGATGGCAAGCGACCAGTTACGAACCCAGTCCCTGGAGGTCCGGGAAGAAGAAACCGACTTCGACGCTGCTGCAACACTCGCCCAGAAAAGAGAGCTCGATGCGCTCCTGCGAACGATGCGCGCGGCGGCCGACGCGAACGTGAAGTCAGCCCTGGCCAAGGTGAAATCGGTGAATCTCCAGGCGTTGGGCCAGGCCTTGCAGGCCGGGCTTGTGGAAGCAAACTCCGAAACCTCGGTCACCTCGGCAAGCAGCCTCGAAAGACTTGGCGATCTCGACGGCGATGGCACGCCGGAGCTGCTGTTCAAGTGGTCGCGAGCCGAGCGATTTCCGCTCCACAACTCTGACATCGAGGGCCTGCTTCCTGCCTGGAGCCTGTTTCTGCTTTCCTGGGATGGCGCCGCTTGGCGTGCCTCGAGAATGATGGATGGAAATGGACTGTACGACGCCGAGATTTTGCCAAGACTCGGCGCGGCGCCCGCCCTGGCGGTGATTGAGGGCATTACACTGTCGCCGTATCCGGTAGTTTTTCGGCTCGAGAATCATGCCGCGGTGCTCTCCTGGGACTCTCGCGCCGAGGAAAGCCTCTTCCAGAGTTTTGCGGGCGGCGATGTGGCGTTTCGTGACGTTGAAGGGGTGAAAGATCCCGTTTTGGTGGTCTCCGGCAGGGCCGACCCGGGTTTTCTTATCTTTCCGCGCGGCGGCCGTCGAGGTTTCCTGGCGATGTCTGTTTACACCTGGGACGGTAAGTCCTACGTGCCGCGCCGCACCGAGTATTCGGAGAACGAAGACTATGTCCTCTACCGATTCATCTCCGCTTTGCATCTCCACGATTTCCGTGGCGCCTACTCGCTGGTCGACCCCTCCAAATTCCTGAAGAACAGCGAGCCGAGGCTGGAGCTTTTCCGGAAGTATGTCGAGGACAATTGGCCGGAGTTCCTGGAGAACAACATCTTCGAGGCCAGAGATGCCGCCCCGGACTCTCCCGACGATTTGTCCTTTGAGCTCAAGCGAGACGGCACGACTTATGTTTATCATCCCACTTTCAGCAGCGGCTCCAAGTATTTGCTGACCAGTCTGCGACGGGGAGGGGATTGAAAGCGGTGCGGCGTTCGCGTCATCTCGCAGCGTGAGCCCGCCCCCTTGTTTCCATGCGACGGCGATTTTCCTTGCTGACCGGATTCGTGCTGGCGGGCGGCGAAAGCCGGCGGATGGGCCGGCCCAAATGGCAACTCGTCTTGGGCGGCGAAACGATGCTCGAGCGGCAGCTTCGCCTGCTCGGCTCGATTTGCCGCGCGGTCGCGATCCTCGGCCCGCCGCAGAACTTTGCCGGCCTGCAGGTGCCGGTTTTTCCCGACGAGCTCCCCGGCCGCGGGCCGCTGGGCGGAATCTACAGCGGCCTGCTACGAATGCGGACCGATTACGGCCTCTTCCTCAGTTGCGATTTGCCTTTCATGGAAGCGCGATTCCTCGAATTCCTTGCCCGGCGGGCGCTCGAAGCTTGCGCCGATGTCACGGTCGCCAGGTCCCGCGATGGGAACCTCGAGCCCCTGTGCGCGATCTATCGTCGGCGCGCAGTCCGGGCCATCCGGGCGAGCCTCCAGGCGGGCGAGAACATGACCCGCGCCTTTTATCCGCGCGTGCCCTGTGAAGTGATTCCTTGGCGCGAAGTCGCGCGCGCCGGGTTTGCGTCGCGGATTTTTGGTAATATGAATACGCAACAAGATTATGATGAGGCGAGGCGAGCGATCGCGGAATGGTGAATAGTATTCTGAATAGTGAATTGCGAATGTCGGAGCCCCCCACTTTGAGGCGTGGGAGAAAAAGCCTGCCGTATTGAAGTCGAGCTGTTTCGCAATTCACAATTCACCATTCATAATTCATAATTTACCGCTGCTCCTGCCATGAGCGACCAGACGAACAATCACGCTGCCGGCGACCCTTACATCCGGTTCACGCACGTCTACAAGGCGTTCGACGACCAGCCCGTGCTTGAAGACGTCAGCTTCGATGTACGTCGTGGTGAGATGGTGGTGGTGCTGGGTCGCAGCGGGGTGGGGAAGAGCGTGATGCTCAAACACATCCTGGGCTTTCTGGAGCCCGATTCCGGTGAGGTCTTCATTGCCGGGCGCGACGTGACGCGGCTGAGCGAAAGCGAGCTGATGGAGATCCGCCGGCGCGTGACCATGGTCTTCCAGTCCGGAGCGCTTTTCGATTCGCTCACCGTGGGCGAGAACGTAGCGTATCCGCTGCGTGAGCGCGCCGAGCGTGGCCCGGGCTTCGACGAAGAAGAAATCCAGTCGCGCGCGGATGAGCTATTGGAGCGCGTCGGACTGAGCGAGATGAAAGATCTGATGCCCTCCGACCTGAGCACCGGAATGAAGCGCGCCGTGGCCATCGCCCGCGCCCTGGCGGCGGGCCCCGAAGCCATCCTCTACGACGAGCCGACCACCATGGTGGACCCCTTGATGGCCCAGTCGGTGGGCGACCTGATTCTGAAGCTCAAGCGCGAGACCGGTCTCACGTCCATCGTCGTCACCCACGACATGAAGCTGGCTCGCAAGCTGGCCGACCGAATCGTATTCCTGGTCGACGGCCGCGTGGCCTTCTTCGGCCCCGTCAGCGAACTCGACGCCGCCCGGGAATCGGTCATCCAGGAATTCATCCAGCTTGACGAGGTTTCCTTCCTGGCCGGCGAGGAGCGCTAAACGCCTGCCCGAGCGACGACCTCTTTGGGCCTCGATTCATCGACAACCCCGCCGGAGGATGGGATACAATCCTTCTATCCTCACGTTCAGGGGGCGCGAATGACGAAGAGAATCCCGGTGTTCATTGCCGCATCCCTGGTGTTGTGGATGGGCGTGCTTCTCGTAGCGAGGGCGCAGGAAAAGAACGACCCGTCGCGCGCCCGAGGCATCCTGGACGTTCTGATTGTGGACGAAAACGGCAAACGCCTCCCCGGCGTGACGGTGGCCGTGCCCGGTTTCCGATCCGCGACCGGGCTTGCCGGGACCTGCCGGTTCAGCCTGGTGCCGGGACGTTACTCCCTTCTGATCCGGAAAGACGGTTACCGCGGCCGGCGGATCAACGCCGGCATCAAACCCGATGAGACCACCACCCTCCGCGTGCAATTGGATAAGTTGCCGACCCCGGCTCGCCATGATCGGGAGTGATACGCAATCTCCCATGTGCACAGTGTATTACTGCGTCTGGAAGGGGTTTATCTCCTTCTCGTTACGATTATCGCGCCAATGAATCCCGAGGAGGCGGTTTTCTTTGGGGTGAGAGGCATGAACTGGCTGCTTAAACTGACTTGCATCCAAATGTGCAAATCGATAAAATTGCATAGGATTGTGCAATGGAAAAGGAATCTTCCGTAGTTCTCATCGTCGACGTGTTGGGATCGAGTAGTGCGGAGGGGCTTCGGTCGACCGTAACGCGGAAGCTTGATCAGCTCTCCCGAACGCACACCAAACGACAAGTCATAAGCCTGCCGTATGCGGTCACGGCAGGAGATGAATTCCAGACTCTGACTTTGCGGCTGGACGCGGTTCCTGAGCTTGTACTGGACCTGCGTGTTGCCTTCCGCCCTCTGGGGTTATGGATTGGTGTCGGGATTGGAGGAATTTCTGGTCCGGTGGTGCAACCAGTAAATCGCATGACAGGTGAAGCGTTCGTGTTCGCTCGGCAGGCCCTGGAAAGCATTAAGAGTTCGAAGGCTCATAAATTCAAAGCCCTGACAGCATTTCAAAGCGGCGATAGGAGATTTGATCTGGTGGCGAACTCAGTCTACGGACTTCATGACACTCTTGTTCAGGCGATATCCAGTAAGCAATGGAAAACGATAGAGGTCTATCGCAAGACGCGGCGCGTGGAACTCACCGCCAAAGCCCTCGGCGTGAACGAGTCTACCGTATCTAGAAACTTGAAGAGGGGACACTTCTGGCAATTGGAAGAGACCGTCGAGATCATGAGGACAATCATAGGCGCCCACTTCTCATGATTTGCACGCCGCCGTGCAAATCGTGAATTGTGCACATTTACATGCAACCCCTAGTCGACACTACTCTTATACTGCTCCTCGCGTATCTTATCGTTGAGTTCCTACTTCAACCGCGCCGGTGGTTCGAGCAAAGGGGGCGTAGGACTTGGGCTGGTTACATAAAGCATGGGTCCGTTCATTACCTGAGCGTGTGTTTTCTTGCTGCGATCTTCTCATTTGACTCGATTGCTTCTCTGCGGTTTCAATCAGTGATTCTGGTCTTGGCCGCGGCTCACCTCTTTTTGGACGGTAGGAAGTATCGCATGATTCGTGCTGGGACGGCGACGGACTCAATTTGGTGGTTTCTGACGGACCAGACTCTGCATAGCGTGGCGGTGATCACCGCGGCCCTTCTCCTTGTTAAGCCCGCTTGGGGTGAGTTGACCGTTCAACTTGCTCACCTACGCGTCCACGAGACCAAGATTCTTCTAACGCTTACCACATACGTCGCCGTCATCTTCGGCGGTGGGCAGGTCGTCCGCCACGCTACAAAGGGTCTTTTAGCCAAGGAGCCGCTAATTCAGGGAGAAACACAGGAAGAGCTGCGAAACGCCGGAATGTACATCGGATGGCTTGAGAGATTCCTAGTCCTGACAGTCTTGATTCTCGAATCCCCTGCCGCGGTCGGGCTGATCCTGACAGCGAAATCCGTTGTTCGCTATCCAGAATTGAAGTCGGTCCGGTTTGCGGAGTATTTCTTGATTGGCACTCTACTGAGCATAACGATCGCCGTCCTCGGCGGAATAGTGCTCCTTAAGGTCTTTTAGGCAGCGTCTTGATAGGTTGGCGCAGCCTCTCTCGAATCTTCGCGCCGAAAGGCCAAAGATGTACGTCTATTTCCAAAGTGGTTGCTAGGGTGAGGAGTGATGTGGACCAGCCCGTATCTCCGGCTCCGACAGAACATCCTGTGGGTGGAGGTTCTCCTTGTTGTCGCACTCATCGTGCCGGGGGCGAAGGTCTTACGTGCAGGCGTGCGTTCCGAATTCATTTTTGAAAAAGCCCCGTTCGACGAGTGTCACGCTTCGACGATTGTTGAGACCGGCGAGGGCGACTATCTCGCCGCGTGGTTCGGTGGCCGGCGCGAGGGCGCAAAGGACGTGGCGATCTGGATGGCGCGCCGCTCGCAGAGCCGATGGTCGGCGCCGGTCGTGGTAGCGCGCGAGCCGGGCATCCCAACGTGGAATCCCGTGCTCTTTCGCGGCGACAATCGCATCTGGCTCTTCTACAAATTCGGTCCTTCGCCGCAGACCTGGACGGGTGCCTACAGGATCTCGGACGATGACGGTCAGAGTTGGAGTCCGCCCGTTCGCCTGCCGGCGGGTTTGCTCGGGCCCATCAAGAACAAACCCATTCGGCTGGCCAACGGCGACATCGTTGCGGGAAGTTCCGTGGAAAGCTACCAAGCCTGGGCAGGCTGGGTGGAGCGCTCCTCTGACAGCGGCAAAACGTGGACAAAACACGGCCCCATTGCAATCCCCGGCGAGCCTTTTGGCCTGATCCAGCCCACCCTTATTGAACTCACGAACCAGCGATTGCGCCTGTTCGCGCGCACACGGCAGGGCTTCATCTTTACGGCCGACTCCTCGGACAGCGGGCGCACTTGGAGCCCGGCTCGCCCCACCACTCTCCCCAACCCCAACTGTGGCATCGATGCCGTCAGGCTTCGAGACGGACGCATTCTGCTGGTCTACAACCATTCGACGCGTGAGCGGACGCCGCTCAACGTGGCGCTTTCCGCCGATGGCGGAGAGACGTGGACTCCCTTCCTCGAACTTGAGACCGCGCCGGGCGAATACAGTTATCCCGCTGTCATCCAATCCGCGGACGGCGACGTGCACATCACTTACACATGGAAGCGCCGGAATATCAAACACGTAATTATTCCCAAAAGCTCGTTGAAATAAGTCGCCTTGATGCGCGCCTGCCGCGCTGGACAAGCGCCCACCATTTTTGTTGATGATTCGCGCGCCGATTTTTTCGCAGTCTGGGCTTGATGTGAGCGCGTGTGGGAGGCTATGATCTCATTCAAGGGCAAAATCGAGGAATGCAACACGGGCATCACTCGGCCGGAGGAGGTCTTATGACACGCGCACTGGTCCGCACGCTCTCACTGCTGATCGGCACGACCATCGCCGCCACGCTCATTTTGCTCGCCGGCGAGCCCCCCGCGCATCCCGCGCGCAACGACGGGAAGCGCCGGGTATTCATTACCGACAGCCAGTCGTGGTCGATGGCCGGCGCAAGAGGCGGCGCGCGGCCGCAGACCGCCGAGATCATCAAGACGTTCACCAAGAAGTGCCAAGGCGCGACGGTGACCATGAACCAGCAAATGGCGGATTTCGTCGTCCTGCTGGACCACGAAGGCGGCAAAGGTTTTGCGCGCAAAGACAACAAGATTGCGGTGTTCGATAAGATCGGCGATGCGATCCTGAGCAAATCCACCCGCAGCTTGGGAAATGCCGTCGAGGAGGCGTGCAGAGCGATCATGGGGGCGCCCTTTGTCGCCTACGATCCGCCGCCGGCCCCACAGCCCGCAGTCGCGGCTCCCGCGGCTTCCGCCCCACCCACCGTGATGGCGCCAGCACGCCGGGCCGCACCCGGACAGCCGGCTTCGCCACCACAACCGGCCGCAGCCCCCCAGCCCGCGGCAGCGCCCCAGCCGGCGGCACAGCCGCTGGCACAGGCCTTGAGCCTTGCCGGCGAGCCCCAAACCTCCGAGGTCATGGTCAAGTCGGAGCCCTCCGGCGCGGATATCATGGTGAACGGCAAGTTCGTCGGCAACACACCCTCGAGTCTGAGACTTCCTGCTGGGGACCAAACCGTCACGGTGGAGATGTCGGGATACAAGACTTGGAAGCGCACGGTGACCGTGACTCCGGGAAGCAATGTGACGCTGAAGGCTACGCTGGAAAGCAATTAGTGGCCTGACACGCAGGGAAAACCATCAAAGCCTGATTGGATTTCAGGCAATGGACTCGCCAGTTCGCCGTTCTTTCAATGATGCAGCCCAACCTGGCCAAATACTACGACGCCGTGATGAACTGGGAAAGGCGGCTGGCGCGAGAGATGCCGTTGCTCGAGGAGTTGGCGCGTGAAGCGGGGTCGAAGGTGCTGGTGCCCGCCTGCGGGACAGGCGGGCACGTGGTGGCGCTCGCCCAGCGCGGCTTTCGCGTCCTGGGATTCGACATTGACGAAACGGCGATCGAGATCACTCGCCACAAAATCGAAGCGAGTGCGGCACAAATCGCCGCAGCCGGTGGCGAGGCGCGTGCCGAGCAATTGAGCATGGAAGAGGCTGCCACGCTCGGCCCGGAGCACGACGCGGCATTCTGTCTGGGCAACGCCCTGCCCGGAATCTCTGAGCCCGGCCGGCTTCCAGCCGTGCTTCGCGGCGTGGCGGGAGCGTTGCGGCCGGGAGGGATCTTCTTCACGCAGAATTTGAACTACGATCGTCGGTGGAAGGAAAAGGCCAAGCTCTTTCCGGTGCTTTCCGGCGAAACGCCCGACGAAGAGGTCCTGCTGGTCAAGTTTGCGGACTACGAAGCCGAGTTCATCAATATGCAGGCCCTGTTCCTGGCACGCCAGAAAGCCGGGGGCGGCTGGCAGACCCACCCAAGGACGTCGCGACAGATCCCACTCTTCAAAGACCGCATGGCCGAACTGCTCACCGCGGCCGGGTTCTCCGACCTGCGGTTCTGGGGCGATTACGCCAAATCCCCGTTTGACCTTGAAAAGTCCAACGACCTTCTCATCGCCGCGGAGAAATCCTGAACCAAGCTAATGATTGTCACCCGGCACGCAGCCTGCCAGCGCAGCCAAGCGAGTGGTCTCGCGATGCTTCTGCCGCTTCACGGAATTAGCATGACAAGCTGGAAAGAGGGATTCGGCAGGGAAGGCCTATTCCTACGGCCCATCCCCGGCGGCGAGTTTTGAATCCGGAAGAAGCTGACCGAGACCGGCCAATAGCTCACGCTCCTCGGGTGAGAAGCGTTTCTCGACGTTGGAGCTGGATAGAAACCGTGCCCGTTTCCCCGGCGGAAGGTCCCGCAAACGGCGAAAAGCTTTCATCAGTTCTTGGCGTCGTTCCGCCGGCAGGCTGTGCCAGCGGGGAAAGAGCTGGCGGGCCTCGCGACGCTGGGCCGGAGAAAGGCTCAGGAAGATTTCCCGCCGCTCGCGGAGGTGCTGTTTTTCTTCCGGGCTGAGGGCGTTCCAAGTCTTCAGGTGCTCGCGAATTCTCTGCTGGCTTTCGGGCGGCAGGCGCTGGAAGCGCTCGTCATTGGCCAGGACGCGCTCCTGTTCCTTGGGAGATAATTCTTCGAGCCGCTGAATGAAACCCTGCCCGTGCCGGTGCTGCCCGCCTTGATTCATCATGGGGCCGTGTTGGCCGCCCATTCCCGCCCCCCGCCCGCCCCGGCCGCGCCCTCCCCCACGCTGCGCGAGGGCCTGGCCGGCGAAGAGAGGCGCGACCAGTAGAGCCGCGATCAACAGGTGAAGCGGGCGGATTGTTCCCCGGCGCTCAGTTCGCAACTTTCTTTTCTCCCATCGGGAGTTCCGAGAGGACGTCGAAGCCGGCCAGGAGCTCGTAGTCCTCCAGAATTCCCAAATTCTCGTACATGGTAATCTCGTCTTCGACGCTGGGTGCCTGGCCCGGCTGCGTCGCGGCAGGCTGGGATTGGGCTACCGTCTGCCCCGGAGCCTTGGGGGTTTCTGCGGGCTGCTGCACGGCCGGTTGCTCTTTCTGGGCCAACGGCCGGGTGGTCTCGATGGGTTCTCGAGTGCGAAAGACCAACAGCCCGGCGACGATCAGGGCCAGCAACGCCACCGCCGCGGCTATGGCGCGCGCCCACGGCCAGGCGAGGAAGCCCTGCACCGCCTTCTGCCGCTCCGCTGCGGCAATGGTCGCCTTCACACGCGCGTCGAACCACGCCGAGGGTTCCCGAGGCTTCCACTCGTCGAGCACCGCATCCAGCTTGTGCAGTTCCGCGACGGCGCCGCGACAATGGGCGCACTCCTCCAGATGCCCGCGGACCGTTTCCTCTTCGCGTCCCTCCAGCATTCGGTGGACGTAAGCAAACAGTTGTTCACGCTCCATGCAGTTCATAGCCGTCCCTCCTCGAGCAGCGGCTCCAGGCGCAGACGCAGGGCCTCGTAGGCGCGGAACAGCATCGATTTCACCGCGCTTTCCGAAACCCCCAGAACCTTGGCGATCTGGCGGTAATCCACATCCTGATACTTGTGCAGGACAACCGCTGCGCGCTGCCTTTCCGGCAACGATTCGACGGCCTGGCGGATGATTCGCTGACGCTCCGACTCCATCAGGGCCTGCTCGGCCGTGGGCCTCGCGTCGGGGATTCGGGAGGCATCGCGAGGCTCACTGGCTTCTCCCTCGAAATCCTGCTCGAATGGCGGCGTCACTTCCTTTCGATCGCGGAGAGCGTTCAGCGCCAGGTTCGTGGCAATCCGATAGAGCCAGGTGGTGAACTTCGCGTCCGGCTCGTACCGTTCGCGCGCCTGATAGACGCGCATGAACGTTTCCTGCGCCAGGTCCTCAGCCATCGCCGGGTCCCGGAGCATGCGGGAGAAATAGCCCACCAACGGTCCGCGGTAGCGGTGGAGCAGCTCCTCGAACGAGCTCGCGTCCCCGCGCCGCACCGCCAGCATCAACTCCAGGTCGCGGTCAATGGCCATTGTCGCCACACTGTATATAACACCGTGGAAAGAGAATAGTTGCGGGGAAATTCGGGCCTCCTGCGGAGTCCTGCTTTGGAGTGCGGCGGCTTGCCGCCGCCTTCGGCGAGGGAGCTTGCTCCCGCGCCCCGAATCGGTTAACACTCTTCGGGAAGAGAAGCTCTGAGAATCCCGCCCCGGCAAGCCGGGGCGGAAAAAGCGGAAGTCCGTCGGCTGACGGACACTCCGAAACATGTCGAGCCAGAAACCCATCCTGGTAACCGCCGGCATCCTAGTAGAGGGAGACCGAGTCTTGATTTGCCAGCGGCACCGCTCGGATGCCTACGGACTGCAGTGGGAATTTCCCGGCGGCAAGGTGCGCGACGGCGAGGGTCTGAGAGAATCATTACGGCGCGAGCTTGCGGAAGAGCTTTCTATCGAGGCCGAGGTGGGCGACGAGGTCTACCGCCTGCGCCACCGCTATCCTGACCGCTACGTCGAGGTCGTGTTCTTTTCGGTGGCATCGTATCGCGGGGAAATCTCGAACCGGGTTTTCGAAGCCGTCGAGTGGGCGGGGCGAGCGACCCTGCCGGAGTATGACTTCCTGGAAGCCGACCGCGAGCTGGTGGAGCACATCGCTCGAGGTGAAATCATTTGAGTAACCGGACACCGCAGGTTCAAAGCCGCCAGCGAATCCCGCGCTTTCTTCTGAGTTTTTTCTTTTCTTGTTGTCTTTGTGCCTTGGCGGTGATTTCGCTTCGCGCTCAAATCGAAAGCGTGGAATCCGCAACCTCGCGCTACGTCTGGGTGAGCAACGGCCGGCTGGAAGGCCGTTTGACGTTGGGCGCGACTCCCCTCGGCGCCTTCTCCCGCGACAGCTCCAATCTCGCCGCTGTGGTGGGTGAAAAGGTTGTGCTGATGGACCCGCGCGCCGCCGATATCCGCAAGGTCTTGCGCCCCCACCTTGACGGCATCGCGAGCCTCGACCTGAAAAGCGCGAATTTCATCTCTCCACACCGGCTGTTCATCCAGGGGAGCGGCCGCCTTCAGGCCAAGAGGAAGGAACTGGAGCGATTCACGCCCCCGCTGGCCTTCCAGTGGGACACCGAGCAAGACGCACTGGACGGTAAAGTCAACACCGTGGGCGCGGGCAAGGACATCGGCTCCCCGGTCTATTTTCCCCAGATCGGTTATCTGGTGTTTTTCATCGAAGACCATTTTGAGCTCTGGCGGCCGGCCACCGGCGAAGGCGGACGCATCAATATCCCCGACCTCAAGCGGCGTCCGAGCATCTTCGAGTTTTCTCCCGACGGCAAGTGGCTGCTTCTGGCGCAAATCGCCATGGACACTTCGCTCGATCCCGCCGTCGTTCAAATGGACGGGCGCCGGTTCGTGGATTCCCTACGGGGGCACAAGGGTCTGGTCCGGTCCGTCCGGTTTTCCAGCGACAGCCGGATGGTGGTGACGGCCTGCGACGACGGAAGAGTCCGCATCTGGTCCGCGCCGGGATGGCAACTCCTGCGGACGCTCGAGGGGCATCGCGGAGCGGTGGCCTGGGCGGAATTCTCTCCGGACGGGAAACACGTGGCGTCGGTCGGAGAGGACAAGACGGTCCGGGTGTGGTCGGCGGTAGACGGGTCGTTGGAACAGACCCTTCAAGAGAGCAACGTGCCGTTGCGCACCGTCGCCTTCGCGCCCAACGGGGAGGTCCTCGCCGCCTCCGGCGAAGACCTGGTCCTCGTGTGGCAGCGCCGTCAGGTGAACTGAGCCGCAGCTTGCCGCCGGCCGGCACCTTCCGCCTCTGAACGCTCACCCGCCAGCGCGAAATCGTGCTAAAATTTTTTGTTGCGCGGTTGCTTGGCCGCCGCAGGGTCTCAACCTTTATGCCCAAAGTCGGAATGGTGAGTCTGGGCTGTCCCAAGAATCTTGTGGACAGCGAAGTGATGCTGGGGATTCTGGCCCGCCAGGGCTACGAATTGACGCCCCGCGCCGAGGACGCGGAAATCCTCATCGTCAACACCTGCAGTTTCATCGAGCCCGCCAAGCGCGAATCGATTGAGACGATTCTGGAGATGGCGGAGTACAAGAAATCCGGCTCGGCGAAACGGCTGGTGGTGGCGGGATGCCTGGTGGAACGCTACCGCGAGGAAATCCGCAAGGAAATCCCCGAGGTCGATTCTGTCATAGGAACCAACGAGCTCGAGCGTGTCCTGGTCGCCTGCGGCGAGGACGGCGAGCGGGGGGATTCCATCGAGCCCTACCTCTACCACGAGTTCACCCCGCGCGTTCTCTCCACGCCTTCCTACTCCGCCTACATCAAGATCGCCGAGGGTTGCGACCACCCGTGCTCGTTCTGCGTGATCCCGCAGATGCGCGGGCGTTTCCGCTCGCGGCGGTTTGAGTCCGTGGTGCGCGAAGCGGAAAACCTGGCGCGCCAGGGCGTCCGCGAGATTGCGCTCATTGGGCAGGACACTTCGAGTTTCGGCGAAGACCTGGGCCTGCGCGACGGCTTGCCCACGCTGCTGCGCGAATTGGGGAAAATTCCCGAGCTCGTCTGGGTGCGGTTTCTCTACTGCTATCCGAACCGCGTGAGCGAAGCGCTGATCCAGGCCGTAGCCGAGACACCCAAGCTCTGCAAATACTTCGACATTCCGCTCCAGCAAGCGAGCGGGCCGGTGCTGAAGCTGATGCGACGCGGGTCGAGCGGCGAACACTTCCTGCGCATGCTGGAGAAGATTCGCGCCGCCATCCCCGGTGTCGCCCTGAGAACCTCAATGATCGTGGGATTTCCGGGCGAGACAGAGGATGATTTCAAGGTCCTGCTCGATTTCGTCACCGCGGCGAAATTCGACCATCTGGGAGTGTTCCTCTATTCCAACGAGGAAACGAGCGGCTCCTACTCGCTGCCCAATCAGGTTCCGGCGCGCGTAGCCCGGACGCGTCAGCGAAAGCTGCTCTCCTTGCAGCGAAAGATTTCGCGGCGCCGGCTGCGGCGGATGGTCGGCAGATCCTTTCCTGTGCTCGTCGAAGGACGGTCGGAAGAAACCGACCTGCTTTTCCGCGGACGTCTGGAAAGCCAGGCCCCGGAAATTGACGGCCAGGTCTACATCAACAGTTTTGACGGAAGCGAACCGCAGCCGGGGGACTTTCGCTGGGCCACTGTCACCTCCGCCGGGGATTACGATCTGGTGGCGCGCCTGGAGGCGCGGGCGTTTGCCGAGCGGCTGATGCCGGCACGCCCGGCCCCGGCAGCCCCGCTGTTGGTTCAGATTCAACCTCCGGCTCCGCCGGCTATGGATCGCGCCCATGCGCTGCCCCACTTGTAAGCGAGAGACGATGTGGGAGGGCAATGCGTTTCGGCCATTTTGCAGCGAGCGCTGCAAGCTGATCGATCTGCATAACTGGCTCTCGGAACGATACCGAATTTCCGCGCCGGGGGAAACTGAGGAAGAAGCAGCCGTCCCGCGCGTTGCCGAGCC
>DATKYV010000357.1:0-2566 GCA_035528275.1 Terriglobia bacterium | reverse complement strand
TGCGTCTCTGCGCGAGGTTCTCTTTCCGGCAGGTTCCGGCAGAATAGGACGGGTTGAAATCCAGGATGACGATTTCAGCGGGTGATCGGCCAAGGCCCATCCGGCGGATTTCTTTCGAAATGTTTTCCTTCAGCCTACAGCCTACGGTCTACAGCCTTCCTCTGTTGGGTTGCGGCTCCGCTGCTCCAAGTATTCCGTACTACTATTCGCCATCTTCTTGTTTTTTGAGCAAGAAGTTTCAGCGGCCTGTTTCATAAGTCATTCAATACCAAGCGCTTGCCCCTCCCATCTGTGGAACCCTTTCACGCCGATTTTCGCGCGGGGGTTTGGCCCTGAGTTGGGGCGTTGCGCACTGCTGAAAATGGGCCAAACAGCGAGCAAGAACCGGTTATAAATAATATGATAATAGCCGTTTTCTGGCATTGATTCCGCCTTTCGGCTCTTCGCGCGCCGGGTTTCAGCCGACCTTCTAACCTCATCGGACAGTCCTTCTGTCAAGCCAGCCGGACAATCTTTCTTGCGCTTTCGGCGCGTTTTATGCTTGACACGCCGCTGCGTCTGTGTCGGAGTGTATGCATGATATCGTATTATACATACCCTGACAAGGAGGCCGCCCATGAAACCCGATGACCCCTACTCCGCTTTTTTTCTCCAGCCCGCCCTGGCCCAGCACCGCCGCTACGAGGTCCTGCGATCCCGGTTTGTGGAAGGCATGCCCGTAAAGCGGATCGCCGAGCGCCTCGGGTTCAGCCCGCTGACCGTGGATTCGCAAATCCGCGATTTCAAGCGCGCGCTGGATCGCGGCGAGGCGCCCGAGTTTTTCGCCGCGCCCCGTCCGGGACCCAAGTGCGACCGCAAGAAACCCAAGGTGCGCGAGCGCATCATCCGGCTGCGCGCGCGGGGCTACGCGGACACGGACATCCATCAGGCGCTGAAGAAGGCCGGGACGCCGGTCAGCGTTTCGCTCATTGACCAGGTGTTGCGGGAGGAAGGGTTGGCGAATTTCCGCAAGCGTAGCCGCGAGGAGCGCGAGCGGGTCAAGATGGAGTTGGCGTCGGGGCACATCCCGGGGTGGACGGCGGCCGCGCCGGCGGTGCCGGAAACTCCGGTCGTGGCGGACGTTCGCCGCTTGGACCTCGGGGAGGGGAAGTCGCTGTACAGCCGGGTGGCCGGCGTGTTTCTCTTCCTTCCGTTTCTGCTCGAGGCGGGATTGGATGCGGTGGTCGCCCGGGCGCAAATGGCGGGCACGAAAATGATCCCGCCCGTCAGTTACGTGCTCAGTTTGTTGGCGCTCAAGTTGCTCGACAAGGAGCGCAAGAGCCACATCAGCGACTGGAATTTCGACGAGGCGCTGGGGTGGTTCGCGGGATTGAACGTCCTGCCCAAGGCAACCGCGGCCGAGGACTATTCCTATCGCCTGGTCGAGGGGCAGCACAGTCGGCTTGCGGCCGAGTGGGTGCGCGCCACGTATCCCCTTCTGTGTCCGCGGGGCGCCTCGAGTTTTGCCCTCGATTTCCACGCGATCCCGCATCGCGGCGAAGACACGGGCCTGGAGAATCACTATGTTCCCATGCGGGGCAAGGCCGTCCAGAGCGTGCTGGCCGGCTTCGCCCGCGCCGTAGACAGCCCCATGCTCTGCTACGCGCAGGCCGACATCGTTCGCTCCGAGCAGGACGAAATGCCGCTTCGATTCGTTGAGTATTGGAAAGAACTGACCGGAATGGCGCCAGACTGGCTCTACTTCGACAGCAAACTCACCACCTATTCCGTTCTCGATCGCCTGCGCGCCGAGGACCTCGCCTTCATCACCATCCGGCGCCGCGGTTGGCGCCTGATCGAGCAGGTTCGCCAGCGACCCTCGCACGACTGGACCGCCGCTGTCATTGACACGCCGCAACGCCGCCACCAGCGCATCCGCTATCTCGACGATCGCGTGCGGCTGCCCGGCTACGGCGCGCCCTGCCGGCAGATCGCCGCCGAACTCGGACGGCCCGCGCCCACGTTGTTTCTCACCAACAACGAGTCCCTATCGGGCCGAGAAATCGTCAAGCGCTACATCGGCCGCAACGCCATCGAAAACGACTTGGGCATCAACGTGAACTTCTTCCACCTCGACTGCCTGTCCAGCGAAGTCCGCCTCAACGTCAGCACCGACGTCGCCATGACCGTCCTGGCCAACGGCTGCTACCGCTGGCTCTCGCAGCGCCTGAAGGGCTGCCACAACATGGAACCCAAACAACTCTACCGAAAATTCGTCGAAACCGGCGGCCATCTCACCGTGCGGGGAGACCAGATCATCGTCTCACTCGATCGCCGCTCCCACAACCCCATCATTGCCCAGGCCGGTCTCGATCGCGACCCGCGACCCATCCCCTGGCTCGGAGGAAAACGCCTCTGCCTCGACTACAAGTAAACCCCAAAATCCGGGTGTATCTCCCGACGCGAAAAACGGCGTTCACAACTCACAACGCGCCGCGGAGCTCGGATTGCAGTACCCGCCGTCCGTTCTGATCCAGCAGGCGGATTCGCTGCTCGGTGAGAAGGTTCACCAGGTCGCGGTAGAGCG
>DATKYV010000356.1:0-3134 GCA_035528275.1 Terriglobia bacterium | reverse complement strand
GATCCGAACCGTGTTGGAGTGAATAAGGACCGTGTCTTCCACCTTGCGCGCGTAGCCGCCGGCCAGGGTTACCGCGACGGGGATCTTCTTCTCGCCAGCCTTTCCATAAACCAGCCGGTCGCGTTTCTCCAATCCTTCCTGCGTCAAGCGCAATCCGCCCAACTGGTCTTCGCGGTAGGGGTCGGCGCCCGCTACGTAGACCATCAGGTCGGGCTGGAATTCGGCGAGGGCTTTTTCCAGGCCCTGCCCGAGCTTGGCCAGGTACTCGTCGTCGCCCACGCCGTCTTCGAGGTTGATGTCGAGGTCGCTGGGAGGTTTAGGATAGGGGTAGTTGTTCTCCTGGTGGATGGACAACGTAAAGACCGTGTGGTCACCGGCGAAGATAGCCGCCGTGCCGTTGCCCTGGTGGACGTCGCAATCGACGGTGATGGCGCGCTGGATGGCGCCGTCCTTCTGCAGGCGGCGGACGGCGATGGCGAGGTCGTTGAGCACACAGAACCCTTCGCCGTGGTCGGGATAGGCGTGATGGAACCCGCCACCGATGTTGACGCATATCGCGTCCTCGAGCGCCATCCGGCCGGCAAGGATGGAGCCGCCGGCGCAAAGCCACACGGCGCGGATGAGTTCGGAAGAGTAAGGGATCTCGAGGCGCAGGATTTCCAGGTAGGAGAGCTTGCCCGCCTGGAGTTTGCGGATGTACTCGCGGTCGTGGACCAGCGCGATGTCCTCGTCGGAAGCGGCGGCAGGCTCGACCAAGTCGTCGGGTCGCGCGATCCCCTCGCGCAACAATCTCTCCTTGATCAGCCGGTACTTGACGGATGGAAAGACGTGATTGCCGAGGTTGAGGTCGTATTGGTCGGAGTAAACGAGCTTCACTCAGGAAACTCCAGGTTACAGGTGACAGGTGACAGACTAAAGACGCCTTGCCGCCTTCCCTCTAACCTGTCCCCTGTTACCTGTAACCTTCTTCTCATTCCACCGTCACCGACTTCGCAAGATTCCTCGGCTGGTCGACGTCGCAACCGCGAAGCACGCCGATGTGGTAAGCGAGCAACTGCAGCGGCACGGCTTCCAGGATGGTGGAGAGCATCCCCGTCGTGTGGGGCAAGACGATCAGGTGCTCGGCCATGGCGCGGACCTCGCGGTCGCCTTCGGTGACCAGGGCGATGATCGTCGCGCCGCGCGCCGTGGCTTCCTTGATGTTGGAAATCGTCCGGCCGTACCGCTGCCTGGAATACGCCGAGTCCCAGTTGCATGTGGCAATGACGACCACGGGCAGGCCCTCGGTGATCAAGGCGTTCGGGCCGTGTTTCATTTCCCCTGCCGGGTAGGCCTCGGCGTGGATGTAAGAGAGCTTCTTCATCTTCAGCGCGCCTTCCATCGCCACCGGGACATGAACGCCGCGGCCGAGATAAAGAAAGTCCGTGGAGCGGTAGAAGAGGCGCGCCAGGTCCTCCACCTCGTCATCCTTCTGAAGCACCGATTCCAAATGCCGCGGAAGCGCGGTCAGAGCGGAAAGCAGCCGCTTGGCTTCGTCTGCGGGGAGGACTTTGCGCGTCTGGCCGAGGTACACGGCGAAAAGATAGAGAGCCGTCAACTCCGCCGTAAAAGTCTTCGTCGAGCCCACGCCGATCTCCGGCCCGGCGTGGGTTTGGATTGTGCCGTCGGCTTCGCGCGGCACCATGGTGCCCAGCACGTTGCAGATGGCCAGGGTCTTCGAGCCTTTGGCCTGCGCCTCGCGCTGCGCGGCAATGGTATCCGCTGTTTCGCCGGACTGCGTCAGCAGGATGGTGAGGGTCTGCGGGCTCACCAGCGGGTCGCGATGGCGGAACTCCGACGCGTAGTCCACCTCGACGGGAACGCGCGCCAGGCGCTCGATCATCACCTTTCCCACCAGCCCCGCATGACGCGACGTGCCTGCCGCCACCATCTTGATGTCGCGGAAGGAGCGGAAATCCTCTTCGGTGATCTCCATTTCGTCCAGAAACACCTGGCCGGTTTCCGGTGAGATCCGGCCCAGCATCGTGTCGCGCACGGCGCGCGGCTGCTCGTAGATCTCCTTGATGGTGAAATGCTTGAAACCGCCTTTTTCCGCCAGGATGGGGTCCCAGGTGATGTGCTGCACGCGGCGCGTGACCGGCAGGCCTGCGAAGTCGGAGAGCTTCACGCCGTGCGGCGTGAGCACCGCGAGGTCGCCGTCGGCGAGGAAGAAAAGGTCGCGTGTGTGATAGAGGATGGCGGGCACGTCGCTGGCCACGAAATACTCGTCCTTGCCCAGGCCGATCACCGCCGGCGGCCCCCGCCGCGCCGCGACGATCTTGTTCTGGTCCTTGGTGGAGATGATGGCCAGGGCGAAGACCCCCTCGAGTTGCCGGACGGCAGCGCGCACGGCTTCTTCCAGGCTTCCCGGTTTCCCGGAGCTTGAATCCGTCGAACCCTGATCGAGGCACTTCTCGATGAGATGGGCAATCACTTCGGTATCCGTCTCGGTGGTGAATTTGTGCCCTTCCTCCTCCAATTGCTTCTTCAGCTCCAAGTAATTCTCGATGATGCCGTTGTGAACTACGGCGACCGTGCCGTGGCAGTCGCGGTGCGGGTGAGCGTTTTCCTCGGTAGGGGCGCCGTGTGTAGCCCAGCGGGTGTGCCCGATGCCGTAGGTCCCGTCGAGGGGATTCTGTCGAATCACTTCCTCGAGGTTTCGTAGTTTCCCCGTGGAGCGGCGGATTTCCAGCGCGCCTTCGCGGATCACCGCCAGGCCGGCCGAGTCATAGCCGCGGTACTGCAGCCGCTGCAATCCTTCCAGCAGCACTGGAACGACGCGCTTGCTTCCGATGTAGCCAATTATCCCGGACATGACAGCCTTCTTCCAGGTGTGACTCTGGCTCGCCGCGAATTCGCCTACAGCTTCGCAAGACCAGCGCGTGGGAACCACGCATTATAGCAGAACCGGCCACGGCCTTTAGAGGGATGAAATCACGCCTGTCGTTAGCACATGAAATGTCCGCCTCAATTAGCAGGTGATCTGTCCGCTTAAGGCGGACTTCGGGTAAACCCTTCTGGGGGAAGGAGGCAGGATGAAGGGATACTCGGAGGACGCCTGGGAGCGGGCGATGAAGATTCAAGAGGTGATTTTG
>DATKYV010000355.1:0-9158 GCA_035528275.1 Terriglobia bacterium | reverse complement strand
GTTTGAATCGTCAGGCATGTCTTCAATCCGTACGGACGCCAAAAGCCTGAAGTGTAAATGGTAAAGGCGGCAATTCAGCCTTCACCCTTTGACCTTTACACTTTCCTGACACCTAGCACCTGCAACCTGACCCCTAGTCGAGGTATCCTTCCGCCTTCATCAACTCGGCGTTGAGCAGAGCCGCTCCGGCGGCGCCCCGAATGGTGTTGTGGCTGAGCGCCGTGTATTTGAACTGCAGCACCGGGCACGGGCGAACCCTTCCCACCACCGCAGCCATGCCGTTTTCGGCGTGGATGTCGAACTTCGGCTGTGGCCGGTCGGGTTCATCCTTCACGATGATGGGGTGTTTCGGCGCCGAGGGCAACTGGAGTTCCTGCGGCCGCGAGCGGAACTTTCGCCACGCGGCGATCAGATCTTCAACCGTAGCTTTGGTGCGCAGCGCCACGGAGATTGACTCGGTGTGGCCGTCCTCGACCGGAACCCGATTGCAGTGCGCGCTGACCACAAAGTCTCCCGGCTTCACCTGGCCGTCCGTAAGTTTCCCCAGCAGCTTGAGGGTCTCGCGCTCGACCTTCTCCTCCTCGCCCGCGATGTGAGGAATAACGTTTCCGAGGATGTCGAGCGTGGGGACTCCGGGGTAGCCCGCTCCGGAGACCGCCTGCATGCTGGTCATCAGCACCTTTTCGAGCCCGAAGGTCTTCTCGAGCGGCGCGAGCGACATCACCAGACCGACGGTCGTGCAGTTGGGGTTGGTGATGATCATCCCTTTCCACCCGCGCTCCTTGCGCTGGGTTCGGACCAGCGTCAGGTGGTCCGGGTTGACCTCGGGAATCAGCAGCGGGACGTCCGCGTCCATGCGGTGGTTGGAGGAATTGGAAACCACCACGTGTCCGGTGCGGGCGAATTCCTTCTCCACCTCGCCCGCCACTTTGGAGTCGAGCGAGGAAAACACCAACTGCGGCGCCTTGCCGGGTTTGCATTCGTGAACCGGAAAGTCGCGCACCGCCCTGGGCATGGGATCGCGCACCCGCCAGTTGCACGCCTCGGCGTAGGTTTTGCCCGCCGACCTCTCCGAGGCGGCGAGCCAAGCGATTTCGAACCACGGATGGTGCTCGAGCAGGCTCACAAAGCGCTGCCCCACCATTCCTGTGGCTCCCAGAATTCCGACTTCTATCTTCTTCATGATGGCGTTTCGGCGGAACAATTCCGCCTGTTACTCCTTCCTGTCCCCCCTACGATTTGCGATTTTGGATTCTTGATTTTGGATTTGACGTTATGGCCTTGATTTCAACCATCGGCTTCCAACCGATCGAGCTGCCACTCCAATCCAAAATCCCAAATCCAAAATCCGAAATTCATCTAGCGCTTCGCGCCTTCAGTTGGCGCACAAGCCGGTAGTAGAGGTCCACAGCCCGTGTCAGGTCCGCCTTGCGGACTCTCTCGTGGTCGGTGTGCGCCACGCTGATGGAGCCCGGCCCCAGAAGCAACGGGCGACCCCAGGCTGTCAGGTTGGGGAGGTCGGTGGTAAAAGCCACCACCTCGGTCTCAAACCCGTCGAGTTTCTCCATCAGCAGCGCGGGCGTATAGCGAACAAACTCGTACTCGCAGCGGCCCTCGAGCAGGCTCCGAAACTTGCTACGCAACTCGTCCGCGCCGTTGACGGTGCGAATGAGAATCTGCGCCTGCGCGAGATCGGGAATAACGTTGGCGGCGCGGCCGCCGGAGATCAGCCCGATGTTGATCGTCGATGGACCCAGTACCGGGTCCTCGGGCAGCGGCAAGCGGCGAATCTCCGCCAGCACGTCGAGCAGTTTCTCGATGGCCGATTCTCCCAGGTGCGGGTAGGCCGAATGGGCCATCCGGCCCTTGGCTCGTATGTCGACGCGCAGGATGCCTTTGGTTCCCAGCGCCAGCTTGTTGTCTGTGGGCTCGCCGTTGATGATGTATTTCGTCCCGCGTGGCGAGAGGTTGGCCACCCGCGCGCCATCGCTCAGTGTTTCTTCGCCCACCAAGAACAATAATCCGAAATCCTTGACCCCCTCGGCCAGCAACCGCTCCCCGGCAATCACCTGCGAGGCGAGGATTCCTTTCGCATCGCACGACCCGCGCCCGTGAATGTATTCCTCGTCCTCGCTGGAAGGGAAGAAAGGCGGCACCGTATCAATGTGCGTGCTGAGCACGACTTCCGGCTCGCCGTTGAGGGCCAGGACGTTGGAGCGTTCGGGCCCGACCGGCTGAAGTTCGACGCGGAAGTTTCGTTCCGCCAGGTAGTCGCGCAGGAAGGCGGCACACGCCTTCTCGTTGCCGGTTACGGATTCGATGTTGACCAGCGCCCGAGTTAGCTCGAAAAGTTCCATGGCCGCGTCGCACCCTGGCGGTCACCGCCCGGTGCGCCTCGCATGTCGCGTCGGGAGAGGAAGTTAGACGTTAGCCCACAAGGGAAAACAGCGTCAAGCCAATTTGTGGCGCGTGGGGCGCAGGCGCTCGACGTGGGACCGGTTGTGATGCGCTTGATTTTGACTTCCTGATACGGACAACAAGCTTTTACAGCCCATGAGGTTAGGGAAGAACCGATTCCGCCCATGAAAAGGCCAACCTGAGCCTAGGTTTTCGCATCCAGATAAGCGGGAGTAGGGGTGTCGTTGGTCCGAGTTGGTGAGGTAGGGTAGAATAGTAGCTACCCTATTGAGCTCCCTCCGAAGGAGGGTTTATGCGTCGCACCAAAGCGTGTCGGTCTCTACCTCTGGCTCTCCTGGCGATGGGGCTCGTCTTCCTGGCGGGCCCGCGGGCTCAAGCCGCCCCCCCTGAGGGAGCCTCTGCGCACATCGGGCAAGCGCCTGCCTCCGGCGGGAGCTATTTCGGGGGATACGTTCGACCTTACTTCTACCCCTCTTACGGCCCTTTCGGCTACTATGGCTTGGGTGGGTTCTATTCGCCGTTTGTGAATGTGCCGACCATTCCACCCGCCGTTCCTTATTTGCCGAATTATTGGTGGGCTGAACCTTATCCCACAGCCGATCCTCGCCAAGCCGGATACAATCCATCTTCCGGCTACCCTAAGGAATCCGTAACCACGCTGTTGCTCGTGACCAATCCCCTGAACACGCGGATCACTCTTGATGGAATCTACGTGGGCCGCGCGGATTACCTGGGCCCCATTCAACTCCCCGTCGGCGAGCACACACTGCGCGTCGAAGCCCCCGGATACGAACCTTCCGAGACCGTGTTGCACGTGGAGGAGCCCGTGCTCCAGCAGTTGGAGATTCGGTTGAAATCAGTCGCACGGGCGGAGTCCAAGCCTCGCCAACAGGTCCTTGCCACAGAGTGAAACGAAGCCCGCATCTTGTTCGTGGGTGAGGTTGTCCACTCCCGCACACGAAACAGCAGAATTGTCCACAAATGACTGCCGCGGGGCCGGATTCCTCTTGGTCTTCCCGGATGCTTGATTAGAATGGCCTGACCTGCAGGAGGAACCATGACTGATCAAACCGTCTTGAAACTCAGGTGGATAGTTCGGATCGCCTTCGCCCTGCTGATTGGGCTTTCCGTGTTCCCGGAGGGCGGGGGTCGAGGCATGGCAGAAACGGAGCCAGCTCTTTCCTCACCGGGCGCGACAACTTATTACCTTGATGCAGCGACCGGCGATGATCAAAACAGCGGGACGGCGCCGAACAGCGCTTGGAAGTCCCTCGCTCGCGTCAACAACACTGTCTTTGCGCCCGGCGACAGAATTCTCTTCAAAGCTGGAAGCCGGTACGAGGGGCGGCTCGCACCGAAAGGCTCAGGGAACGAAGGCGCGCCGATTGTCATCGATGTGTACGGTGAGGGCGCGAAACCCCTGATCACCGCCGAGGGACGGTTCAATGAAGCCCTGCTGCTCGAGAATCAGGAATACTGGGAAGTGAGCAATCTCGAACTCACCAACCAAGGGAAAACGCGCGACAAGTTTCGTTACGGGGTGCGCGTCCGGGCGTGGGACTTCGGCACGATGCGCCACATCCACCTCAAAAATCTCTTCGTCCACGACGTCAATGGCTGGGTAATCAAGGATAAGGGTGAAGGTCAGGGCATCGTCTGGGAAAACGGCGGGAAGGACACCCGTAGCCGCTTCGACGACTTGCTGATCGAGGGCTGCCATCTCCTTCGCACCGACCGGAACGGAATCTGCGGCTACAGTCTATATGATGACCGCCGACTTTGGTTTCCCAGCCTGAATGTCGTAATTCGTAACAATCTTCTGGAAGACATCGGCGGCGACGGCATCAAGGTTTGGGGATGCGAGGGCGCGCTGGTCGAGCACAACCGCCTGTACAAAGGCGGTCAGCGCGCGCCGGATTATTCAGCGGGCATCTGGCCCTGGAGTTCCGACGGCACCGTTATCCAGTTCAACGAGGTGAGCGAATTCAGAGGCACGCGCGACGGCCAGGCCTTCGATTCCGACGGCAACTGCCGCGACACAATCTTTCAGTACAACTACAGCCACGACAACGACGGCGGCTTCATGTTGCTCTGCACCAGCGGTGATTTCCGCAGCCTGGGAATGCGTTTGTTTCTCGCCGTGGCAGCGGTGTGTTTTCTGGTGGCGCTGGGAGCGCAAAGGATGAAATGGCGGATGCTCTCATTCCTGCTGGCAGGTGTCGGGCTCCTGGCGGTGGTTATGGTCGTGGTCTATGTTTTCGATATCGCCCACAAATTTCCCCAAAGCGCCGGAAACACGGGAACGGTAGTCCGTTACAACATCAGTCAGAACGATCGCGCCCGGATCTTTCATATCACCGGCCCGGTCGAAGACGCCAGAATCTACAATAATGTCTTCTACGTTGGGAAGGGCCTGGTCGTAGACCTGTTCCTGTACACGGACTATGTCGGCTGGTCCGACGGCATTCACGTGAAAAACAACATTTTCTATGTGGAAGGGGAGGGCCGCTACAGCCACGGCGTCAGCCGCAACGATGACGGTACCTATAATGTCAAGCCGGGATTCGGGCGAAGCAAAAACAACGTTTTCGAACGCAACGTCTTCTACGGCAATCACCAAAACCCACCTGGTGATTCCAAGGCGATCACGTCGGACCCGATGCTAATTGCACCCGGCAGCGGCAAGTTCGGGTTTGATTCCCTCGAAGGCTACAAGCTCAAGGATGGCTCGCCGTGTATCCACGCGGGGATTCCCATCAGGCAGAACGGCGGCCGCGATTTCTGGGGAAACCAGGTCCCGGAAGGCGCGCGTCCTGACATTGGGGCCGAACAGAAATAGTCATCCGAGGTTGGGAAAGTTACGACTGCGGCGAGGTCCTTCCTGCAAAGCAGCCGGCGCGGGAGGAGAGCGTCCGCACCGCCGGTCCACGGCCTTCTCATTTCTTTCCGACTAGAAGCTTCAGCAGATCCAGTGTGGTGACGATGCCCACCATGCGGCCGCGCCGCGTCACCAGCAAGCGGTGAACGCGTCCGGAAATCATCGTCTGGGCAATCTTCTCGACTGGAGTGTCCTCGGGAATGGTGAAAACCGTGGGGGTCATGATTTCGCGCACCTGCAGCCCGGAATTCTCAACGTGCATGCGGCGCAGGTCGCCCGGATTGATGTGCTCTCGCACATCCTGGCGGACATGGGGGCCGCTCTCGCCGCCAGGAACGAAGTCCGCGCCCTCCGCGGCATTTTCAACGATATCCATGGCGGAAACCACACCCACCAGTTTGCCGCGCTCGTTCACCACCGGCGCCCCGGTGATTTCCTTCTCGGTAAGAAAAGCGGCCAGCTCCTGAACCGTGAGGTCGTCGCGCACCGTCTCCACCGACGGGTTCATGACTTCCTTAGCCGTCACCCTGACTTTCGGCGCTTTGCCGGTCTGCTTGCGTTTCTGCTTCTTCATGGGACGCCTCCCCGCGAGCCGCCGCGTGAACCCAGCCCCTCGGAAGTCGGTTGCACCGTTCGTGGCCAATCATACCACCGGAAATTTTGCGGGGGAATCTTCGGGTGTACGAAACGGAGGCAACAACGGCCGTTTTTTCGTGAGGGATTTTTGGTCTGATCGAGAAGTGGCGGGTATCTTACAGCGTGAGTTCCAGCTCGATTTCGTCGCGAATGGGAATGCCGTATAGACCTGTGGTTGAAATCTGCGGCTTGAGCTTGCGCGATCCCTCAAACTTCCTCCCCTACCTGCCCGCGAAGCGGTAGAATCCCCCGGACAATCGAGCAAAATCCTGGAGGCACCCATGGCATCACGATCAAGAAGATCTGGCCGGAGAAACTTTTTGAAACTCGCAGGCGTGGCGGCGCTGGCCGGGCCGCTGGCGGCTGCAAAATCCGGACTCGGCGCACAAGCCCCCACGGGTCCCGCGCGCGGCCTGCCCAAGCTCAAGATCACCGACGTGCGCGTCATCGTCACCTGTCCGGGCCGCAACTACGTGCTGGTCAAGATCCTCACCAATGAGCCGGGACTTTACGGCGTGGGCGATGCCACGCTCAACGGGCGCGAGCTGGCTGTGGCCGCAGCGCTCGAAAAGCACATCGCGCCGCTGCTCATCGGCCGCGATCCGGAGCAAATCGAAGACATCTATCAATATCTTTATCGCGGTTCCTATTGGCGCAGCGGCCCCGTGCAGATGACCGCCGTCGCCGGAGTGGACCTGGCGCTCTGGGACATCAAGGGCAAGCGCGCGGGCATGCCGGTCTATCAACTGCTCGGTGGGCGGACGCGCATCGGCGCGCTCGCTTACACGCACGCCAGCGGCAAGGATTTCGCCGAGGTCGAAGACGCCGTCCGGCGCGCTATGGAGCGCGGCTTCAAGTGCGTGCGCGCCCAGGTGGCGCTTCCTGGACTGGAAGGAACGTACGGCACCTCGGCGCGAAGGAAATCCGAAGAAACCGCCGGGCGCGTGGACCAGCAGGCCGGCCTGCCGCAGACGGAGTTGTTCGAGCCCGGACCTTACCTGCGCACCGTCCCCAAGCTCTTCGACCATCTGCGCTCGAAACTTGGCGAGGAAGTCGAGCTCCTCCACGATACGCACGAAAAGCTCGGCCCCATCGACGCGGCGCGCCTGGCGCGCGAGCTCGAGCCGTATCATCTTTTCTTTCTTGAAGACCTGCTGCGCCCCGAACACAAGGAAAGTTTCCGCGTCATTCGCCAGCATTCCACCACGCCGCTGGCTATGGGCGAGCTCTTCAATTCGCTCTGGGACTGCGTGCCGCTCATCACCGAACAGTTGATCGATTACATCCGCTGCGACCTCGGGCACATCGGCGGCATCACGGCGGGGCGCAAGGTGGCGGCGCTTGCCGAGGCCTTCCAGGTGAAGACTGCGTGGCACGGCCCGGCCGACATCGGCCCGCCCACCCACGCCGCGAACGTTCACGTCGATATCTCCATCCCCAACTTCGGCGTGCAGGAGATGGTCTTCTTCCCGGAAGTCACTCGGGAGGTCATCCCCGGCGGGCCCACGTTCAAGGAAGGCTACATGGACGTGGACGACACGCCGGGCCTCGGCACCGACGTCAATGAAGAGGCGGCGAAGAAGTATCCCTATAAGCGGGCGTACTTGCCTACCGCGCGCCGCGTAGACGGCAGCGTGCAGGACTGGTAGAAGACGGGAATTACAAATCAAAAGGCAAAAAGCAAAAGTCAAAGGGCAAAAATGGAAGAACGGCGGAACCTCAATGAACGCCTTCTCGAGTATGGCGTAAGAATAATCAAGCTTGTCGAATCACTTCCCAAGACGCCGGTTGGAAGGCGAATTGGCGACCAGCTCCTGCGTAGCGGTACGTCCGCCGGGGCAAACTACGAAGAGGCGCAAGGCGCAGAGTCCAAGGATGATTTTATTCACAAGCTGCAAATTGCTTTGAAGGAGTTGAGGGAGTCGAATTACTGGCTCCGGCTCCTGGCCAGGGCTGGGAAAGTCCCGTCGGGCCGGATGGCGAGTTTGCTCGACGAATCAAACCAGTTGCGTGCCATGCTCTCGAAGGCGGTTGCCACAGCCAAAGGCAAAACCAAGTCAGACAAGGTCGAGCAATGAGGGCTTTTTCGGTGTCCTGGGTTTTCACTTTTGCCCTTTGCCTTTTGCCCTTTGACTTTTGCCTTCCTTCTTGGGCTCAGGCACAGGCGCAACCGGCGTCTGACGATTACGGTGGCATGGCGGCGGCGGTTGTGCAACTGCTGGCCATCGGCCCCGGCCAAGATGATAAGAACCGCGCCTGCTCGGCGACCGGATTCTTCGTCAACGAAGAGGGCTACATCCTCACCAACGCACACGTTGTGGAAGACGCGCGGCGCTGCCTGGCGGGAAGTCCTGAGGCGAAGATTGTGGCGAAGTTGGCCCGGCCGGACGCGCACGCGGCGACAGCAGTATCCTGCGAAGTGGTTGCCCTGGACGAGGAGCACGACCTGGCGCTGCTCAAAACCGAGCGTCCGCCGCCCGAGGGTGAGATTTATCCGGTCGCGCCCCTCGACGACAGGGAAGTGGGCGCGGGTGATGAAATTCGCGTGCTGGGTCATCCGGAATTCTCTTGGCAGGCGAAGCAGGTTTCCGGCCGCATTGTTCGAGTGGTGCGGCCGCCACCCGCCGAAGCGGGAACTGAGACTCTCGTATTCGACATTCACCTGGAAATCGGGAGCAGTGGAAGCCCGGTCTATCTTCCCTCGGGAGGAGTGGTGGGAGTGGTCGTGGGTCGGGATGTGCGGAACGCTTCGCATTCCGTGGCGGTGTCGATCCGCCATGCCATCGCCCTGCTCGAACGCCACGGGGTGCGCTGGCACCGCCAGTGAGGCCATCCCCCGCAAGCCGCCCCACCCTCGGCAACCCAACATTCCGCGCGCCCCCTTGACGACTGTAGGCAAGTATGCTAGCCTATCCTCGCTGGGCGATGGCTTTCCCAGCCCGCCTCGTCGGTCGAACCACGCCTCGACCCTTGGGTTGGGGGCGCGACGATCCAGCCTGAGTGTCAACCGATAATCCTGGCGGAGGCGGGGAGGAAACGGAAAAAACTAAAGATGTTCTATGAAAGGGGATGTCAAGGAAAAAACTTCACCATGGGAAGGCGGAAGAGGTTTTTCTCGACAGCCAGCCCCGAGGATGGATCGGGGGAGTTCTATGAAAGGGGATGTCAAGGAAAAAACTTCACCATGGGAAGGCGGAAGAGGTTTTTCTCGACAGCCAGCCCCGAG
>DATKYV010000354.1:0-9958 GCA_035528275.1 Terriglobia bacterium | reverse complement strand
TGTCCGCAGCGAGACAAACCCTTATCTGGGCGCATTGGGGCTGGACGGGACGGTCAATCCCTCGTCGAAATACGGTGAGGCGGACGTCTTTTTGAATATCCGGAATCCCAATGCTTCGCCCGCGCGCAAGGAGCTGTTCTCTTTGAGCGGCGAGGGCTTCTATTCCGACGCCGGCATTTTGACTGACTACGATTTCTTCATCTGGGATTATGTAGCGAACACGATGCGCCTTTTCATCGGCTCAAACGGTAAGGTGGAAATCAAGAAAGCCATCTTCTCGGCGGTCAACAGTGTCGCATTCAGTGCCACGCCGACCTTTGACGCCGATCTCGGCAACACGCAAAAGATCACACTTGCCGGCAACGTGACCAGCTCGACTCTTTCGAACGCCAGCGCCGGAGAGCAAATCCACTTCATTGTCTGCCAGGATGCTCCAGGCAGCCGCGCGTTCGTTTGGCCGTCGAACGTCAAAGGTGGGATGACGGTGGGTGGGACATCGTCGACCTGTTCGGCCCAGAGCTTCATCTTCGACGGTACGAACGCCTACGCGGTCTCGCCCGGCGTAACCAACATGTAGCGCACCGGCCTCCCTTCTGGGGGATTCTCCCCGATCCTCGGCGCGCCTGCTCGAGGGCAGTTTTTTTTGCCCGCGGAGCCGGCGCTTGCCCGTATCCAAGCGTGAAGAACGTCCACCGTCCTCAGGCCTCAACTGACAATCCTCTCGTCACGCCGTTGTCATCCGGTGCGCCTTGCTTGCCAGCGACCGCGCCCGTTATGTTATGCTAGCCGAGCCGATGAGGCGAAGAGGGGTGAGCCGATGGCCAAGGAAGCTGAGTCGTCAACCTTCCGTCGTAGCGCGCGGGTGCACGTCAACGTCCCAGTCGTGCTTTCGGGGAAGTTCTCGGGCGGCAAGCCGTTCTCGGAAGAGACGCTCATCGTGAGCATCAGCAAATACGGTGCGAAGGTGAAGACCGAGCTGCCACTGAAAGTCGGGATGCAAGTGAAAATCCAGCCCAAGAAGCGCCGCGAGACAGCCAATTTTCGGGTGGTGTGGAAAGGGCGCGAAGGCACTCCGCGCGAGGGCGAAGTGGGTGTTGAATACGTCAAAGTTTCGAACTTCCTGGGGGTGGCTTTCCCCGATTAGACGACCGTGAGGCGCGCATCCGTCATCGCAGGAATTCGCCCATTCCCTCACTCACAAAAGATGGGGATTGGGAGTCCCCGAGGCCGGGAGCGTGGATGCCGCAGCGCGTTGGTTGACGCATGGCGCGCGATGGTGTGGATGCTTCGCGAACTCCCGGAGGAATCCTCCCCGATCGCCACTCACAGCATGGACGGTGCCACAAAACCCGGCGAGCACTTCAAAATAGCCATCCCGATTCGTGTGCGCGGGATGTCTGTCCAGAACAAGTTTTTCGACGAGAACACGGAAACGGAAATCGTGAGCCCGCAGACGGTGGTCACCCGTCTCCGAAGCCTTGTGGAACTGGAAACCGAAGTCCACGTGATGAATTTGAAGTCCAAGGTTGGCGGGACGTTCCGGGTGGTCTGGGTCGATACGGTCGGCAGAGACGGTTTTCACGCCCTCGGCTTGGAGCTCAGCCAGGCAGACGGAGATTTGTGGAAGATTCAGTTCGCGAATTCAGGCGAAGTCGCCGGGGAGGCGGAAGGGTGGATCGAGTGTCAACGCTGCCATCAGCGCCTCAAGGCCTCGGTCCCCGGGGCCCGCGCGGAATTCCTCGTGCAGGGATTTCAGATCTCCCGTCCCTGCGACCGCTGCAAAGCGACGACGCCGTGGGCCTTCAGCGTCGACCCCGCGACGCAGGCCGCGCCTGACGCTCGAGGGCGCGCCGCGGGCAAGAAGCACGGGAAGGAGTTGCGCCGCAAGGGACGAGTGCCGCTCAGCATGCAGATCAAGGTGGTTCGCGACAACTTTGGCTTCCCTTTCGAGGACATCTGCACGACGCTGAACGTTTCGCGGGGCGGCGCCTGCTTCGTGAGCGCCCATCAATACGCCGTCGGTGAAGCCTTGAAGGTTTTCATGCCCTACAAGGAGGGAGAACTTGGCATTCCGGTTCCCGCTCGCGTGGTCCGCCGCGACCCCGTGAAGGGCAGCCCCCATCACGCGATCGCCATCAAACTGGAAGAGGCGCAATCATGAAATCGCACAATTCCTTTCCCCAAAACTCGCTTTCCCGCCGGAAATGGCGCATTTTATCGGGCGCGGTGATTGCCCTGTTGCTCCTGGCGCTCGCTGCTTTGGCGCGCCCGCCGCAGGCGATGGACTTTGTTCTGGAAGGAAAGATCACCCGTAAGGTTCAAGACAAGCTGACGGTCAACACGGGACAGAACATAGTCTTCACCGTGCGTTACAACGACCAGACCGAAATCAAAAAGAGCGACGATAGCGCGGCCTCACCCGGTGATTTGAAGGTGGGAATCAAGGTGAGGGTCGAGGGAGAATTGACCGAATCGGGTGAAGTGCTGGCGCTCAGGATCACGCTCCAAGGATGACAGCGCGCACCGGGTGGTCAGCGTGGCGAGCCCTGCGCCACGGCCCGCGCTTGGTCGTTCAAACTCCAGTCGTAATCCTGATAATTGACCTTGGCGTTGGGGATCTTTGCCAAGGCCTGTCGCCGCTCGTCGTTCAGATAACTTCTAATGTAATCCACCACAGTCCGATTCCCGCCGGACCTTGAACCCAGCGCCTCGGTGAAATCGGAAGCATACCAGTCGAAGATCTTCGAGAGTTCAATCCGGTTTCCGGCCACATCAAGTTTCACCTGGCGGTTGTCGTTGATGAATGCCCGCGCGGCGGCGTCGAGTTGCTCGTCGAGCGTACCCGGCAGGTAAACTCGAGTGCTGAGAGGCGGGCAGCTCGCCGACGCGCAGTTGATGGCAAAGTGGATTCTCGGGTCGTGAAAGCGGGCGCGGATGATGTCGTTTTCCAGACTGCGCAGCGTCATCTTCTCGCCGCCCAGACTTACGCGCTTGACAAAGAACGCTCCGTAGGGAATCAGCCCGATTTTGGTGATACTGGAGGTCGGGTAATTGTCCACGACGATGCGCAGGATCCAAGCGTTGTAGGCGTTGATCCAGTAAGCAAGCTTTGCTTCGCGGGTTGGAAAGAGTTGAGGTTTGTTGTCTGGACTGACGGCGGAAATCTGCTCGATCATCTTATCCAGATCGCCGCGATTCTGCTTGAGCGCCGCGTAATCCACCATTCCTTTGGCATCCACATAATTGGACAGGACACTCTGGAGCGGAGCGTAATCGAAAGAGGCGCGCTGAGGCCTTGGGTCGCCAAGGAGCGTGGCCACACCAAGCAGCATGGCGAGGGTTACAAAATCCCACCACATCGTCATATCGATTACTTAGATGCGTACCCACATCCGCGGATTCACACCACCCTAGTCCTTCAGGAGCTCCATATTCCTGCCCTTCCCCGCCCTGAGAGCCTGCCGGTAGATATGGCCCGCCGCCGCTACGTCCCAGAGGGCGATTCCGCAGGACTTGAAGACCGTAATCTCTTCATCGCTCGTCCGCCGCTTATTTCCACCCACGACTTCGTGCAATTCCACGATGTCATCCCAGTCGTGCCCACTGCCGGGGAGGCCAAGAATCAAGTCGCCCGCCTCTTCCTTGGCCTGCTCAATGGAATCGATGGTGATGAGGCTCGCTCGTTTCAAAGTCGCGTCATCCATTTCGCGGCGGTTGGCCATGTTGGCGCCGATGGCGTTGACGTGCGTTCCGGGCTGAAGCCATTCGCCACAGATCACAGGCTCGCGCGACGTGGTGGCGGCGATGACGATCTCGGCGAATCGCACGGCGGCTTCGGCGGACTCGACGGGTTCAACTGCCAGATTCAGGCGCTCACTCAACTCCCGGCAGAAATCCAACCGCCGCCGCTCGTTCCGGCTGAAAACCCTGACGCCGTCGAGCTTGCGCACCAGCGCCACGGCTTCCAGTTGGGTGCGCGCCTGGCGGCCCGTGCCGATCACCGCCACTCGGGAAGCGTCCGTCCGCGCCAGGTATTTCGTCGCCACGCCACTCGCCGCGCCCGTGCGGATGCGCCCGAGATGGTCGGCCTCAATGAACGCCAACAGTTCACCGGACACCCCGTCGAAGAGCAGAACCACAAAGTGAAAGGAGGCGGAGGTGACGGTGTAGATTTTCATGCCCACCAGATTCTCATCGTGCAGCGCCGCCGCCATGTAATGCAGCGAAGTCCCGGGGAGAAAAATGCGCTGCCGCGGACGGTTAATGCCCTTGCCGTCATGCTGGGCGCGAAAACTCGCCTCGACACACTCCAGCCCGCGCTGCATCGGAAACAGTGCTTGGACGTCGGCTTCGGAGAGGAATAAGGCCATAGCTTGTCGCAAACCTCAGAAGTCTGGGCGTGCGGCGTCCGGAGTTGCTGCTTTGATGCCTTCCTCAGGAAATTGTCCCGGACTCCGGACTCTCGTCTCCGGACCCCGTCAACGCAGCCACCAAATCAGAGATATCAAAACAAGGAGTCCGACAGCGCCGGCGACGTAGGGAAACGATGTGCGCAAAAAAGGGACCTTATAGAACCAGGAGGTCTGCCACCAGGTCTCGTTCTGTGCGTCGAGGGCCGGGCGAACGGCCGCCCAGGTGACGTCCACCAAAACGCGGCGCGCTACCTCACCAAGCTCCCGTGTCGCCGCCGCGGGCGACCCGACGTAGCCCAACTGATTTCCCATCCGCAACGGATAGTTCTTGCGGAAGTTGTCGAGAAAAGTGAAGCGAATCGGATCCAGCTCGCGGTAGTTTTCCTCCACGAGCTCGGGGCGAGAGCGCAAAAGCAGCGATGTCTCCCACATTCCTCCGTGCGAATCGCCCCGGATGGCCCTCCGTTCTTCAGGAGTGAGAGGGCGCCCGAGCAGCGGCTCCACACGGTCTGCGAACTGGCCGCGGAGGAATCCCCACAATACCGGCCCGCTCACCGAAAGCATCCGCACACCGTGCCGGCGTGAAACCACCGCCGCCGCCTCCTCCAGGGCCACCAAGTGCCGCGGTCCGGCGTGGGCGTTGGTCACCAGGATGTAGCGGAAGCCGTGCCGCGCCAGCGCCGCGCCGTAATCAAGCGTTGCGTTGCGGACGGTTCGTGGACGCACCAGCAGCGTCCCGGCGTGGTCAAACGCCGATGAGCCGATGGGAATCGGCGGGCCGATGAGCACGTTCCAACCCGGCTTTTCGCTGATGATCCGTTTCGCCAACTCCGGGTTGAAGAATTCGGAGTGAAAGACGTCGGTACCCACCGGCAGGTGCGGGCCATGCTCTTCCAGCGGGCTGACAGAGAAAAGGACAACCGTTCGCTCGCGGTCGAGCGCGTCGATGCGTTTGAAACTGAGCTCCGCGAGTTGATGGACGCGACCTGCGGGAGACTCAGCCTGGGACGAAGCGACAGCGTGTGAGTCAGTTTCGGACACGATCCATCCCCCCGTGGATGAAGCCCTACTGGCTGGGGAAACGAGTACGGACCTTCAGCGTATGAATCGATTTTCGAGTTTCGAGTTTCTATTTTCGAGTTTCCACGCTCAGTGAGGAACGCCGAGCGCGTCGGCGTACGCGTCGCGGCCCAAGTTCAAATCCTCAATGAACCGCTTGCGAGCTTGCGCCAGCTTATCCGAGCTCCGCCCGAGAGCCACAGAGAGAAGGAGAAGCCGGGTCCGATTCCGCACCAGCCACCCGTAGCGCCACAAGTACGCGCCGGTCACCGGAAGTGTCAACGCATAGTACCCTGCGGCCGCTCGCCCCAGCAGGTGGGCGCAGAGCAATACTTGCGCCACATAGAAACCCAGCACCACAAGGGCACGCCATCCCCATAGGGCCCTGGAATCGCGTCCACTGTCTTTCTTCAGGAGCCCGCCCCAAAAAAGCGTCGCCCCGGCCGCCAGGTGATTGAGCAAGCCGTAGAGGGCTACGGGAAATCCGGCCAGGCTCTCCAACCAGAGCCAGAAGCGCCGCGGGAGGGATTCCAGCCACGTCGCACCTTCCACCTCGAACCGTTGCAGCGACCAGCGCCGCCGCTCCTCGCGGTACCTCGTCAACTCATGGCGCAAGGCCACGAGCCGCCCGGGGTTCAGGGAGTTGAGCTGGCCCACCCAATCGGCAACAAACTCGCTCAGCTTGAAGCCTTCGGTATTCTGTTTCCAATTGGGTCTCTCGGCCCAATCCTCTGCCAGGTCCGTCCTCAGGATTTCTTCGAGGTCGACCAGCAAGTTTTTGATGTCGCCGTCGTGAAGACGGAAAGCGTTGGCTTGAAAGTTCTGCTCAACCGTCTCGGCCAGCTTGCGAACCTTGGCCGCCGGATCGCCTTCGCGCGGTGCGAGGCTCTCCCCGAGGGGCACGGGCGCGTCGACGTAGAGAACCACCTCGCCGCCCCGCGCCGGGCCGATGGGGAGACAGATATGTACCGGGAAGAGGGGAAGGTTGTACGCACCGGAATGGCGCAACACGATTTGAAGCGCCAGGGTTGCCGCGGTTGTGGCGATTGGCAACGGGCCCCCGCTCTTTCCCTTCCGCTGGTCGGCAAAAACCACAACCACGCGATGATTCTCCAGAGCCTCGCCCGCCGCGCGGAGCGCCGCCTGGCGATCGAGTCCCGCAGGATCGTAGGGAATCATCCCCAGGCGCCGGGCGATTAAACCGCGCAAGATGCCACGCATCAGATCCCGACTCAAGAGACAATGGATCTGTCGCTTGAATGCCGCGACCAAGATGAGCGCGTCGAGGAAACTTGCCGGATGGCTGATGACCAGGATCGCCGCGCCCGAATCGGGTAAAAGTTCCGCGCGCAAAAGACGGATTCTGCTGAAGACGACGCCGAACCACCCCCGCACCAGCGCCCGCAGAACTTTGTAGCCCGATTCGGTGTGGGGTTGGATATCCGACTCTCGGCCGGTTGTCTCCATGTAGTCTCCCTGTATCAAGGCATCCGTGTGGAGGTCCGAATCGCCGCGCGCCCGCCTCAACGCGCGCGCTTCGGTCTTGCTGCCGGACGCTCCGGCATATCTTCGCTCTCCCAACCTTCGACGGTTCCCACCGGTCTCACGATGGTTCCGTGCATGGCATAGACCTTCTGAAACCGGTTCCCCTTCCGGTCTTCGAGGCGCAAACGAAAATGCGGAACGTCATCCCTTTTTCCGACTTGGATGGGAAAGAAGCCGTTAAGATTGCTTTCCACGTACGCCGTCGCATACTGTTGCCGCGCCGCCCACCACGTGAAAACCCGGATGCGACTGAAGTCGATCTCCTGGGACCCGCTGCGGTCCGCGGCAAGGTACTGGGGCACCTGGCGGCCGTCGTCCTCCACAGTATTCAGCACCAGCCACGCCACGACGTTGGCAGATTGGGCATACATGGAGATGGCGTCAGGAATGTCCAGGCTAACGAATCGTCCCAGCAGCCAACCGGCCTTGGAACCCGCGCGGACAAGGTACCAGGCTTCGCGGAGGGCTGGGGTTGAGGGAGGAGCATCCGGCTGCGGCGGGCGTTCCACCATCCGCCGCCCAAAGACCTCCACGCTCTGGTTGGGAGAGAGCTGGTCCAATTGTGGCGCGTCGCGGGAAGGCTCCAGACGCAGGTTGGCAACCGTCGCCAGGTGGCCGTCGGCCTGGGGGAGTTCGTCTTTCAATTCCCTGAGGAGTTGCTGGCCGCGGTCGTGTGTCTCGACGTCGACCAACCCGCCCGCCTCCGCCCAACCGGCAGTCTCATCAGTGAGGCGGACACGCGCCCAATCGCGCGACCGCTCGAGGACTTCGACCCGGTCACCCGATTTGGCCGTCGCCACGCGGACACGGACGCGCGCCGGCGAATTGAACACCTCGAGCGTGTCCGCCAGGACGTAGGCCACCTCCAAGGGTGGTCGGTGCGCAGGGCGGTACACGAGGATGTAGTACACGGCACCGCCGGCGGCGACCAACAAGATCAGGATGGTGACTAAGGATCGTATGGAACCACTCCATCCGTCATTTCAGGATTTCCCGGACACGGTCTTGGGTCAGTGAAGGTCTTGCGACATCACAGAAGTCTCGATCCACGGGCCCCTTGGGTCACAGAAGACCGTGATCGTCATTCTACACCATATACCCCCCGGAGGGCCGCGCAGCAGGATGTGATTCTCCGCCGCTCGGCCGGTTTCCAGGTGTAGAATTCATCGCAGGAATCCAAGGAGGAGATCACGAAGGCCGAACGATTGGACATCCCCGGACCCGCCGGGCGCCTCGAAGCCCTTCTCGAATGGGACCCCGAGCCTCCCGCGCGCCTCGCCGCCGTGGTGTGTCACCCTCACCCCCAGTACGGCGGAACAATGCACACCAAGGTCGTCTACCGGGCGGCCAAGGCTGCGATCCAGTTGGGAATCCCGACACTGCGCTTCAACTTTCGCGGTGTCGGCAAGAGCCATGGAGATTTCGACGAAGGAAGGGGCGAGCGAGACGATCTCCGCGCCGCACTCGACTATCTGGCCGAGCGATACCCCGAAACCAAAACCTGCGTCATGGGCTTCTCCTTCGGTGCCTGGGTGGGACTCGAGGTGGGGTCTCGAGACTCGCGCGCCTGCGCCCTGGTGGGAATCGGTGTCCCGACAGGCTCCGCGGACCTGGGTTTTCTCCACTCCGCCCCGAAGCCCAAACTGATAGTCCAGGGAACGAAAGATCCCTTCGGGTCTCGCACCCAGGTCGAGGAACTCTTTGCCTCATTGACCGAGCCCAAGCAGATTCGGTGGATTGAAGACGCAGACCACTTCTTCACCGGCAAGCTCGATGAAGTCCAATCGGCCGTTGGCTCGTTTCTCGAGGAGACCTTCCCGGAGCTTGTCCAGGGTGCGGGAAAGCCTTAGCCTGCGCGGAGTGCCCGCTTAGTTTCTGCTGGCCGGAACGGAGGCAAGACGATGGGAGACGTCGAGGAAACCGAAGGCGAACCGCTCTACTGCCCGGCCTGCGATCGGGAAGTCGACGATCCCCTGGTTTGCGGCGACTGCGCAGCCATCATCTGCCGGCGGTGTGGAACGCCGCTCGAAAAGGTGGATGAGCTGGGGATTGGGTGAAAGACGGCTTTTGTCCTTTGTCCGTTGTCCCTGGTCGTTGGTCCTTCACCGTTTGAGCTCTGTCCGCTGCTGGCAAGTTGCCGCGCTGGGCCCGAAACTGGAAACCTGAAACCCGACCGTCGCGCCGCCCGAGTTTCCAATTTCGAGTTTCCAATTTCGATTTTCGTTTTTCCAATACTGTCAGTAAGCCGCGAGTTCCTGAGCCACCCTGACGATATCCGCCGGCTGAGGCAGGACGGCATCCTCGAGCACCGGATGGTAGGGGATGTAGACATCTTTCCCGGCCAGGCGGCGGACCGGTGCGTCGAGGAATTCAAACAGTTCTTCGGCGATGCGCGCGGCGATTTCGGCGCCGTATCCCCAAGAAATCGCATCCTCGTGCAGCACGAGCACGCGGCTGGTTTTCTTCACTGATGCGGAGATCAGTTCCCAGTCGTAGGGGTTGAGCGAGCGCAAATCCAGAATTTCCGCCCGGATTCCTTCCTCCTCCAGAGTCTTCGCCGCCTGAACGGCGCGAACCACCAAAGAACCGTAAGTGACAATCGTCAGGTCGTCCCCTTCACGGACCAGCTTGGCCTTCCCGAAGGGGATCATGTAATCGCGCCCCGGATACGGGCTGCGGTTGTGCGTCTGGCGGTAGAGGTGTTTGGGCTCGAGAAACAGCACCGGATCGTCGCAGCGAATGGCGGTACGGAGCAGGCCGTTGGCGTCGAGCGCCGTTGAGGGCATCACCACGCGCAGCCCGGGCAGGTGGGTGAAGATGGACTCTCCCGACTGGCTGTGATAGATGGCGCCGCCGGCGAGATATCCGCCGATCGGCGTGCGAATGACCAGCGGACATGAAAAAACATTGTTGGAGCGCCAGCGCAGTGTCGTCATCTCGTC
>DATKYV010000353.1:0-13393 GCA_035528275.1 Terriglobia bacterium | reverse complement strand
TGAAATCATCCTCGGAGGTCACCACCGGCTCGATGATGACGCCCTTGATGACGCGCCGGACGTCGTCGAGCGCGATCAGGTTGTTGGGGTTCACCATGGCCAGCGTCAAGCGGTTGTTGGCGAAGCCCGCCGGGAGGATCTTGTGTTGCAGGATCATCTGCTGGGGCAGAAGCGACAGGACGCGGGGATCGAACGCCAGCCGGCGGAGGTTGACGTATTCGATGCCCGCCTGCTGGTTGGATTCTTCCAGGCGCTCGGCGAGGACGCGGCTCATCGCCAAACCGATCTTGGGATTGGAGAGCAGCAAGTCTTCGAAAACGCCTTGCTCGAGCACGGCGCACATCGTCGGCTCCAAGGTGGAAACCGTCGCGGCGCGCGGCTTGCCGGTGAGCAGAGCCATCTCCCCGAAGCAGGCGCCCGGCTTGAGTTCGGTCAGCAGGAAGTCGATTCCTGTGTTGGGATCGCGCTTGCGGACTTCCACCAAGCCGGCGTTGATGAAGAACATCGAGTCGCCCGGGCCGCCTTCCTTCACCACCACCATGTTGGGTGGAAACTCGCGCGTCTTCAGACGCCCCTCGACCGCCTGGCATTCCTCGTACGAAAGCGCGCTGAACAGTTTGATCTTGTGGAGATAATGCGAGCGCGCCGGGAAGGTCTTGGCTTCGGGCTCGGGTTCCGTGGCGACGGCGGCGCTCGATTTGGCCCCCAGCCGGCCGGTCGCCTGCGGGCGTGCCGCAGCCACCGTTGGTTTTCCCCCGGCTGCGGGCCGGGGCGCCGGTTCGACGGGAATCGGGGTTACGACGGGTGGGCCGGCAGCCGCGGCTTTGGGCGGCTCCACCGTCAACAGATTCTGGCATTGACGGCATTTCACCCGGAAGGTCGTGGACGGCATCTTGGCATCGTCCACCTTCAGGGCAGCGCCGCAATGCTTGCAAGTGATGATCATGTCGCGCTCTCCTCGATACTCTTACCCGTGACGCGCCCAGCGCACCGCGTCCCCGAAACCGGCCAGTCGGATCCCCAGGCTCAGCGCAAGGCCCCCCAACGCGGAGTTTCGGGCATTATACTCTCGCCCTCGCGGCTCACAACCGAATTTCTTCCCAAAGGGTTCTCGCCAGAAGCGAGATCGGTGATGTACAATATGTTGGGTTTCATCAACGGCCTGGTACTAGACTTGGTGCATAGGGCGGGGCTGCTGGTGTCTCCTCAGGTTTGATTTGCTTTAGGCTAGCGCGATGCCATTGTTGAAACCGCATCGGGGAACTACGTCAAGGGGGCGCAATTTCTCCTGCTGGCCCGCGGCATGTTGGACGTTGGGAGCCGCTCTTGACTCTGCAAACCGGGTCGCAGTATATTCCGTTCCCCCCTGGTGATCACAAGGCGTCGAAGGTCTTGACTGGGAAGGAGTCTGATTCGAACCGGAGCCAGAACAGAGTTCATTCGTTCCAGAAGGGGCTTTCCCGTACCCCTCAACCCTGCCATCCAAAAGAGGGAAAGCCGGCTTGGTCGCCGAATGGGCCGGCGTGTGCGGAGGGCTGTCCTGCGACGGTTGCGAGACGCGCTTTTTGCGGCTGAGAATCCTGTTCATTGCGGAGTCTCGAGGGTGAACTCGGGTGTTTCGACGACGGCGCGTTCAAGCTCGATGGAGGCCAGATGGAACTTCGGAAGGATCCCATTACGCAGAGTTGGGTAATCCAGGAGGAAACGAACGCCGACTGGCCGGACCCTGAGGAGTGCCCCCTTTGTCCAGGCCATGAAGAAGTGTGTCCCCGCGCCGTCTACGAGCACCCGTTCGGCCATCCGGACTGGCAGGTGCGGGTGATTCCCCACCCGCGGCCGCTCTACCGCATCGAGGGTGAAGTTCTCCGGCGGGGAGAAGGCATTTATGACAAGATGCGCAGCCTGGGGGCTCACGAGATCGTCATCGAGCACCCCGATCACAACCTGCCTCTGTCCCGGCAAAGCGACGAGCATGTTGCCCAGGTTTTGCGCGCCTATGGCTGGAGGCTGGCGGAACTGAAGAAGGACCGACGGTTTCGCTACGTCACGGTGTTCCGCAATCAGGGAAGCCGCGCGGGACAGGACATGGACCACCCGCACTCGCAAATCACCGCGACCCCATTCATTCCCCGGCGGGTGATTTACGAGCTGCGCTCCGCCGAGCGCCACTTCAAGCTGAAGGAGCGTTGCCTTTTCTGCGACATTCTCCAGCAGGAATTGAAGCAGCAGGTGCGCATCGTGGAGTGGGACGACATGTTCGCAGCTTTCTGTCCGTTCGCGTCACGCGCTCCCTACGAGACCTGGATCATGCCCATTGGCCATCATTGCTCCTTCGAGGAAAACGTCACCACCTGGGACCGCCAGCTCCGCCTCGCCCGTTTTTTGAAATCCGTGCTGCGGCGGCTGGAAACCGTGGCCCCGGAGTATCACTTGATCCTCCACTCCTCGCCGAATGTCACCGCCAAGTTCGGCCGCAAAGGCCATTGGCGATCTGTCGCCGAGGATTTTCACTGGCATTTCGAGATCCTTCCCGTGCTCCAGTTGAAGGCGAAGTCCCACAGCGTCAAAGAGGTCTACTACAATTCCGTTCTTCCCGAGATCGCGGCGAAAGAGCTGCGCAAAGCGGCGGTCGAGGTGGAAGTGGCGGGTTGAGCGGGCAGGGTGCCGGCGCGAAGGCCGAAGGTCGAGAGGCTAAGGCTGGAGCGAGCGGGAGCCCTTGCGTCCCGAGCGGGAGCGCAAGTCGGTCTGTTCCTCCATCACCGACTTGAGATTCTGCAGGTAGAAATCCCACGCCTTGATCGCTTTCTCCTGCGCCGTGGTGGAAGTGAAACCGCTGTGGGTGAGTTCCACCATGGTCTCCGCCCCCTGGGGGAACAGCTTGAATTGCACGTTGGTCTCAAACGGCTCGTCGGGTTGCTGCCAGGTATAAGCCAGCGTATTGCCGCGAATGAACTGGGTCACCACCCCGCTCCAGATCCCCGGTGCGTCTTCCCAGCGAAAGTGATATTTCCCCCCGAAACGCGCTTCGATGATGGCCTGGTCGGAAAACCAGGAAGCCAGTTTCTGGGCGTTGGACAGGAAATCGAAGACTCCCATCGTATCGCTGGAGATTGTGACGCGTAGCGTGGCCGAGCGCGTCACCTGGACCGGGCTTTCGGGCCGCGCGGATCTGCCCGAGCGCTGAGCCCACGCCGCCAGGCTGGCGAGCAGAATCAGGACCACGACCGCACCAGAACGTCTGCTCATGGGTATTCCGAAACTCCGGTATCGGTTTCACCGAAACGGAGCGGCGCCGGAGAAGGTGATTCTAGTACCGTTCCAACTAGTTGGGGCTGGTTTTTTGAGGAACTGTGGTCGCCTTTGCGGCGAACACAGCAGGATGGGCCATATGCGCATAGAGTTGGAACGGCATTAGAGCAGGCGAAAGCGGCCTGCAATCACTTGGGGGGAGCGTGGGGATTATGGTGACGGTCATCCACCGACTGAAATCAAGGCATTCGATCTGATTCACGCCGCCGTGGGCGGGCGGAGAACGCGTGCGGCCGCTGTCTTCAATCGGCCCGCCGGAAAGAAACGCGGGGGAACGCCGTTCAGCGTTCCCCTGGGGGCCGGTTCCTTACTGGATGCGAATGTTGCCCGAGCCCGTGCTCGCCTCGAGCGTCGCGCCGCCACCCCGGACCTTGCCGCGCAATTCATGTCGGTTCACCTTGCCCTGCACGGTGATCGGGTGGTCAGACTCAATGCCGCCTGAGCCGGTGTGGGCATAAAGGTCAAACGCCGCCGTCGGAGGCAAGCGCAGGGTGATGTTCCCTGACCCCGCTTCCAGTTTCCACGGGTCTCTCGGCACGCCGTCAGCCGTGATGTCGCCACTTCCGGTGTGCAGGACGAGCGAGCCCTTGGCGCCGTTGACCTCGACATTCCCCGAGCCCGTTTCGACGCTAACCGAGCCGGAAGCGGCTTGGCGCAATTTCACGTCGCCGCTGCCGGTGGAGGCCACAAAACCGCCGTCGATGTCGTAGGCCTGAATATTCCCACTTCCGGTTTGAGCGTAGACGTTGCCGCGGGCGGATTCGATTTCGATATTGCCGGAACCCGTGTTGGCCCGGGCTTCGCTGACACCTGTTATTTTGAGGTCGCCGGAACCGGTTTCCACCCTCAAGGATCGTTGAACGCCTGCCACCGTTTGGTTTCCGGACCCCGTCATGGACGCAACTCGCGTTTCAGCCGGCACCACGATTTCGTAGCTGATGGAGACGTTGCGGCGGAGCGAGGAGTCTTGGATGTGACCGACGCGAATCGTGTTGCCGTCCTGCTCGATGGGCGGGTTGGACTCCAGAGCCCGGACTCTTCGTTCCGCCTCATCCTCACTGAGACGCCAGGAGTTGACGCGAATGCGCCCTCGGATGTGGACGGTCGAGGCGTTCCCGGTTCTGATGTCGATGTCTCCCGAGCCGGTCTTGACGTCGAGATCGACCGGGCCGCTGACGTTGAGGGATCGTTCGAATGAGCCCTCTATGGTTCGGCCGAATGCTGTAAGGGCCGTGGCCGTCGGAATTACGCCCAGGGCCACGATTACCATTAGCCAACGCAAGCGAGTTTTCATGGTCGCTTCTCCTATTCGTATCGTAACGCTTCCACCGGGTCGAGCCGTGAGGCACGCAGCGCCGGCACCATGCCGCACAGCACTCCAACCAAAATCAGGATGACCGCGGAGAGGGCCAGCGTGGACATGGAAATCGTCAGGTGGATGTCGCCCTTTCCCGAGGTGTCTTCGTAAAGGGGTCCGTAGAAAGGCAGCGTGCCGATGATGGTGGAAAGAGCATAGGCCACTGCCATCCCGATGATCCCTCCGAGCAAGGTTAAAGCCAGAGCTTCTGAAAGAAACTGCGCCTGGATGTGCCGGCGCCGCGCGCCCAGCGCCCGGCGCAAGCCGATCTCGCGGATGCGCTCGTCGACGGAGACCAGCATGATGTTCATTACCCCCACCCCGCCGATGCCCAGCGTCAGGGCGCCGATGAATGTGAACAAGGCTTGAAAGCCGATGGTGATGCCGTCCACGATCGGGCGAAACTGTTCGCGGCCAAACATCATGATGGCGCGCTCGTCGGTGGGAGAAAAGCGCTGCCGCTTGGCAATCGCCGCGCGCACTTGCTTCATGGACTCTTTCTCGAATTGCGGGGCGATGGGTTCGAACACCAACACCGAGCCGTAGCGGGTATTCCACAAATCACCCGCCGACGAGTAGGGGATCCAGCAGGACTCGTCGTCGCTGGTGAAATAGCTGCTGTCCTGAATTTTCAGGTCCATCGTGCCGATGACCGTGAAACGCACGCCGGCGATCCGCACGGTCTCGCCCACCGCCGGGCGTCCGGAGAAAAGCTTCTCCCGCAACCGGTATCCCAGGAACACCACACGGCGGCGCTCCAGGATATCCTCGGCGCTGATCCAGCGCCCATGGTCCGGGACCTCGTTGCGCATCTCGCCGTATTCCGGGCAGACGCCGCGGATGGCGGTATTGGACATGCGGTCGCCGTAAGAGATGGGCAGCCAGCGGACGGTTTCCATGCAAACCGTTTTGACCAGCGTCGCTTCCTGCTGGATGAGCTCCACGTCCTCTTTTTCGAAGACGACGTGCTTGCCGGCGCGCTGCCCGCCAGCCTGCTCGCTCGTTTGAGCGGGCCAGCAGATCACCGCACCTCTCCCGAAAGCGTCAAACGCCGCCATGATGACGGAGCGCATGCCCTTTCCGTAAGCAATCAGCAGGGCTACGGCGGCGATGCCCCAGACAATGCCCAGCATGGTGAGGACGCTGCGCAGCTTGTTACGCTTGAGCGCGGCCCAGGCTTGAATGAGAATTTCGCGAAGCATAGTCTTCAGTCGTCAGTTCTCAGTTTTCAGTCGTCAGTCCCCCATGCTGGACCTTCTCGACTAACGAGGCGAGCATTCGTTTGACTTCGACGGCCTGAGCTCCCAGAGGACCATAGGCTTCCCTCTTCAAGAAGCTCAGATCACGCGCCAGGAGCAAGTGGTACTCAAGCTCGCTCGCCGAGCCCATCGCCATTAGAAGAAAGCGAGCCAGCTCTTTGCGCCCTCCGCGCCCACAGCCTTCCGCGATGTTTGCGGGAATCGAAGCGCTCGCTCGGCGGATCTGACTCGTGAGGCCATAAAGCTCCTCCTTGGGGAACACTGTGGTCGCCTTGTAAACACCGAGGGTCAGTTGGTGACTCTTCTCCCAAACCTTGAGCTTTCTGAAGTCCTGCATGAGTGCCTCCCCGCAACCAGCCCCTCGACTATTTGAAAACTGACAACTGATGACTGAGAACTGAGGACTCATCCTCCAGGCTCGTATCGCAAAGCCTCGATCGGATCCACGGACGCCGCACGCCGCGCCGGGTAGACACCCGAAAGGACCGCGACCGTCCCTAACAGCAGGAACGAGAGGAACGCCACCTGCCAAGTGGGAAGCAGCCCGGCAAAAAAGGGCGGCATGGGAGCAAGATTCACGAGCGCGCACAGGCCGTAAGCGATTCCGAGCCCAACTCCACCGCTCAGAAAGGCGACGATTATGGTTTCCGCAAAAAACTGCTTGAGAATGGATTTGGAACTGGCGCCGATGGCCTTGCGAACGCCGATTTCGCGCGTCCGCTCGCGCACCGCCACCAGCATCACGTTCATCACGCCGATCCCTCCCAGGAGAAGGGAAACCAAACCCACCGCCCCCATGAAGTACTTCATGCTGTCGATCAGAAGGCCGAAAGCCTTGGCGTTCTCAATCGTGTCCCAGATGGGCGCTGCCTCCTTGTCAAGAGGGTCGAAGTCATGGATCCGGCCCAGGGCTCGCCGCACCTGGAACTTGCAGGTTTCGTGCTCGGCCAGAGATTTGGGAGTAACGATCAGGCGATCGATGGTGTGCGCCGTTCCCGGTGGTTTCTCGGGGAAGTCGCGCATGATGGAGCTGAAGGGAATGAAGACCTTGTCGACGTCCCAGCCGTCGTAGCTCGAGTTCTGGTCCTTGCTTTCCATTACTCCGATGACCGTATAGGGAAACTCGTTGATATGAATCGTCGCTCCCACGGCCGGCCGCGTGGCGAAGAGTTGTTTCTTGATATTGCTGCCGAGGAAAGCTACGCGGCGCCCCTTGGCCTGGTCCTCCCAATTGTAGAAGCGGCCCTCCCCGACCCTGATCGAGCGAACTTCGGCGAAGGCAGGCAGGGATCCATTCACCGCAGGCGAGGCGTTGTTGTAAAGGCTGCGGACCGTCAGCCCGCCGCGTCCCAATTCCGGGATGACGTTGCTGCACGCCGTCGCCTCCTGCTGCACGGGGAGGTAGTCGGTGTCTTCCCAGCGCAGGTCGCGGCCGGCGCGCAATCCTCCGGCCTGCATGCTGGTTCGGCCGCTGAAGACAATCATGATGTCCTTGCCGAAGGTTTCGTGCTGCTTCACCACGCCGACCTTCAAGCCCTCGCCCGCCGCCACCATCAACGTGATGGAGATGATTCCCCAGGCGATGCCGAACATGGTGAGGAAGGTGCGCAGCTTGTGCGACCAGAGTGTCCCCAAGGTGCCGAGCAAGAGGTCGCGAAAAGCCATGGCAAAAAAACCTGAGGGGCAGGGGCGAGACCCTGCCCCCAGACGCTCAAGGAGGACCGTTCGGTCGATTCTTACTGCAGGATGACCTGGTCACCCTCTTTCAAACCCTCAACCAATTCCGTTTTGACTCCGTTCGAGATGCCGAGCTTGGCGGAAATCTTGCGCCGGCCGTTCTCGCCCTTGGGATCCGGGATCTCCAAGGAGGTTTTGCGGTCCTTGTCGTAGATGACCGCCGCCTCGGGAATCAGCAACACGTTCTTCTTCTCCTCGAGAATGATCTCGGCATTGGCGGTCATGTTGGCCTTGAGCTCTCCGCTGGGATTGCGGATGGATACGCGCACCTCGAACGTCGTGACGTTGTCCTTCTCCACGCCCATGGGAGAAATCTTTGTCACCTTGCCCTCGAATTTCTTTTCCTTCAGAGACTCGACGACGATGCGCGCTGGCTGGCCCAGATAGACTTTGCTGATGTCCGCCTCATCGACTTTCCCTTTGACGTAGACTTCGCTGACATCTCCCAGGGTCGTCACCAGCGTCGCTTGGGAGCCCAGCACGAGGATGGAACTGACCGCGTCGCCTACCTCGACGTCGCGCGAAAGCACCAACCCGTCCATGGGGCTGGTGATCGTCGAGTTCCGCAAATCCTCTTCGGAGCGCTCCAGCGCCGCCTGCGCCTGCGCCACCTGAGCCTGAGTGCGGGCCACGTCAGCGCGGGTGACGGAGAGGTTGCGCAGCGCGATCATCTGCTTGTTGAGCGCCAGCTGGTAGGCTTTTTCCCCATCCTCCAGAACCGCCCGGGAAATCAGTCCGTCGTCGTGGAGCTTTCGACCGCGGTCCATGCTGGCCCTCAAAAAGGGCAGGTCGGGACCTTCCGCTTCCACCTTGTTGCGCTCGAAGGTGGCTTGCGCGGCTTCCCGAGCCGCCTGGGCGGCCAGCAGGTTGGCGCGAGCCTCGCGCACCCGCGCCGCAAGCTCCTCCTTGTCGAGTTCCACAAGGACCTGGCCTTGCTTGACCTCGTCGCTGTAGTCCACGAAAACCTGTTTGACGATTCCGCTGGCTTTCGATTTGACCTCGACTTTCGCCAGCGGCTCGATCTTCCCCGTGGCAACCACTGACCGGGCAAGGTCGCCGCGCTCAATTTTGGCGAGTTTCGAGGGGTCGATCTGGTGGTTCGAACGCAAAACGGTCGTAGCCCCCAGCAAACCCACGACAACGATTACCGCGGCCCCGGCGATAATCCAGCGCTTGCGTTTGCCGTTCTTATGATTGTTATTGCTCATGACGACTCCCTATTCCCGGAATGGACTCAACTCCCTTCCTCAACTACACCTACGAATTCAGCCAGCCGGATGTTCCCTGCAACTTCGCCACCGGAAGGGCGGGGGCCTGACAACTTTCAGGTTGACACTCGCGCTCCATAGCCGCGTCTGGCGATAGGACGACACGAGGGGGAAAAAGTTAGGCGGATCTGTGACTTTCAGGCGCTGAGGAGAGCACTTTTCAAGGGACGAACCAGCCGCCGTTCGAGCCTATAATGCCCGTATGTGCCACGGAATCATTGCGGACGATTTGACCGGGAGCTGCGACGTGGCAGCGCGGCTGACCCACTCGGGCTATCAACCCTTGGTCGCGGTGGCGCCGGGCGTTTTCGGTCGCTTGTCCCGGGAGAGATTGACCCGCCGCGAAGGAGCGATGGTGGTTGTGAACACGCGGAGTCGGGACGGCCGGCTTCGGCTGGCGACCGCTCGGGCCCGAGCCGCGGCGACCACCTTGGAACGAAACGGCCTGCCGGTGGTTTATCAGAAGATCGATTCAACCCTGCGGGGACATTGGCCTGAGGAGCTGGAGGCCATCGTCGAGGTCACACAGCCGGACCGGGTTCTGGTTTGCCCCGCGTTCCCGGCGCAAGGACGTTTCATCCGACATGGTCGGCTTCGCATCCGCCGGGCACGTGGCCGCGGCATCACTCACGCGCCCGGGATTGAGGCGGCGGGCGACCTCGGGGAGATCCTGCAGAGTCGATGCGGCTGGCTGTCCAAGATCGTGGGGCTGGAAATTGTTCGGCGTGGGACGCGTGCCATCCAGAGTGAATTGAGTAGCTGTGCGAGTGTCCGGTGCGTCGTGTTCGATGCAGAGGACGATCGGGACCTCCAGACAATCGGGCGCGCCTTCGCGGATTCGACTGACCGGTTGCTTTGGGTCGGTTCGGCGGGTTTGATCCCTCATGTGCTCCCCAAGCTCTCCCGCTCAGTCACCGCCCCGGCTCCGCAGCGTCACTCTCCATGGTTGCTGATCCAGGGCAGCCGGCAGCCAACCAGTCACGTCCAGTTTGAGCGCCTGGGAGCTGAGGCGGGAGTTCGGGTCTTGAAGCTCTCCGGGCTCCCGGACAGGGAGAGGGTGCAGGTTTTCTTCGAAAGAGTGCTTGCAGGTCTTGCTGGCGGAAACGACGTCGCTGTCGTTGCCCCCAAACGATTTGATGCCGACATCCCGGCTCGGCTCCCCCGCTTTCTGGGCAAACTGGTTCGCAGGGTTTCCGCCGCCTCCGCGCTGGGAGGAATCTTCGTGACCGGCGGGAATACCGCGGAGGCTGTTTGTGATAGCCTGCGGGTGACGTGGCTGCGGGTGGCGGCGGAGATTCACCCCGGCATCGCGCTGAGCGTTGCCCTGAACGGCCGCCGCCCCGGCCTTCTTCTGGTGACCAAAGCCGGGGGCTTTGGCGGACCCGACGAAGTGCTGCGCATTCTCAAGAGGTGCAGGTGTGGGCTCTCGAAGGACGAAGCGAAAGCCATGCGTGGGAATAACAATTGGTGACCCGGCGGGCATCGGTCCCGAAGTGGCGCTGAAAGCGCTGCGTGATCCCCGGATTGTGGCGGTGGTCCGGCCGGTGCTTTTGGGACCGCGTCTGGTCATCGAGCAATACGCCAAACGGTTGGGAGTCACACGACGCTTGGTTTTTGTCGACGGGGTCCCGGAGGTCTGGCGCACGGGCCAAATTCTCGCCATCGACACGGGCCACTTCAACCTGCCAGCCATACCCTTCGGCCGGGTGCACCCTGAATGTGGTCGGGCTGCGCTGGCGGCAATCCGGCGGGGGGTGGCGTTGGCGCGCTCGGGCTCGCTTGACGCCCTGGTTACCGGGCCCATCCACAAGAAGTCGGCGCAGCTGGCGGGCATCGTGGGAGCGGGCCACACGGAATTCATTGCTCACCTTTGTGGGGTGCGCGACGTGCGTCTGATGTTGGTGGGGCCGAAATTGCGCGTAATTCACGTTAGCGCCCACGTGAGCCTGCGCACCGCTATCGATCTGGTGAAGCGCCATCGAATCGTTCGGACTATCGTGCTGGGATCGGAGGTGGTAAGGAGATTGGGCATCGCCCGTCCACGGATCGCCGTCGCGGGACTGAACCCTCACGCCAGCGATACCGGGCTGTTTGGCGATGAAGAACAGAGGCAGATTGCTCCCGCCGTGGTCATTGCCCGCCGCCGCGGGTTTCGAGTCCAAGGGCCTATCCCCCCGGACACGGTTTTCTACCGCGCTTGGCAAGGAGAATTCGATCTCGTTGTGGCCATGTACCACGACCAGGGGCACATCGCCGCCAAGACCCTGGGATTTGAAGATGCCGTCAACATCACGGCAGGGCTTCCCATTGTGCGGGCTTCAGTGGACCACGGGACCGCTTTCGACATTGCCGGCCAAAACAAAGCGAAGCCCCGGAACATGAAAAACGCTCTCCTACTTGCCGCCCGTCTGGTGTCCCACCGCGCCATCCCCGCCGCGCAGTAAGTCCTTCCATTCGCTCAAGTTTCGCTCAGAAACAGCCGAACCATTGAAGAGGTGGAGAGGATTCTTCTTCATGAATGAGCCACAAGGACCGCCAGGCGAGGCGAGGGGGGACGATAACCGCCGGGAAGAGTGCAATTGGGGCGCCGATGCCGGTCACCTGCCTCCGACTGCAGGGGGCGGTGTGGACGCCTCTGACTCGGAGCTCCGGGAGCGCGGTAACCGGCAGGCCTTACTGGTTGAGGTGAACGAAATCCTGATGGCGACGGGCGACGTCGAGGCGGCTCTGGGACAAATCGTATCACGATTGAGGGAAAGAACCCGGCTCAACAGCGCCTCGGTTTTCGTGTTGGAGCCGGACGAGCAAGCCTTGCGCTGCGTGGCCCGCAGCGCTTCCGAAGCGGCCTACCCGCTCCCCAATATGGATCTCGACGGCCCGGGTCTGGCCTCTTGGGTGGCACGAACGGGAGAACCGGCCTACGTCCCCGACGTGGAGAAAGACCCGCGGCAATCGCGTCCCGATCCCAAGGTCAAGTCCGAGTACGCAACGCCCCTTTGCGCGGGATCGAACGTCGTTGGAGTTCTGGACGTCGAATCGGACCGACCCGACGGCATCCGCGCCGTAACGCGCAAACTTGTCGATCAGTGTGCATTCCAGGTCGCGTTCGCCATCGAACGGAGTGAGCTCTCTCGCAAGCTCCTGTCCTCCGAGGAACGATTTCGGTCTATCTTCGAGCAAGGGCATTTGGGCGTGGCGCTGTTCCATCTGGACGGCAAGCTATCCTTGGCGAATCTGGGGCTCGCCCGGATGCTCGGCTATGAGGCGGCCGATTTTCGGGGCAAGCACTACGCCGATCTCGCGCATCCTGAAGACCGGGAAAGCGGCAAGGAGAATCTCCGGCTCATGCTGGAGGGGAAGCTCTCCCGCTTTACCGTGGAGATGCGGTTGCTTCAGAAATCCGGCGAGCCGCTGTGGTGCCAAGCCGCTTTTTCGCCCCTCCGAGACGCGGCGGGGAATCCGAACTTCACGCTGGCGATCATTCAAGACGTCAGTGACAAGAAGAGGTCCGAACTCGAGCGCGCGGAGCTCCAGGAACAGCTCCTTCATTCCCAGAAAATGGAAGCGATCGGCACCTTGGCGGGCGGAGTGGCGCACGACTTCAACAACGTGCTTGGAGTAATCATGGGTTTTGCTTCGCTCTTGCGCCTTCGTCTTTCCCCCCAGGATCCGGTCTATGAACCCATCAAGATGATCGAGCAGTCGGCCGAACGTGCCGCCAGTCTCACCCGCCAACTCCTCAGCTTCGCGCAACGCGGTAAATACCAACCTCAGGCCGCGGCTATTGAAAAGATCCTGGGGCGCGTGGTCAGAATGGCCACCGAAACCTTCGATCGGCGCATCCGCGTCGAGACACGATTCTCGATTGCCTCCTGCTTCGTCAAAGGCGATCCGGGCCAGCTCGAACAGGCCCTCTTGAATCTTTGCATCAACGCGCGGGACTCCATACTCGAAGGGGGGACGTTGACCCTGGATGCGGCGCCGGTGACCCTCCGTGAGGGCGAAACGGTGCTGCCGACGCAATGCCCTCCTGGGCCGTATGTGCGGATCGTCGTTAAGGACACGGGAAGCGGGATAGCTTCCCAGGTTCTGGAGAGGATTTTCGAACCGTTTTTCACAACCAAAGACCCGGGGAAGGGGACAGGACTGGGCTTGGCGGTGGTCTACGGCATCGTCAACAACCATGGCGGTTTCATTCGGGTGACCAGCGAAGTTGGGCACGGCTCGGAGTTCACGGTTCATCTGCCCCTCATGAGTCCGGATGAAGTAAGGGCCGAAGCCAAGAGCCAGGAGGCCGTCGAACCAGGGGCCGGGACCGTGCTCGTGGTCGACGACGAGCCTTTGATTCTCGCCTTCGCCGAGGAGGGTTTGAACGCTCTCGGCTACCAGGTCGTGAAGGCGGAGGACGGCGCGCGAGCTTGCGAGATCTATTCCCAGCGGGCGGCGGAAATCGATTTTGTTCT
>DATKYV010000352.1:0-35278 GCA_035528275.1 Terriglobia bacterium | reverse complement strand
TCCCCATCCGAACCCGAATATCAGAATCTTCGCGAGGGTCGGCCATGAGGTCTGGTGGATGATGCTCCCAAGCCCCGCCACCGTGGCCACCGCCACAACCCAGGGGACGACGATCAATCCCATTACCGAGAAGACGAGCCAGGTATTTTCCCAACGCCAGGCCACAAGCCGCTTCATGGGTAAAACGAAACTGCCGTTCAGCAAACCGCCGAGCAGCACGCCGGCAATCCCCCAGCCTATTGCGGTGCTCAAGGGCCCTCCTCAGGGACTTCAGATATCTTGAGAGGTCAGGATCCGCGGTCAATCACAGAACGCGTCGCTCCCACCGAGAGAGACGGAGGCCGCGGCTTCCGCTGTCACGGAAGTCGATAGCTCACGCCGCTTTGCCTCCAGTGATCGTGGCCACGCTTTCGCGGATGCTTTCGGGTTCGAAGACGTCTTTCCAGTCGGGCCGGAACATTTTCTTCTTGGCTTCCTCGATGGCCTTCTTGGCGCCCGCGGAAAATTGCCAGTCAATCTCGTTGAAGACGATGGCCAGTTCGATGTTGATGTGGCCCATCAGAAAGTCGCGGGCGGCCTCGGCGGGAACGCCGCGGCGAACCGCTTCATCCATGGCTTCGCGAATGACGGTGAGGCAAGTGGCCGCGACGGTCTCCGAAAGAGCCGGCTCGAGCATCGCCATCTGCTCGACGGTGACGCGGTGAGACCGCAGGATTGGGCTGAAGATTCTGCTCGTAATCTTTTCGCCTCTCTTGTAATCCTCTTCCAGCCCCTGCATGAGGGCGCACACGATGGCCTGCTTGGCTTTTCCGCTCCCGAAGAAATCCCGGCGCGCTTCCGGGTCCGTTTCGTCGTTGAACACCGGCGGATGGGCAGGGTGAGTGACGAAATATGAGATGTCCTCGCGTGCTGGCAGCCTTCCCGCGTGGGGCGCCGCCGGATCGAGGCACATCACCAACGCTCCACTGCGCAGCGTGGGCACAATCTCGCCCGCGATGCGTCCGACCAGCACGTCGGGCACGGCAAGGATCACCACGTCCGCCTCACGCGCAGCCTGCTCACCCGACACTGAGGCAACGCCGGCCTCGTGCAGTCGCGCCTGCCCCGCTTCGCTCGGCTCAACGCACAAGAGCCGATAGTCAGGATCGTTCTTCAGCGCTCGAACCACGCGCGTGCCCATGCTCCCCCCGGCGCCAAACAACGCAACTGTAGTCATGGCCGTCCCTCCTCACATGAAGCTCCGGGCAAAACGCTTGCCCGCCAATCGTTGACCTCGAGCGCAAACCCTGAGACCGAGGGTGCGCGTGAAGCGCTCATGGTGGGCCCTGTGAAACGGAATCAATCCGTGCGATGGCGTAAGGGGCCAAGCTCAATTCCACCTCGCCCTCGCGCGCCTCGATGGCGCGGCCCGGTTCGGCTCGGAACGACTCCGGCGATGTCATGGCCGCTTCGGCGTTGCTCTCGTCGAGCTGCTTCACCCGCACGGTTTTCCCCAGGCTTGTGCACCACACCCGCACCTTCTGCGGCTCCGATCCAAAATTGGCCAGCAGGATTCGAGTCCGGCCCCCCTGGTGGAGGACCAGGCCTGCGACTCTGAGCGGAGCACTGGAAGTTGAAACAGCCGCGCCGCCCTCGGCGAATTCGCCTACGTCTGCCAGAACGTGGTAGAGCGGAAAAACGGCGCCGGGAAGAGAACGGAACCTCTCCGGCAGCGCCGAGCCCTGCTCGCTCTCCATGACTCCTCGCCATCCGGTGGTCTCGTAGTAGGTCATGCTGGCAACACCGCTTTCCGCCAGGTGCTTGATACTACCGAGCGTCCAGCCAGCGCCGAAGAGCGACATCTGGCGAACATCAACCTGAGACGGTAGCTCGCCGGGCGCCGGTTCCGGTTCAGGCCCTGTGGCATTGGCGTTGAAACGCGGCTTCAGGGTAACAGGGCTTACCACGATGGGAAGTCCTCCCAGAAACTGGCGGGCGCTTTCGACCGTGGAGGCCTGGGCTTCGAGCGACTCCACCAGCGAGGCGTTGTCAAAGGCATGGACCTGCGGATTGATCGAGTAGCTCACCAAATCCGCCCAGTCCTGCCCGGGTCGCCCGCGGTTCAGTTCGGCAAAATACGCGTTCGTGCCCGCCCCGAATTTCGCCTTGGGGCTGTACCCGGACAGGCATATTCGAGCGAGGTCGACCCATTTCTTGGTTGTTGATTTCTCCGCGGTGTGAAAGACCAGCCAGGTGCAGACGTCCGGTTTGATTTCCTCGAGCCGAGCGTGCAATTCGGCCAGCTCCTTGTCCGCCTCGTCGGAGAGGATCAGCGCGATCTCGAGCGGCACCTCGAGCGACCTTGACTCCATCGCCGCCCGGCGCAAGTCGGATTCGTACCTCGGGTCAGACAATCTCAGATCAACCCGCAAATGCGACAGCTTCAGCGCCCGAAGCCGCGCCAGCGCTGTCCGGCTGAGCGGCTGACCGTGGCTTGCCACGCCGACGCCCAAGCGGGGAAGCTGAATGGGCCGCATATCCCTCGACGACACAGTCACCCTGCCGCTCGGCGACTCCGGCTGCACGCGCGGGACTTTTCCCTTGAGGCTCAATGAAACCGATTGAGAGATTCTGGTGCCCGCCTTGACTTCCACCGGAAACGGCAAGCTCAGCGGTGTGCAATAGGTTTTGTAAGAGGCGTCGGTCCAATTCCGCTGGTCTTCCATTTCAAAAACGTCCCCGGCGAAGCGCACCTCGGCCCAGACACCATGGACAACCTGATGCGAGATCGCCCGCATGTCCCGAAAAGGCTGCTGAGGAGAGATGAAGCGAGGGAATTCCGACCTCGCCACTGACCCGTCCACCTTCTCGACCTCACACTCTTGACCTGCGCACTCGCGAATGGGATGAAGCACGTTGAAGCCGATCCGATTGCGCCAGAAGGTCGAGCGGGCTTTTCCGTCCATGCTGAACTCAATCTTCCCTTCGGCATCTCCCCTGATCCTTCCCGTCCAGGCAAAGTCGATATCTCCCTGTTTGTTTTCTGCGTCGTAGGAGATTTCAAAGCTATCCGCTGTCTGGTCCACGCGCAGGTTGGAAATTGCCGCGGGCACCGTGCCCCAGTTCCGGTCGCGGACGCCAACATAGATCCGCCGCAGAATCTCCCTGTCGCCGAGGCGAATGTAGCGCAGCCCTCCTTCTTCGAAGAGCAGGGTCAGCGGACCGGCGCGCAATTGTTGCCGCGCGGGGAGGGATTCATCCTTTCCGTAGTAAAGGACGTTTCTGGGCAGCATGTTGCTTTCCCTCGGATGACGGGAAGCGATGGAAGATTCGGCGGCCGTCGCCCGCGTGGGAGGAACTCTCCCGGTCAAGCAGAAGTCTCCCCGGGTCGAGACGCTCAGCAGGGACACGACAAGTCCCAAAACGACTCCCGTGAAACATCGCGCCTTTTCTGTCGCAAGCATTTTTGATTTCCAATCATTCTCCCGGCAGCGATGCCTTCAAACGCTATGACCTTCGCGCACGGACCGTCGAGGGGTGGAGGCGACATCCGCGGGCGCTTGGGAGCTAATCAGCCACCAGCGGCAGGAACAGGCTTTGCGCGCCATCCACGCACACGACCTGACCCGTCACGTGACCCGCCTCCTCAGACGCGAAATAGGCCACGAGGTTCGCATGGTCCTCGGGCAGGGCCATCCTGCCGGCGGGAATCCGGGCCGTCATGGCCTCCAGGTTCATCTTCCGCTCGCGAGCTCCCTGGACGAGCATCTCGGTGCGGGTCATGCCGGGACAAATGCAGTTCACCGTAACGCCGTGAGGGGCCATCTCCACAGCCAGGCAGCGGGAAAAATGCACCACGGCCGCCTTTGCCGAGCAGTAGCCAATCTGGTTGGTCCGCACGATCACGCCGGCGATGGAGGAGATGTTCACGATCCGCCCCTTGCGCCGGGGGATCATCCGCCGGATGGCGGCTTGCGAGCACAGGAAAACACCTTTGGCGTCCACGGCGAAGGCCTTGTCCCAGTCCTCTTCGCTCATTTCCGCCGTTGGCGCCGAGAAGTAGACGCCCGCGTTGTTCACGAGCAGCCAGAGTGGTCCCAGCTCGGCTTCCACCCGCTCCATCATGGCTTCCACCTGGGCGCGGTCGGTGATGTCAGCCGGGGAGTCCATTGCCCGAAAACCCTTCGACCGTAATTCCCGTGCAGAGCCGAGCGCGAGCTCTGCCTGGACGTCGTTTACGGCAAGCGCCATGCCTTGCTCCGCCAGGACTCGTGCAATCGTCCACCCGATCCCGCGGCCGGCTCCCGTAACCATGGCTACTTTCCCTTGGAGACTCATGTCGCACCTACGCGGCCATTGCCCAGCCTCTTCTCGGTCTGTCGCTAGTGCCGTTCCAACTTAATGTGTCCGTCAGCTGACGGACATCGCAAGGTCTCGGTCCGCCAGTTGGCGGATTGCGGTTACTCCTCACCGCATTAGGCCGAAAAAGTTGGAACGGCACTAGCCAGCCAAAAGCCGTCTCAAGAATTCCGCGGCCTTTCGAGCCGCCTGCTCCGCGTCGCCTTCCGGGGCAAGAACCACCGAACCCGATCCGCTGAATCTCTCTTCTCGCAGGACGCGCGCCAGATGAGTCCAATCCAGACGATCCTTGTCAGGAAGTACTCCGGGCGGCCAGCGGCTGGGATCGTAGAGATGGATATGATTCGCCCGACCCCGAGCCGCGCGAATTCCGTGCTCAATCGAGGGCTCGGCCTCGGCAAGCTGGTAGGTATCCAGCATGACGCCAAAGGCGGGGCTGCCAACCCGTTCGACCCAGGCCATGGCTTCGTCCACGGTGTTGATGTAACTCGTCACACCGGGGTCGGCGGGCTCGAGCATAATCACCGCGCGAGCCTTTTCGGCGTATTCCGCCAGTTCGCGGAAAACTTGATCGGCCATCCGCTCCATCTCCTCAGGGCCGGCTCCCGGGATGCCCGGGCCGCGAGCCACCCCCAAGCCCACGCGCGCTCCGAAGTTTCCGGCGAAGTCGACCATCCTCTTGAACGCCTCCATGGACCGCCGGCGGGTCGCAGCTTCTTCGTGGAGCAGAGCCATCCCCTGCGGCGCCATCCGCCCGGTATTGACCACGGGCATCACCGCTCCCGCTGCTTTGAGAGCCTTCTCCAGCTCACCCGGCTCAGGAACGCGCTCCGGATCGGGCATGAACTCAATTCCATCGTAGCCCCAGGCTACAGCTCGCCGCGCCAGCTCTTCCGGCGTTCCGGTGAGCACCTTGACCAGGAAATTGAGCTCGGCCATCTCCGGCGTCGAAGCAAACAAGCAGAGCTGGATAGACGGCATCGAACTCCCTCCTTCATTTTGCGCCGAGAGAAGATCTCAGACCTCGCAGCTCGGTAATCCAAGGTTTCCGTCACGGCGCTTGGCCGCGGGCTCACTTCAACCGCACCGCCTGGCCGCTGCGCGCCGAGTGGTAGGACGCAAAGACCAGCCGCAGCGTCTTCAAGTTATCCTCTCCTGTCGTTTCCGCCCGCCCCTGGCCACGCAATGCCTGGAGGATGTTCTCGTGGCAGGGAACAATGCTGGTCTGAACCACGGCATAGGCGGGATCAACCCACGCGTAGCTGGGTGGTGGGTAACGCTTGGCGTGCGTTCCATCCCGGGTGGTCACTCGAATCCAAAAGTCCGGACCGAGTTCGAGAGATCCTTGATCTCCCTCAACGAAGACGTAGGTCTCCGGGAACCGGTCATGTTCGAGCCAATTCCCGGCGTAGGCCAATTCGCACAGGACGGTGGCGCCGTCTCCCGTCTTCATCATCACCGTTGCCACGTCCTCGCCTTTGATATCGGAGTGAATTCGATGGATCTGGCAATACACACTCTCGGCTTCGCCAAAGAGAAAGCGCGCCGTGTCCAGAATGTGAGTGCCGAGGTCCGTGAGGATGAACTCTTCCAGATCTTTCAGGAAAGGCTGATTGTTGAAAACCGGAAAGCCCGAGAGCATGTCAATGCGGGCGCGGAACAGGTGCCCAATCCGTCCTTCCGAGAGGATCTGCTTGACCTGCCGGATGGGCGTCTGCCAGCGCCAGTTCTCGTGGACGAAGAAAGGCACCCTGGCTTCGCGGCACGTCTCGACCATCCGCTCCGCCTCTTGAAGAGAGAGGGCCATGGGCTTCTGGCAAATCACCGGAACCTTGTGCGCGGCCGCCAGGTGGACAAGCTCGCTGTGCGTCTCGGGAGTGGTGACGACGTCGACGAAATCCAGTTTCTCCCGCCGGAAAAGTTCCCGCGGATCGTCGTAGACGCCGGGCACTTCAAACTCGCGGGCGCGCGCTTGCGCTTTGGGGCGGGCGGGGTCGCACAAAGCAACGCACTCAGCGCCTTCCAGTTCGCGCCAGGCGGCAAGCTGAAAACGCGACCAGAACCCTGCCCCGAACATCGCAAACCGCAGCTGGGTCACAAGACAGTCCCTCCCTCGGAGGGTGGCGGGGCCGGACGGGGCCTCGTCGGTCAGGTTGGGTGAAGCAGGCGCATTATAATCCCGGTGGATTGCTTCGACTACAACCGAAGAGCGTTTGATTTTGTGGCTGCCGGGGGAGTCGGGCAAATCTGGTGGGAGCCCTTCCACGCCGTGGACAAAGTTGGGTAGTGGGACAATTTCCCCGATAGCCGTTCTGGACAATGATCCACTCAGCCAGCGTCCCAAGGCCATCGATAGATGCTAGTCGACTTTTCGCGAGTAATCGCATTTTCGCGCCATTCGGTGGCCCACTTTCCGCAAAGGGCGTTATCCGGCCCAGTGGCGCCCCGCTGCCCAGAAAGTGGCAACCCGTCAGCTGACGGGTTCCGAGTGCGCCGTCATCCAGGCACAATCGCCAAGTTGACAGCGCGGACCGCATCTACGATTTGGCGACTTCACAGCTAAGTGACCGCCAACGTCAGAAGAGGGCCGTACCGGCCAGATAGATCAACACTGCGCAACCAGGACACCAGCGGGACGGTGCGGGACACCCGAGCAGTTTATTGCCCCTTGCTGATGGGCGCATACATGAAAGACTAATGTACGCGCCACCCGCAACCTGGGCCAAGTCCACGTCGAGCTTTGAGCTCAGCCCAACTTGATAGAACTCCTGGCCCTTCTGCAACACTTCCTGACGCTCTCGCAAAGCCTGTTCGGTGACCTTAATGGATTGCTGCTCGCCCAGAACTTTCAGGTAAGCTTCCGTGACGCGCAGCGCGACACGGATGCGCGTCGAGTCTACATTGTGTTCTGCGGCCTCGACCTCGGCCCGCGCCGTGGGCTAATCTAACCTCACAGGATAATTTGCTGGTTATCGGTGGCGGCGAAGCACTCGAATGTCATGCCGCGTTCTTTCATTCGGGCGTGGCAAGCGGCGAGGATGTGGTCGAGGGTGTTGTCGTCGTGCATGGGGTCGTGGTGAAATAGGGCGAGGCGTTTGACGCCGGCGTGCTGGGCCGCGTCCAACACTTCCGAAAAAGTCGAGTGCCCCCAGCCGCGCTTGCCGGGGTACTCTTCGTCGGTGTACTGGGCCTCACGAATATAGAGGTCAGCGCCGCGCGCGAATTCTGTAACCTGGAGGTCCTTGTCGCGATTGAAATCGTTCGCACCGAGCAGCAGGGAATAGGGCTCGTGGTCGGTGGTATAGACGACGGACTTGCCACCTGCATCGACGCGAAAACTGGCCGCCATGCCGGGGTGATTGATGAAGATATGCGCGACCTTGACGGGGCCGATTTCGACCGTCTCTTGCAGTTCCACGAATTCCAGGTGTGCCTTCAGATCGGAAAGCTCAACGGGGAAATAGCTGGCATCCATCTGCCCAGTGAAGATTTTCTCCAGACTTTTGTCGGCGCCGCGCAGGCTGTAAATGGTGATGCGATTTCCAGGGAAATAGGCGGGCACAAAGAAGGGGAAGCCCTGGATGTGGTCCCAGTGTGTGTGGCTGACGAACAGGTGAATGTCGAGCGGCTGCCCGCGAAAGTCCTTCATCAGCGCCATTCCCATTTCGCGCGCGCCGGTGCCGCAATCGAGCATAAGAATGGTTCCGCCCGTGCGCACTTCGACGCACGAAGTGTTGCCTCCGTAGCGCATGGTTCCGGGGCCGGGAGTGGCGATGGAGCCCCGCGTGCCCCAGAACTTCACGACCACGGCGGGAGGTTGGGTCGCTGAGACATTGGTATTCGGATCGGTGTTCGGCATTACGCGCCTCGCGCGGGGATCAGGTTTTCGTGGGCTTTCCGACTCGCTCCTTTAGCTCCGCCAGCTCGCGCCGCAGCTCGAACAGCGCCTGCACTTGCCGGGCGATGGCTCTCAAGCACTCCTTCTGAGGGAGGCTCAGTTGACGCGGAACTATGTCGATGACGCACAATGTCCCGACCGCTTCTCCCCCGGGTGTGATCAGGGGAGCCCCCGCATAGAACCGGATTTTGGGCTGGAGTGCTACCAGCACATTCCTGGCGAACCGTTCGTCCTTGCTGGCATCAGGCACGATGAAGACATCCGGCTGCATGATGGCGTGGGCGCAAAAGGCGAGGTCGCGAGCCGTCTCTTGAAGTTCCGTGCCCACCTTGGATTTGAACCATTGCCGGTCGGAATCTATCAGGCTGATGAGGGCGACCGGAGTCCCGCAGAGCACTGAGGCGAGATAGGTGAGGCCGTCGAAGAGCGGCTCCGGCGCCGTGTCCAGGACTCTGTAGCCCTGAAGCGCAGCCAGGCGGGAAACTTCGTTGGCAGGCGTGGGCGCTCTCGCCGTCGCCTTGCGAACCTCGGCGACGAGATGCTCCGCTGGAAAGGGCTTCACCAAGTATGAAATCGCTCCGAGTTCCAGCGCCTTATTGATGTCGGTCGGGTAGGACTTCGACGAAGCGACAATAATCCGGCAGGTGTGGCGCAATGCCGGGTCGCTGCGGATTGCCTGGCACAGCGCGAAACCGTGCATCCCCGGCAGCATAATCTCCGTAACCACAACTGGCGGGCGCTTCTCGCGCACCAACTCCAGCCCCGTGACGCCGTCACTGGCGGTGAAGACGTCATACCCCGCCGAGCGCAAAGCGTGTTCGACGGCAGTGCGCTGGGCGATGTCATTGTCGATGAGGACAACTGCGTCCATGGGCAGCCCCTTCTCAGGGTTCTTGTTCTGGCGCCGCTCTTCCGGGATTACTTACTTTCGGAGCGGGTAGATACAAGCGCAGAGTTTCGCGTCTCAGAAACTCTGCGGCTCTCCTGACCGAAAGAACCGTCCGTCAGCTGACGGATTCGAAAAAGCCGAACTCTGCGCTTGCTTGGCCAACTCCAGAACAACGACCGCGTGCTCGCGACTCACCGTCGGAAAGTCCTCCAAGACAATCATCGAGCGTATCCCCTTCTTGGAGGTAGTCGAGAAGCGTTTGCACCGGCACCCGGGTGCCCGCAAAGACGACGGCGCCGCTCATAACCTCATCCGAACGTGTAACAAGAAGTTTGGGTACAGCCATCTCACTCCTTACGGTACCGCAACTGTAAGCCGGAAGCTCGCGAAGAGTGTGTCTAAACTCTTGTTTAGGCTGGCCGGTGGCCTTGCCTAATCCTCCATGCTTCGCCGGATACGGGCATCCGCAGCGTGTAGGGTAGACTTGCTCTACAGGTCTGCGCCTTTCTTGCTGAAAGAACCGTGGACCTACAAATCAGGTCCGCGCTACTTACTGCCAGGACCAGGGCCCCGCAGAAGCCGCGCGCTGGTTCCGCCCGAGTGACGGCGCGCCCGGAAGAAATCTTACCACCTTTTGAGCAGCAGGGCGCCACTGGACCGGAAACCCTACCCTAGCCGTAGAAGTGGCGACCCAGGCTCGTTAGCCATCGCTCCGCCGCGCGTTGGACCACTTCTGGACGAATGGTCGCCGACTCGGAGACTATCCCAGGGTGTAGCGCAGGGCCCGCCCTCGGGCCCTTCAACGTCTTTCGAAAGGAACTGGAAAAGCCGTCCGTCAGCTGACGGGCTGGAATGCGAGCCTTGCGCTACCCGGCGTCGGCGGTGACTTGGCCGGGTAGTCGGCTTCTCGGAAAGTGCCCCTCTGGGTCGGATAAATCCGTATAGACGCCGCAGTGTTAGGGATTGGCGAGTTGCATCGTCGGCCGATTCGCCGGATTCCTGTCCCGAAGTCTGGGTCTCGTCAACTGGCCCACTATCCAAAGTTGCCCGTCCTACGGAATCCGCTTATAATCCTTTGTGGTTTCGCTCCTGTTCAGTGAGCCTCCTTAATCCCTGTCCCGCGATGTTTCTGATTTACAGCTTGTTGTTCAGCCTCGGCGTGATTCTGACGGCCCCGTACTACCTCTGGCGGTTGCGCGGCAAGATCATTTCCGGGGCCGGGTGGAAGGAAAGATTCGGGCACCTGCCGGAGACCTTCCGGCAGGCGCAACGGTCGGCCATTTGGGTCCACGCGGTTTCGGTTGGAGAGACGCTGGCGGTCGCGGGTCTGGTGCGCGCCCTCCGCCAGCGGTACCCGGAGCGCAAAATCTTCTTGAGCCACGTGACGCCGGCGGGACGCGAGGCGGGTGAAAAACGGTTGCCGGAAGTTGCGGGACGGTTCTTCCTGCCGCTGGATTGGACTTTCGCGGTGAGGCGCGCCTTGAATCACATCCGGCCTTCCTTGCTGCTGATTGTCGAGACCGAGCTCTGGCCCAATCTCACGCGCGCGGCTCAGGCATCGGGAGCAAGGGTCGTTTTGGTGAATGCCCGGCTTTCCGACCGCTCCTATCCCCGGTACCGGCGGGTGCGTTCGTTCATGCGTCGCGTGCTCGAGAATGTTGACCGCGTTTTTGCCCAATCGCCGGGGGATGTTGAGAGGTTTCTGGGCTTGGGCGCAAACCCCGAAAGGGTTCTGGCAGCGGGAAACTTGAAGTTCGATGCTTCGCCGCCCGAAACCGGCGATCTGGCGAAACTGCTGATCGGGGCCCTGCGAATCGCGCCGCGCGGCCCGGTCTTTGTGGCCGCCAGCACCATGCCGGGTGAGGAGCAGTTGCTCCTCCCTGCCTGGCGGGAGGTCCGCCGCCGGGCTCCGCAGGCTCTGATGATTCTGGCGCCGCGGCACCCGGCGCGTTTCGAAACCGTGTCGCAATTGCTGGCTCGCAGCCAATTGCCCTTCGTGCGCAGGACGGAATTGGCGATGGATCAGGGAAGGATGGCTTCGCAGCTCGCGGCACCCGAGGTCCTGCTTCTTGACTCCGTCGGTGAATTGGCGGGAATCTTCGGCGTTGCGGACGTGGTCTTCATGGGCGGAAGCCTGGTTCCCACAGGAGGCCACAACCTGCTCGAGCCAGCTTTCTGGAGTAAGCCGATCGTGTTCGGGCCGCACATGGAAAACTTTCGTGACGTGGCGGAGCTATTCTTGCAGGCGGGCGCAGCAATACAAATCCGCGCTCCTGACGAGCTGGCCCGGTCGGTCGTTGAGCTCGTTGAGAATCCCGGCCGAGGCCACCAATTGGGCGATGCCGCGAGGCGCGTAATCGATCAGGAATCGGGCGCTACGGCGCGCGTCCTTGACCACTTGAAAGAATGGTTGGGAGAGGGCTCTGCCGGCAACGCTTCCACCCCACCGAGGAGCGTGGCACGGTGAATCGCATGCTTTGGCCAATGGCTGCCGGTTTCAAATGGGGCGTGGCGCTGCGCGCGGCCGCCTATCGCCGAGGGTGGCTCAAGACTCGCCGCTTGTCGCGGCCGGTGGTGAGTGTCGGGAACTTGACGGTGGGTGGAGCGGGAAAGACTCCTCTGGTCAGGTATGTCGCGGAGCGGTTACAGCTCAAGGGCTGGAAACCCGGGATTCTCACCCGAGGATATGCGCGAAGACCCGGGCCGGAAATCGTCCTGCTCGAGCCAAAGGCTGGGCGCGCCGCCGACCCCCGCGAAGTGGGCGACGAGCCCGCGCTGCTGGCGCGCTCCTTGCCCGGCGTGCCCATCGCTATCGGAGCGAACCGTTTCCGCGCCGGCCGCCTCGCCGAAGAGCGATTCGAGGTGGACGTCCATATCTTGGACGATGGGTTCCAGCACCTGGCGCTGGCGCGCGACCTCGACGTCGTGGTTCTCGACGTCACTCAGGAATTGTCGGACCGCGCGTTGCTCCCGGTCGGCCGATTGCGTGAGCCCTTGTCGGCGCTGGCGAGAGCGCACTGGGTGGTGCTGACGCGAGTCGAGCTGGGAGACCCGCGCCCTCTGGAGGAACGCGTCCGTGCGCTCAACCCGCAAGCCGCGATCTTCCACGCCCGGACCGTCTTCTGCCGCCTGGTGGAAGCTCGGAGCGGAACAGCGTATTCTTGGCAAGGCTCCGAGGGCAAGCCGGTGGCGGCTTTCTGCGGAATCGGGAATCCGAAAGGGTTTTTCGCGGACCTCCGCCAGTGGAATTTTCGCGTGGTGACGGAGATTTCGTTTCCCGACCATCACGTTTACACTCCGGCGGACCTGCGACGGCTCAAAGAGCGGGCGCGGGAGCTCGGCGCCGCCGTCCTGGTGACGACGGAAAAGGATGTCATGAACCTTCCCTCGAGCTTGGAATCGGAGATTCCCATCCTGGCATGCGTCACTCGAACGGAAATCGTCGAGGCGGACGCCTTTGAAAAGACTCTTCTCTCAGCTTTGCAAGCCGCGCGAGGGGGCGAGCGGTGACATCCGGGGCAAATCTCGCCAGTCCGTCAGTTGACGGACGGGCCGACCCGCAAAAGATCATGGTCCGCGCCACCAACTGGATCGGCGACGCGGTCATGTCGTTCCCGGCGCTGGAAACCCTTCGAGCGCGTTTCCCCAAAGCGGAGATCGTGGTGGTGGCGAAATCCTGGGTCGGCGAACTGTATTGGCATCACCCGGCCGTCAGCCGGCAGATTGTTTACAGCCCGGAGGGTCGCCATCGCGGTCCGGGGGGCTTTTGGAAGCTGGTTCAGACGCTGCGCGCGGAACGATTCGACCTGGCTATTCTTCTTCAGAATGCTTTCCACGCCGCCTGGATGGCGTGGTGTGCGCGCATTCCCGTCCGCGTGGGCTACGCTCGGGACGGCCGGAGCAGCCTGTTGACCGACGCCATCGAACCTCCGCTGCCCGCCGCCTACGGTCATCAGACGCAGTACTACCTTCAACTCCTGTTTCGCGCGGGACTGGCCGACAAGCCTGAGGCGGTGCGAGAAATCCGCCTGGCCGTGCAAGAGACGGAGAAAGCCTGGGCAACGCGGCATCTGATCAAGCTGGGACTGGGGGGGCCGCGCTTCCTGGTGGGGTTGAATCCGGGCGCGTCGTTCGGGCCGGCAAAGAGATGGCCGGCCCAGCGATTCGCTCAACTCGCCGACCGGCTGATTGGAGGACTTCACGCCGATGTGCTAATCTTCGGCTCCCGCGAGGAGAGACCCTTGGCGGAGGAGATCGCCCGGGCGATGCAGCATACCCCAACGGTCCTGGCGGGTGATACCAGCCTGCGCCAGTTGATGGCGACGCTCGCCCAATGCCGGCTGGTCATTACCAACGATTCGGGTCCGATGCATCTGGCGGCGGCGCTGGGGGTGCCCGTGGTGGCCGTCTTCGGCTCCACCGACGAACGGGCCACCGGCCCCGTGGGCTCGCGAACGTGGGTCGTGAATCACCCCGTCGATTGCAGCCCCTGCGGGCTTCGCGAGTGTCCCATCGATTTCCGGTGCATGAACGGCCTCACCGTGGACGACGTTTATATGGCCGCGCTGATGCTGGTCCGAAAGCTCCGTGTGACGCATGAAGGATAAGAAAAAGAAACGCACGGGCGGCGTTCAGCGACAAAAGCCGTCCGCCGCGCCGGGGCGCGCCAAGGCGGCGGTTTTTCTGGACCGTGACGGAACGGTTTGCGATGAGGTTGGGTACGTTAATCATCTCGACCGCCTCAAGCTTTACCCATGGACGGCGGAGGCCGTCCGCAGGCTCAATCGCGCCGATATCCCGGTCATCGTGGTCACCAACCAGTCGGGCGTGGGGCGCGGGTATTTCACCGAGGAACTCGTGCGGCAGGCTCACCGCAAGATTGCGGCGCAGCTTGCCACTCAAGGCGCTCGAGTCGACGCCTTCTACTTTTGCCCTCATCACCCCAGCGCGCCGGTGAAGACTTACCGAGTCGATTGCCGATGCCGCAAGCCCTCGCCGGGCATGGTGGAGAAGGCGGCGAAACGATTTCCTATCGATCTCAAATCTTCTTACGTCGTCGGCGACAGTTATCGCGATATGCAGTTGGGGTTCAACATCGGGGCGCGCACGGCTCTGGTGATGACCGGCTACGGACGCGGAGAGTACGAGTATCACCGCCACCGATGGCCGCGAATGCCGGACCTGATCGCGGAAAACCTGCTGGAGGCGGTGAACAGGATCCTGGCGGAACCGGCGCCTTCGGCCCCCGCCGCATCGCGGCGCACGCGGAAGCGCAAAAGCAGATGAAAATCACCGCCTCAGACCGGTCGGCATTGCTCTCGGCGATCGAGAACTTTGCCGCTCAGAAGGTCGTGCTGCTGGGCGATCTTGTGGCGGACGAGTTCATCTACGGCGAAATCGCCCGGATCTCGCGGGAAGCTCCCGTCCTGATCCTCAAGCAGCGCGAAAAGCAGATTGTCCCCGGCGGCGGAGCGAACGCCGCCAACAACCTGGCGGACCTGGGAGCGCAAGTCATCCCGGCGGGCGTCGTCGGCGACGACGAGGCCGGCGAAGCCTTGATACGGTACTTCCAGCAGAAGAAAATTCCGACGCGATTCATTCTCCGCGCGCGGGATCACGTGACCGCAACGAAATCGCGCGTCCTCGGCGGCCTGCTTCACTGGCAACGGCAGCAGATCGTGCGGGTCGATCGTGAGCCTTCGCGGCCGCTGGGCCGGGAGGTTCGCCGTCGCCTGAGCGCCCGCGTGGCGCCGCTGCTTCGCAAGGCGGCGGCTCTTCTGATCTCCGATTACGGATACGGGACGACGAGCGCCGAAGAGTTGCGTTTCCTCCGGCGGCTGGCGAGACGCCCCTCACTGCCCATGACCGTCGACTCTCGATTCGATTTGCTGAGCTACTCGCACGCCACCGCGGCGACGCCGAACGAACCCGAAATCGAGGCGGCGTTCAATCGCAAGATCGGAAACGATCGCGACCTTCTCCACCGCCTGGGCCGGAGAGTCCTGAACAAACAAGCGCTCAAGGCGCTGCTCGTCACCCGCGGGCGCGACGGCATGGTGTTGTTCGAGCCGCGCCGCGAGCCCTTGCACCTCCCGATCTTCGGCTCCGACCAAGCCGTGGACGTGACCGGCGCGGGCGACACGGTGATCGCCGCGTTCACGCTGGCCCTGGCGGCGGGCGCAAGCTTCTACCACGCCGCTCAACTGGCCAACTGCGCCGGAGGCCTGGTGGTCATGAAGCGCGGCACGGCCACGCTGACGGCCCGCGAATTGAGGGAGGCCATTCGCAACGCGTGAGAGACAAGTTCATTCCCCGGTCTGAGGTTGTGGCTTTGGGCGAGCGCCTGCGCCGGGAGGGCCGGCGAATCGCCTTCGCCAACGGATGCTTCGACCTGCTGCACGTCGGCCACGTCCGCTTCCTCGAGGGAGCCCGAGAGCAGGGGGACGTTCTGGTGGTGGGCGTCAACAGCGACCGCGCCGTCTCCAGCCTCAAAGGGCCCGGCAGGCCTTTGCTGCTGGAAGGGGCGCGGGCGGAGTTGGTGGCGGCACTCGCCGCCGTCGACCACGTCGTCATCTTCGACGATTTGACCGCGGAAGGTATTCTTCGCGACCTGCGCCCTCACGTGCAGTGCAAAGGGACAGACTATTCGCCGGAGACGGTCCCCGAGCGCCAGGTGATGGAGAGCCTGGGAGGAACGGTCTGCATCGTGGGCGACCCCAAGGGCCACTCGACGCGCGACATCCTGGAAGGGATTGCCAGGCGTTCTCGATAGCCGCTTGACGAGGTCCCTCCGAAGCGGCCTTCCGTGCCGGGAATCAGAATGCCCGAACCCCGTCAGCGTTTTCTGGTGATTCGTCTCAGCTCGATCGGCGATATCGTCCACGCGCTTCCGGCCGTCGCCGCCCTGGGCGAAACGTACCCCCAGGCGGAAATCCATTGGGCGGTTGAATCCCGCTATGCGGCGCTTCTGGAGGGCAACCCGTTCGTCCACCGGGCCGTGAAACTCGACACGCTCGCCTGGCGCAGGAAACTCACTTCGCCCACGGTCATCGAAGAGATCGTTCCAGCCATCCGATCGCTCCGCAAGGCTCGGTTCGACGCCGCCCTCGATTTCCAGGGGCTCTACAAATCAGCGCTGATCGCCCGGCTGAGCGGGGCGGGTGTGCGGCTGGGGTTCGCCGAAAATTGGCTGCGCGAGCCGGCGGCCGGCGCCTTCTACACCGAGCACGTTGCGCCGCGCGGCCGTGGGCACGTTATCGAAATGAATTTGGCGCTGGTCGAGCGACTCGAGGTTCGCCGCTTGGATAGGGCGGGCTGGCGGTTTCCCTTGCCTCAAAACCCGGCCGACGACGAATATATCGGGCGCCAGATTGCGGCGCTCGAAGGACGCGAGTTCATCGTCATCAATCCGGGTGGCGGCTGGATGAGCAAATGCTGGGCACCGGAGTCCTACGCGGACCTGATCCGGCGCCTTCCGCCGGAGTTTTCCGGCGAGGTGCTTCTGACGGGCTCTCGGGACGAAGAGGAGATGATGCGGGGAATTATCCGGCAATCCGGCTCGCCCAGGGTTCGAAGCATCCCCACGACGATCCTGCAATTCATCGCCTTGGTGAAGCGAGCGAAGCTTTTCCTCGGAGGCGACACCGGACCTCTCCACCTAGCGGCGGCAGTGAGAACGCCCATCGTGGCGATCTACGGCCCCACAGACCCCATGAGGAATGGACCCTTTTCCAAGGATGACGTCACGTTGTGGAATCGGGAACCCACTACCTACACGCGCCGAGCCGAACGCCCCGCGTATCTGCAGGGAATAACGGTGGATTCGGTGGTCGAGGCCATCCGCAAACGCCTGGCGAGGGCACATGGATAAAGGCTACGCGGCGTGGGCCGCCCGGTGGCGGGTGCCCCTGGGATTTTTGCTGGGTGTTGCCTACCTGGTTTTCTGCCAGCCGACTCTGCCGCTATTGGCGGCCGGCGGGCTGATCGCCTTTCTGGGTCTGCTGCTGCGCGCCTGCGCGGCAGGCTATCTCGACAAGTCCCGCAGCCTGACGACCGGCGGCCCCTACCGCTACACGCGGAATCCTCTCTACGTGGGAAGCTTCTTGCTGGGTTGCGGCTTGGCGATTGCGGGCGGGCGTTGGTGGTTGGCCGCGGCCTTTGTGATTTTTTTCTTGCTCATCTACTGGCCGGTGATGCGCCGAGAGGAAGACTTTTTGCGCCGGCAGTTCGGGGAAGCGTATGAGCGCTACGCGGAGGCTGTGTCGCTTTTCATCTCCACGCGGCGCGGGCCACGCCCCGAGGGCGAGGCTTTCCGCTGGGAGCAGTACCGGAAGAATCGCGAGTACCAGGCCGCGATCGGCTACGCCGCGGGAATTCTGTTCCTGATTCTGAAAATGGCTTTGCGGTGAATGCGGCTGAGGCGGCCTGAGCCCGCGTTCCCGCGTCGAATGCAGCGGAATGAGCAGATCCTTTCGTCTCGCGTTGACCGGTCTGGTTGCGGTGATGCTCGCCGGCCCGCGCCCAGTACTCCCGCAAGAGGAACCCCCCGCGCCTTTTGCCCCGGGCGAAACGTTGACCTATGACGTGACGTGGTCCATCTTCCCCGCCGGGCAGGTGGTGGCCAAGCTCACGCGGCTGGAAGGGGATTCGCAAGGCGCCTACGAAGTGATTACCACGGCTCGGACCACGGGCGTGGTCGACTTGCTCTTCAACGTCCGCAACGAGTTTCGCTCGACCTTCAACCCCCAGACGCTCTGTTCGCGCCGAATCTGGAAGTGGATTAACGAGGGCCGGCGACACCGGGAAATGCACATCGTCTTCGATCCGCTCCGGCGATTGGCCATCCGGGACGAGCGCGATCCCACAAAACCCCACGACCCTTCCCGGCACGCAGAGAACGAGATGCCCGAGTGCGTGGCCGACGTCATTACCGCCTTCTATGTGGTGCGCCGCCGACCGTTGCACGTCGGCGAACACCTCACCTTACCCATCAATGATGGCGCCAAGACGTACGACGTCGCCATCGAGGTCCAGGAGCGGGAGAGCATTCAGACGCCCCTGGGCACCCGCGCCGCGGTCCGTGTGGAGCCGAAGGTTTTCGGAGGACTCTACAAGCGAAAAGGGACCATGCAGATCTGGTTCAGCGATGACGAGCAGCGCCTTCCCCTTCGCATCAAAGCCTCGGTGGGCGTGGGGACCATCACCGGAAATTTGAAATCCGTAACCACCGCGCCCGCCGCCGATTCTCAGTCCGAATGAGCGCCCGCAGAGAGACAGGGAATACTCAAACCATGCGGTATTTTTCGGCCAGGAGCCTTCGGAATCTCGATTGGTAGATGAGGTCGTAGGTATGAGCTTTGTCGGGAAACAGATTGAGGGCGAAACGGCGCGTGGCGGCGACGAGCTCGGAAGCTTCATCCAACGGCATTTCGGACTGCCGGATGACATGGGTCACCAAATCGACGACGATCTGCAGCCGCCGGACCTTGCGCGCTTCGGCCTGGATTTCCGCCTCGCTGGGCATCCGATCCCTTTCCCGGACGTTTTGGATAAACAAACTTCCCCGTCGCCCCCTTTCAGTTATTATAAGCCAGTGCCGCGTTAGGCAAGAAAGTGACTCACGGCGCGGGCCGTCATCCTGAGTCCGTCAGCCGACGGACGAAGGATCTGTTTGTTAACTGCCTGAATGCACGCGAGATGCTTCGCTCCGTCCGTCAGCCGACGGACTTCGCTCAGCATGACATGCGCGGTGTCCGTGTATCACGTATTTCGGGAACGCAGCACTACGATTCAGCAGCGACGTTTCCGACGCCCGGTTTTTTCCGGCACACAAGTTCCCTTTTGCCACCGATGTCCAAAAAGGCGAGGCGCAAGAACCCGAGCAAGCTGGCCGGTCGTTGGCGGAGGATTCGCCAGGTGCTGGGGGATTCGCTCGTGAATTTCATCAACGAAGACTCGCTGATGGTTTCCGCCTCGATCGCCTATCACAGCTTGTTGTGCATCTTTCCTTTTCTTCTCCTCCTCATCGGACTGAGCGGGATCTATATCAAGCACCTCGAGCTCGCCGGACGCCTGGCCGTGGTCCTGGACCGTGCGCTGCCCATGAAGCCCGACTTCATCCTTCAGAATCTGCAGAGTATTTCGCGCTCCTACGGACCCATCAGCGTCATTTCCATCCTCCTTCTGCTTTGGAGCTCGTCCGGAATCTTCCTGCCCCTGGAAAAGGCCCTCAACCGCGCCTGGGATATTGAGGTGGAGCGCAGTTGGTGGCGAAAGCGGGTTCTGGCCCTGGAGATGGCGGTGATTCTGGGATTTCTGATCCTGATCTCTTCGGCGCTGGTCGGCGTGAACGTGTACATCCACAACTGGCTGCGGCAAAAGGTGCTCGATCTGCCCGCCGCCTTGATCGACCTTTCCTACTACGCGCTCATCGTCGCCATTACGTTTGGCATGACCTTCGCCATGTTCCTCCTGTTGTTCGAGCGCCTGCCGAACGCCCGCTTGCGGTTTCACCAGGTTTTCCCCAGCGCGCTGGTGACGGCGGTTTTCTGGGAAGCGGCGCGATCGCTTTTCACTCTCTTGCTTCCCCGGTTCAATTACCGCCATGTCTACGGGCCCATCGCCCTTTTCGTCGCCCTGATGACCTGGGCCTATATCTCCTCCGCCGTCGTCCTTTTCGGCGCCCAGGTTTCACGGTCGCTCTATGGCACCCTGGAAGCCAACTCGGATTCGGAGGAATAACCACTCCCGCCGGTCAGTCAATCACGCGGTTCATCCCGGTAGGTCCGAACGAAGAGCGAAGAACCCCTGATCTCCACCGTAACCGCACCGGTCTGGCCGGGGTCGACGATCCGGACTCCTGGCCGCTGAAATCCCTCGACCTCCGCCCCTTCCGGCGGCTCATCGGAAGTGTCGCTATCCGCGCTCGCGATGGCCACCCGAGGAGAAACGTGTGCCAGGAACTCGGGCAAGAGTGAAGAGTCTGCCCCTTGAATTGCCGCAAAAAGCGCCAGCGCTCTTATGAAACTCCCGGAAGCCAGGAGCTCGCGCTGCGCGTCACCCGTGATATCGCCGGCAAGCAGGACGCTCGCTTCGCCTGCCGAGACGCGCATCACGAGGGATTCGTCCTGAGAACCGCCGCCTGGAGTTGATGGTTGCGCGGGCGGCCAGAGGATTTGGATCTTGGCGCCGCCGAGCAGGATGACATCGCCCGCCACCAGTCTTCTGTCGGGAATATCGCGCGCCCAGACTTGCTCGAGCAGCGCTTCGTAACCGGGCGTGGGCGCATTCGAGCCGTGCCAGAATTCCCCCACCCGAAAGTTCTTGAATACCGTCGCCAGGCCGCCCACATGGTCTCCATGAGAGTCGCTGAGCGCCACCACGTCAATCTTTTTCACTCCGCGCGACCACAAGTAAGGAGAGACAATGGAGTCACCCGCGTCCCAGCGACGCCCTCGAAGTGTGCCTTCGCGGCCGCTGCCCGCGGGGCCGCCCCCGCCGTCAATCAGCATGGTGGTGCGGTCGGGAAAGACCAGAAAGAAAGAGTCGCCTTCGCCGCAATCGAGGGCCGTCACCTCCAGCGCTCCGTGAGGCAGGCGCGGCGCGAAGGGATGGACCGATATCAGCACAACGAAAAACACCGCGCCAACCGCCGAGGCCCGAAAGCTGCGGCGGAATCGTCCGATGGTGAGGGCCGCCATCACCAGTGACAGGACAAAACCCCACGAGACCCACGCCGGCGGCTCGGGGATCCGATACGACAGCCAGGCCGGCAGGCCGTGAAGGTCGGTCAGGGTGAGAAGACCGCCGGCGACGATCCCCAGAACCTTGGCCGGCCAGACCGCGAGCGCCGGCAGCATCACGGCAAGCATCACCGTCGGAATTCCAAGGGCCAGGAGCAGGGTCAGCAAAGGAGTCGCCAGGGCGTTCAGACCGATTCCCGCAAACGTCACGCGATGGAAGCTCTCCGCCATGGGCAACAGCAACCCGAGTTGGATGATGGCGGAAAAGACCAGCACGGTCGCCGCCCACAACGCCGCGCTCACGGGCGCGCTCACCAGCCAGGAAGCGGTTGCCGGATGCCGGGAAAGCTTGCGGAATCTCTTCCGAAGCCAGCCCGCGAGGCCCCGGAGGTCAAGGCGAAATTGGGCGACGCGCGGCGGCAGCCGCAAGTCCCGGCCCACGTCTGCCAGCTCCCGCAGGCCGCGGCGAAAAGGCTCCGTGGTGTGTTCGAGCACGGGCAGCGCCAGCCCCGCAATCAGCAGCACGGCACTGAAGGAAAGCTGGAATCCCGATTCAAACAGCCACGCCGGCCGTTGGACCAACAGGATCAGCCCCGCAATGCCGATGGCGTTCAACGCCGAGCGGTCGCGATAAAGAAGTCGCGCCAGTACGTACGCGAAGATCATCAGCGTGGCGCGCTGCGTCGCCGCACGCTGCTCGATCAGCAACGTGTACCCGAACAAGACCACGAGCACCAGCGCCGACCTCCAGAATTCGTTGATGGGGAACTGACGCAGGAGAACCGCCGCAAGCAAGGCCAGCAATCCCACATGAAGACCGGAAATCACCAGAAGGTGGTAAAGCCCGCTGCGGCGGAAATCCTCGATGGTTTTTGAATCGAGCGAGGAGCGGTCGCCGAGCAAGGTCGCCTTGAGTACCGAGCCGTATCTCCCCTCCGCCGCCCAGGGCGGATACATCCGGTCGATCGCTTCGAGCAGGCGCCGGCGCGTCTTCTGGATCACTTTCCCGATCCCCGGGGTGTTTCGATCCCGGAGCTTCTCCACCAGAAGCGGATGTTTGATCGTGCCCACCCAGGTGACGTCCTGAACGGATTCCATCCAGCGCTGGAAATCAAAGCCTCCCGGGTTGCGGTAGACGCGCGGCCTGCGCAGAAATACCAGGGCGCGTAAGGAATCTCCGTAACTGAGGTGGAGGGAGTCGGCAACGGAAAGGCTCTCGAGGTCGGGCGGCGCCTGGAGGCGCAGTCTCACCTTGCCGGTGACCGCATGACTGTGCCGGAGGCTTTCAATCCGCGTCACCTCCACATCGAACTGCTGTCCGTAATCGGTGCGCAGCGGTTCGGAAACCAGCCGGCCCTCGATTCGGACCGGGTCCGCGAGATCGCCACCCGCCGCCGCCAAGCGGCTGACGTGATTCGAGGGAAAGCGAAACGGGAACAGGAATGATGCCGCCGCGCCGGCCGCCACAAAACCCAACAAGGCGAGCAGCGCGGAAAGCCGGGTCCATCCTCCGCGCAAAGCCGCGAGTCCCGCCAGCAGGCACAAACTCGCCGAGGCTAGAAGCAGCGAGATGTCCAACCACGAGGCGGTCCGGGATCGAGCGAGGACGATCCCCAGGCCAAAGGAACATGCCAGTACAAGAAACGGGCTTCTCAGGAACTCGGGCCGTCCGTGCGGGTCAGCTTCACGAGGCATTCGATGTGGTAAGTCTGTGGGAAAAAGTCGAACATTTCAACGGAAATGAGCCGGTAGCCTCGCGATGTAAGATAGGCCAGATCGCGAGCCAAGGTGGGCGGGCTGCAGGAAACGTAGTGGATTCGCCGGGGACGGCAATTCACCAGGGGCTTCAACGCCGTCGCGCCCACTCCGGCGCGCGGCGGGTCGAGAACCACCCCATCGGCTTCGGTTTGCGCGAAGCGTCGCAGGAAATCATTCGCGGTTTCGTGAACGACGCGAACGTTGCCACAACCATGGGCCTTCGCATTCGCCTCGAGGTCCCTCGCCGAAGCCGAATGGGCCTCGACAGCCACCACCCGTTCGAATCGCCGCGCCAGGGACAAAGCAAATAGACCCACGCCGGCAAAGATGTCCAGAGCCAGCCCGCCGGACATATCCCCCGTCACCGCTTTCACCAACTCGGGAAGCAGAAACCGGGAAGACTGAAAGAACGAGCCGGCGCTGACTCGATACCGGAACGGCCCCACCGCATATTCGAGCGCCGGGTCGCCGAAGACTCGTGCGCCTTCATCACCCTCCACGGCGACGCTGATCACAGGCTTGATGCGGCACAGCAGATCGCTTGCCAGCGCCTCATTCTTTTTTGAGTTCCGGCCGCCGCGCAGGGTGACCATGACGCGTTCGTCCTGGTCGTCGGCAAGCAAATCGATCTCGCCAACCTCACCCATCCGGCCCGCCCACTCGGCGGAGCGGAGTCCCCGGAGCACCTCGTTCAGCCGGGGCGAGAGGATCAGGCACTCGACCACCGGGAACAAGCGGTGGGACTCGGCCTCGAAGAAACCCAGTTCCACCTGTCCATCCGGCATGCCGGCGACCTTCAATTGCGCCTGATTCCGATAGCTCCAGGGATCCGCCGCGTGGACGGTGATGTCGGATTCCCACTCGATCTTCCCCAAGCGGCGTAATGTTTCGCGCAGGATTTCGACTTTGCTGGCGGTCTGGCGCTCGGAAGGCAGATGCTGATAGTGGCAACCTCCGCAACGAGCGAAGTACGGGCAGGGAGGAGAAATACGCTGGGAAGCCGCTTCAAGAATCCGTATCGGTCGGGCGTGGACCACGCCTTTTGCGGTCCGAACGCTCTCCACTTCGAGCCGCTCGCCGGGCAGAGCGAAAGGCACCAGAACCGTCCGCCCCTGAGCGTGTCCCAGGGCGGCGCCTCCATAAACCAGTTTTTCCGGAACCAACTCGAATGACACGGTGTTTCCGTTTCGAGATCTCAGAGATAGAACAGGCTGAGGCGCGGGACCCGATAGTATTCGAAGAGGCGCTTCTTGAGAAACTGGCGCTCCAGGGATTCGATCTGCGAGCCGGACATCTTGCGACGGTACGCGGTGAGTCCCCGATCGACCTCGCGGTGGAATTCCGCAAGCAGCTCCACCGAGGAGGCCCGGGTCAGGAGCGCCGTCAATTTCTCCTCGAGCGCGGTCAGGAAAGTCTCGAGCTCGTTCAGATGCGTCGCGGCATCGCCAGCGTGTCGCGCGGTGATTTCACGATGCTCGGCTGCGGTGGTCAGCAGGTCGGTTGCCAGATCGGGCTTGCCGTGCTCCTTCCAGTGGCGGCCCGCCAGCTCCAGAGCCTGGGCATTGCGATTCATGTAGGCCAGGATTTCCTCCGGGGGAAAGGGAGGCGCCACCGGTTCAGCGGCTTTGGAGAGCGAGCCCCCTTCAGCCTCCGCCGTACTGACTTCCTCGGCCGCGCGGTCGACCTCTTGTGAACAATAGGCCAGGCTATTGACCATTCGGAACCGCCGGGGGCGCTTCTTGAATTTCTCAAACGACCGTTCGATTCCGCGTAGGACCGCATCGAGCGGCCGTCCGGCTTCCTTCCAGGATTCGATGAGCGCCCAGTCGAGCGGAGAAAGCAGAGTCGGGGTGCCTCGGCAGCGGCGAAAACACTCTTCGATTTCCGTGAAGTAGTTGAAGTAGTTTTCCACCGCCATGCCCCTACTTGTGCCCGTCAGCCGACGGGCAGGTTGCGCTCGTAAATGATGCGCAGACCTTCCAGGGTGAGAGAGGGATCGACCGGAGGTTTGTATTTGGAAGCGGCGGCGACGAGCGAGGCTTGCCCTCCCGTGGCCACGACTTTGGTCCTGTCTCCCAGTACGGTGTAGAGGCGGTCGAGGATGCCATCCACCATTCCCACCGCCCCGTAAAAGAGGCCGGACTGCATGCTGCCCACGGTATTCGTCCCGATGATGCGCTCAGGCTCGCGGATTTCCACGCGCGGCAAGCGCGCCGCCTGGCGAAAGAGGGCTTCCGAAGAGATTCCGATGCCCGGGGCGATCACTCCCCCCAGGTATTCTCCCTTTTCGGAGATGGCGTCAAAGGTGACCGCCGTGCCGAAATCCACCACGATGCACGGCCCGCCGTATTTCTCGAACGCCGCCACGGCATCGGCAATGCGATCCGCGCCCACTTCCTGGGGATTGTCGTAGTGAATTGCCATGCCGGTTCGAACACCCGGTCTCAGGAAGATCGCCGGCCGGTGAAAATACTTCGTCGCCATCTCCTCCAAGACCGAGTTGAGCGGCGGAACCACGCACGCGATCATCATGTCATCCATCTGCTGGGCGTGAAATCCATCGAAAGCGAACAAGTTGTGGATCAGGATTCCGTACTCGTCGGCGGTCTGGCTGCGATTCGTGGACAGTCGCCACTGACCGCGTAACTCCTTCCCCTCGAAAACGCCCAGCACCGTATTCGTATTCCCCACGTCAATAACCAGAAGCATGGATTCAGCCTATTTAAACCTTCTCCGTCTCATCGGCTCGTGCCCGAGAGACGGCCTTCAGCCCTCGGGTCTATTTTACTTCGACGATTTCGCCCGAGACCATCACCTCTTCGCGCCCGTCCTCGCGCCGAACTCTGAGCGCCCCGCTGGGCTCGAGCCCCGCCGTCGTGGCGAGGAATTCCCCCGAGTTCGAGCGCACTCGTACCTGCTTGCCTTCCGCGTAAGTTGAGGCCGCGGTCCACCGCCGGGCGATGGCGGCGCCTCCCTCGTCGAGCAGGAGGTGATATTTCCGTTCGAGCTCCTTGAGGAGGACAACGAGAAGGTGCGATCGCGAGTAAGTCTTCCGACCCTCAATCCTCAGGGAGGTGGCGATTTCCCTCAACTCCTCGGGCATCTCGTGGTGATTCACGTTGATCCCAATCCCCACGACCACGGCGTGCAGCCGGTCGACCTCGGCATTCATTTCCGTCAGGATGCCACACACTTTTTTCCCGTTGACGAGCAAGTCGTTGGGCCAGCGGATGTCCGCCGGCAGCCCCGTCGTCGTGCTCACCGCCTGATGCGATGCAACGGCGGCCATGAGAGTAATCATGGGCGCAGCGGCGGGCGTCAGAGCGGGACGCAGAACAATCGAAGCATAGATGCCGCTGGATTTTTCCGAAAACCAGTTGCGGCCGAAGCGCCCCCGGCCCGCGGTCTGTTCCTCAGCCAGGACCACGGTGCCGTGCGGCGCACCTTTGGCGGCCAGGGCGAGTGCCGCGTTGTTGGTCGAGTCCGTCCGAAAATAGTGAACGATTCTGTGCCCGATCTGGATGTCGCCAAGCTCAGGCCGAATCAGGCTGGGGGCGAGGATGTCAGGAAGTTTCTGGAGCTCGTAGCCGCTCGAGGGATGACCTTTGATCTCCACACCCAGGGCGCGGAGCTTCTCGATGTACACCCAAACCGTGGAGCGGGTGACGCCGATCTCGGAGGCAATCTTCGGGCCCGGAACAACCACCGTGGCGTTCTTCACCAGCAGGTGGATCAGCTTATCGATTTTGCGGTCCGTGGTTCCGGTGGACATGGGGGTAGGGGAGTCCGTCAACTGACGGACTCCCGCGGGCGGGCGGCCTGCCCCGGCATTCTCGGGGAGCCCGCCCCTACACAAGCTCGATCAGAAAATGAATGTCCGCGGCGGGCGCCGAATGCGTCAGCGCCCCCACCGAGATGTAATCCACTCCGGTCTCCGCGTACTCGCGGATGTTTGCCGCGTCGATCCCGCCGGAGACCTCCAGGCTTGTTCGCCCCGCCGCGCGCCCCACACACTCTCGGAGCTGCGCGGGCGTCATGTTGTCCAGAAGGACGCGGTCGGCCCCGGCAGTGAGGGCTTCGTCGAGCTCCGCCAGGCTACTGACTTCGACTTCGATCTTCATGCCCTGCGGCCGATTCTTTCGCGCACCCTCGACCGCCTGCCGAATTCCGCCTGCCAGCCGAAGGTGATTGTTCTTGATCAGAATCCCGCCATCCAACCGCAGGCGGTGATTCCGAGCGCCACCAACCCGCACCGCGTACTTTTCAAGGACCCGCAGGCCGGGAAGCGTCTTGCGCGTGTCGAGGAGTTGGGTCTTCAGCCCGGCGAGCTGCGCTTTCAATCGCCGCGTCTGGGTGGCTATGCCGCTCAGGTGCTGCACAAAATTCAGCGCCACGCGCTCTCCGGTAAGAAGCGCCGCAGCCGGACCCGTGATCCGGGCCAGTCGAGTGCCGGCGCGAACCTCCGCGCCATCCTCCACCATGGCCTCCCAGCGCGCGGCCGAATCGAGGGCCTGGAAAACTTCCGCCGCCACCGGCAGGCCGGCGACCACAAGGTCTTGCTTGGAGACCAGCTCGCCGCGTGCCCTTGTGCCTTCGGGGATGGTCAGGCGCGTCGTCAGGTCACCCGCGCCCACGTCCTCCTTCAACGCCAGGCGCACCTGGTCTCGCAGCTCATCGGGGGAAAGCCCCAGGGGCATGGAGGAGGCCGACGCTGCACTCGGACTGACGGAGCTCACCACAAATCAGTCCAGCCTTTCGATGGAATCGAGAACCTTCCGATAGTGGAGAGACAACTGGGAATGGCGATGCTCGACGCCCCGAACCACGTCGCGGGGGGCACGGGTTCGAAAATCCTCGTTTTCGAGCTGATTCTTGACGCGGGCAAGCTCGCGCTCCAGCTTCTCCTTCTCCTTTTGCAGCCGCGCACGCTCCGCGCCCTGGTCAACGCCTTCTTCGTGGAAAACGCGGAGATCGAAGGACGGAGCGACGCGCACTCCGCCGGTCGAAGGCAGCCGGCCGCGGCTGAAGTTGACCGCCTGCAGCCCCGCAAGCCGCAGGATCGTCGCCTGGTGGGCGCGGAAAAGTTCCAGCAAGCGCAGGTCTTCGCTCGCCACCTGGGCGCTGGGCTTCTGCTTTTGCAGACCCGCCTCCGCCTTGGCGTTTCGCGCCGTGACAATCAAGTCCTCGACGGTTTCAAATTGTTTCTCGGAGACGCCATCGCTCACCCGCCCGCTCACCAGGTCGAAAGCGGTCAAGGAAATCGACGGCCCGCGGCTTTCCCGGGGCAACTGATGCCAAAGCTCCTCGGTGATGAGCGGCATGAAGGGATGCAGCAGGTGAAGTGAGGCTTCGAAAACCCGCGCCAGATTCACCCAGGCGGCCGGCAGCTTGTCGCCTTCCGGGACCGCCGTAATATCCGGCTTGACCCATTCGAGATACCAGTCACAGACCTCATGCCAGAAGAAGTGATAAATCTTGAAGGCCGCCTCGTGAAACCGGAAACTGGCCAGCGATTCATTCATCTCGCGCGTGACGGTGAGCAGCCGCGAAAAGATCCATTTGTCGGCCAACTCCAGGTGCTCAGGACCGGCAACAGGCTCGAAGCCCACGCCCGGGATGGGGGTGAGAGACTGGCCGAGCTTGGCGCGCAACGGCTCGGAAAGTTTCCCGAGGTTCATGAGGATGAACCTTCCGGCGTTCCAGATCTTGTTGGCGAAAGCGCGGTAGGACTCCACCTTGTCGATGCTGAAGGCGATGTCGGTCCCCGGCGCCGCGCTGATGGCCAGGGCGAAGCGCACCGCATCGGTTCCGAACTTCTCCGTCACATCGAGCGGATCGATGACGTTCCCCTTGGTTTTCGACATCTTCTGCTTTTCCGCGTCGCGGACCAGAGCGTGGATGTAGAGCTCCCGGAAGGGAACGTCGTTCATGAACTTCATGCCCAGCATGATCATGCGCGCTCCCCAGAAGAACAGGATGTCGAAACCCATGATCATCAGGTCGGTGGGATAGAAGCGGCGCAGGTCTTCGGTTTCATCGGGCCAGCCGAGGGTGGCAAAGGGCCAGAGTCCCGAACTGAACCAGGTGTCGAGGACGTCGGTCTCGGCGCGCAGAGGCGCGGACTTGCACTTGGGACATGCCGCCGGCGTTTCCCGCGCCACCACCACCTCGCCGCAGGCGTCGCAATACCACACGGGAAGGCGGTGCCCCCACCAGAGCTGGCGCGAGATGCACCAGTCGTGGATGTTGGCCATCCAGTCGAGATAAATTTTCCTGTAGTTCTCCGGAACGATGCGGATGCGTCCTTCCTCCACGACGCGGATGGCGGGCTCGGCCAGGGGTTTCATGCGCATGAACCACTGGGTGGAGAGCAGCGGCTCGACCACCGTCTTGCAGCGCTGGCAGGTCCCCACGCTCAAAGCGTAGTCCTCGATCTTCTCCAGCAGCCCCTGCTCGCGCAGCTCCTGCACCACCGCCTCGCGCGCCGCGTAGCGGTCGAGGCCTCGATAAGGACCGGCTTCCTCCGTCATGCGCGCTTCGGGATCGATCACCACAACACCCGGCAGTTTGTGCCGCTCGGCGATGTCAAAGTCGTTGGCGTCGTGCGCGGGGGTCACCTTGACTGCGCCGGTCCCGAATTCCGGGTCCACAAAATCGTCCGCCACCACGGGAATCACCCTTTTCAAAAGGGGAAGCACAACCTTGCGGCCGACCGCCGCCCGGTAACGGTCATCGGCGGGATTCACCGCCACGGCGGTATCGCCCAGCATGGTCTCGGGGCGAGTGGTGGCGACGGTGAGGTGACCCTCGCCGCCCTCGAAGGGATAGCGGATGGTCCAAAGCTTGCCCTGCCGCTCCTCGTGAATGACCTCCAGGTCGGACACTGCCGTCCCGCAACGCGGGCACCAGTTCACGATGTACTTCCCCCGGTAGATCAGTCCTTCCTCATAAAGGCGGACGAAGACTTCCAGCACGGCGCGCGAGTAAGCCGGATCCATGGTGAAGCGGTCGCGGGTCCAATCGCAAGAAGCCCCCAGACGCTCCATCTGATTGCGGATCGTGCCGCCGCTTTCTTCTTTCCATTTCCAGCAGCGTTCCAGGAATTTCTCCGGCCCCATTTCCCGCCGCCGGCGTTGCCCTTCGCGCCCCCAGGCACTCAGGGCTTCCGGTCCCGGCTCGAGGTGGGGCAGGGCTTCGCGCCCCAGTTCGCGCTCGACAATCATCTGCGTGCCGATCGAGGCGTGGTCGGTGCCCGGCAGCCAGAGGACATTCTCGCCGCGCATGCGGTGCCAGCGCATGAGAATGTCAATCTCGGTGTGCTCCAGCATGTGACCCATGTGGAGCGAGCCGGTGACGTTAGGAGGCGGGATCACCAGGCAAAACCGCCGGCGCGCGGCGTCGTCGCCCGGGCGGTAGAGATTCATCTCCACCCACTGGCGCGCCCAACGGGGTTCGATGGTTTCAGGCGAATAAACCTTGGGTATTTCGACTTCCAAGCGCAGTCACTCCCCGACGTGCATTTAAGCGGCTTGAAATCAAATTACTATAACGGCTGAGAAAAGGGGAGTCAAACGTCCTGACGCGATACTGATGGCAAGATGCGGAACAGGCGAGGAGCGCCGAGGCTGGAACCTGTCTTTTCGCGATCGGATTTCGCTGACTACGACTCTCCCTCGGAGAGGATCTCGTCAGTGAAGTTGCGCGCCATATCTTCGATGGCCTGCGCGGGGAAGGCGGGAGGCGACATCTTCACGACCACTTTGTGAACGATCGAAAAGACCTGGTCGGCGTTGAGAGAGGGGGCAGGCGGCGCAACCGCCTCGGGCGCCGGCGGAGGAGCGGCCGGTTCGGGAGGCGGCGCGGCGGCGGCTTCTTCCGCAACGGGCTCAGCTTCCTCACCCGGAGCGAATCGGACCTGACCCGAGGTAGCCTCGGTCAACGAGAAGCTATCCAGCGACGTCGCGTCGACGGGGGCAACTTCCGGCTCCGGCTCAGCGGGCGGAGCGGCAGCCTCTTCGGACACTTCTCCGCCGGCAACCTCGTCACTGAGCACGGGCTCGGAGATTTCCACCGGGGCGCGAAAAATCATCGTGCGCTCCGACGTCGCTTCCTCAGGCTCGGCAGCCACGGGTTCGGTTTCTTCGATCAAGACCGGCTCGGTGTAATACGCCTCTTCATCGCCTCCCGCCGGCGATTCGGCCGGGGCTTCGGCGGTTTCCTCGGCGGCGTACTCCTGCACTTCTTCCGTGGCGGGCGTCGGGGTCTCTTCATACATCGGCGCCCCGAAGGCGACGCCTTCTTCCAATCCCTCCAACTCCGGACTCGCTACCAGGGTACCGAACTCCGGTGTTTCGTCCATGGGCTCCAGCGGGGCAGGTTCAGGCTCGGGGGGAGGAGGCGGGGGCGCTTCCTTGGGCTCGGCGGCTTCGGCCTGGGCAATGAACTTCGCAACCATCGCCACCAATTCATCGTGGTCGAAGGGGTCTCTCTCCCCGGGACTCTTCTTGATGGTTGCATCGGCGCGGGCCCGGGCGCCGCGCTGATCATCGTAGGGATCCTGGTCGCTGAAGACCAGGACAACCGGCACGAAAGAAAACTCGGGAGAGTTCTTTACAAACTCGCAGACTTCGTATCCGTCCCGGCCCGGCATCGCCACATCGGCGATCACCAAATGCGGTTTAATGGAGGGCAGTTTCTTGATGGCCGCAACGCCGTTCGACACCGTGACGACTTCCAGCCCTTCACCTGTCAGGATTCCCTTGGCTTTGTTCTGAATGCTGGGGCTGTCGTCTGCGACCAAAACGGTTCGTCCCACGCCTAGCCTCCCTTGTGCCTACCCTCGCCCGAACTCGCTGACAAATACCACTTTGAGGCGTCGAAGTCAAGGCGCAAGCGTTTGGAAATCTTGAATTTGCACACCGTCGTTCGGCGTGCGGAACCGCGCGAACCGCCAGGGAAGAGTATTTCTGTGCTGGGAATCACTCCAACCGGAAATCTTAATCGCAGGGGTTCAGAATGGCTTGACGATCTTTTTCAAGAAACCGAACTTTCCCTTTTTCTTCTGCGGGACCGTTTCGTCACTCGTGGTTTGCTGGCCTTGCGGAGCGGGCTTATCCGCCTCGCCCTTGGGGTTATCGGCGCCTGCTTGGGGCTTCGCCTCTCCATCGCCCGCCTGTTTCCCCTCCGCCGCAGGGCTTGCCCCGACCGGCTTTCCGGCTTTCAGCCTTTCCTCACTGACCGGCTGCACCACCAAACTTGTCCCGCCGGTTCCCCCGGTTGGCGTAGTGGCCACCTGCACTTCGGTGGGCGGCGGCGCCCCCAGCCGCACCGGGCCATGGCGCGTCTGGCTGGTATCCGGCGCGCTGGAAAGGAACAAACCCAGCTTCTGAAACAGGTCCCGATTACTGCGACGGACCGCGTCTGCCTGCGCCCGCGCCAGCATGGCGCGACTGGGTTGGGGGATGGGTTGATTGAAGGCGGTCAAGCGCTCCTTGGCGTCTTCGGTCAGAGAACTCAACGGGTGCTCGGTGATGATTCTTGCGTAGAAGGGCACTGCCTCTTGCGGTTTCTTCAGACGCTCCAGCGTCTGGCCCAGCATCCACAGCGCTTCGTCGCCACGGCTGAAATTCGGATAATAATCGGTGATTTCCTGGAAGCGAGATTCCGCCGCGCGGTTGGCGTTCTTCAAGTAATAAAACTTGGCAATCTTGAAATTGCTCTGCCCCAGGACCTCCTGGACCTGCCGGAGGCGTGCCTTCACGCGCGGCATGAAGGTGCTGTCGGGATACTTCAAGAGAAATTCCTTGAATTCGGCTTCCGCAATCTTGGCTTCCGTGCGGTCCCGGTCGGGCTTTCCCATCAGGCGGAAGTGAGCCAATCCCGCCTTGTACTGCGCCTCCGGAGCTTCCGGCGCGGTGGGAAAGAAAGTGATGAAATCCTTGTACTCCGCCTCAGCCTGAGTCAGGCCGGAGACGCCACCCTCGTTGTAGTAAGAGTCAGCGATCGAAAGCTTGGCTTTGGAGAGAAATTCACTGTCGGGATATGTGTTGATGAGGGTTTGCAGCGTCAGCCGACCTACTTCAAAACGGCCTCGCGAAATCTCATGCACGGCTCGTTCGTAGAGGATCTTGTCGGGCTGGTCGCCGGGATCGAGGGTATCCAATTGCGCCCGGCCCCGGTGGAAGACACACCCCGAAAGGGCCGCCACCATCAGGAGGCACAGAAAAGCTCTGGGGAGGATATGCTTCAGACTCAAATTCTCGATTCCCTTGCTCGGTCCGCTTTCCCCGGTATGGCGCCGCCTAGACGGTGGAAGTCTGTGGCGCGCCCGACGCCAGGCGCGTCAGTTCGCCCAGCCGCCCCTTGGGGTCAACATTACTAAAGATGGCCGAACCCGCCACGAGGATGTCCGCCCCGGCGCGCACTAAATTCTCCGCATTCTCCAGGCTCACCCCACCTTCAACCTGAATCGCGAAGTCCAGGCGGCGAGCCGCCCGGGTCTGGGCGGCAGCGCGCAGCTTGGAAACCATCCCCGGAATGAACCGTTGCTCCTTCAGACCGCAATCGGCGGTCAGAATCGTGAGAAAGTCCAGTTCCCCGAGCACGTCGGTTATCCCATCCAGCGGTGTGGCGGGGTTGAGAACCACTCCCGCTTTGGCTCCGCAGGTGTGGATAAGGTCCAGGACGCGGTGCAGATGGGGAGTCGCCTCGGGATGCACGGATAACCGGTCGGCTCCCACCTCCACGAACTCAGCGGCGTAGCGCTCCGGCCGCTCGATCAAGAGGTGAACGTCCAGCACCAGGTCGGTGGCTTTCCGCAAGCTGGCGATGACCGGCTGACCCACCGTGATGTCCGGCACAAAGTGCCCGTCCATCACCTCCACGTGAACCATGGCAGCGCCCGCAGCCTTCACGATTTCCAGAGCCTCTCCCAGCCGGGCGAAGTCCGCCGCCAGTATTGAAGGCGCAATCAAGGCCATAGTCAGAGCCTCATGGCCAAAACTACCCCATGAGACACATTGCTTACACTAACACATTCGATTGGTTTCGGGTAGCCAGCTTCCCGCTCGTTGCCGCGGAGGCAAGAGCCGCCGGTGTAGCCGCGGCGCCTGCCTGCAGTAGACAGGTCCCCACCGCCGGCGTGGGGCCATGGCGTGCCCTGTTCCCCCGAGAGGGAACAACGTGAACAGCCCCGGGCATCACCTGTCCCGATGCTTCTTATCGGGAGCCCGGGGAACAGGAGCACGCCCTATGAGATCCCAACCCTCTCCCCAGGGGAGAGGGTGTCCCGGCGGGCCGGGACGGGTGAGGGTCTCGGCGTCGCGGGCCTCATCCTCCAGGCGGGAAACGAAGCGAGCCAGGCGCGGTTGACAGGCAACATCTTTTTGTGATAGGCTACATACTAGCCTATGTGCCGTCCCCCTCCCCGGCCCGCTGTCGCTTGTTCCAGTCCTATAGGGGAAGCGTTGGAGAGGCGCTGGCGCAAACCGTGGTCTCGCGGGAGAGGCCCACGCGAGGCGGCAGAGGTCGAGCATGAGATGTCGCAAATCGCCAAAACAAAGCCGCTATATTTATGAAAACAAAGAGCGAGTATCAGGAAAATGTAGCGCAGACCTTTAGGTCTGCGGTTCTTTAAGGGATATCCAGGGCCGCGGACCTGAAGGTCCACGCTACAAGGTGGGATGAGGGCGCAAACAACAAAAGATGTTAAAATGCAAAAACGAAGCCACCAAGTTGTTGAAAATAAAGGGCCTGGCCAATCGAATATGAGCAAAACGAACCCATATCGAAGCCGTTTTTCGGGCGAACGAACCCATTTTCGACGCGCGAGATCGGCCCGCCTCCCAGTCGGGAAAGCGAGGTGAAGACCGTGGCGGATAGACGCCGGTCGGCGCGGCGGGCAAGATCATCTCGCCGCCAGAACACCGAAGCTGATCCACTACGTCGCGCTCGACAGCGGACCGGCCGCCAGGCGCGGGGAAGGCGGGAATGTCTCCCAGGCCACATCCGGAAGGGGAGAGACATTGCGCGCTGGAGGGACGCGGCGCGCTTACCTGATCCTCAGCAGTTCGACCTCGAAGATCAGCGTGGCGTTGCCGGGAATCGCGCCGGGGTAACCTCGGGGGCCATAGCCCAATTCGGCAGGGATGGTCAGCTTGCGCTTTCCGCCCACGCGCATGGAGGCGACTCCTTCGTCCCAGCCCTTGATCACCTGGCCGCGGCCCAGGACGAAACTGAACGGCTGACCGCGGTCCACCGAGCTGTCGAACTTCTTGCCGTTGGTCAGCCAGCCGGTGTAATGGACCACGACCGTGCGGCCCGACTTGGGCATTTCTCCGGTGCCGACCACAAGGTCAACGTACTTCAGGCCCGAGCGCGTGGTCACCGTCTTGGGCTTGACCGGAGCAGACTTGGCAGCGTCTCCGGTTTTCTCCGCCGGTTTCTTTTCTTGGCTCTGCGCGAACAGAAGCCCGGCGGGCAGGCATGCCGCAAGGAATAAAACAATGATCGCCCTTCTCATGAGATCTTTCTCCTTCTCCGAAGGCACTCCGTGTCGTGCCCCGGCGCGCCAGCGTATCAAGACCAGGGGGCTATTTCAACTTCCGAGACAACCGAGCCTTTGAGAATGCCGACCTGAAGGTCGGCGCTACAACA
>DATKYV010000351.1:0-8021 GCA_035528275.1 Terriglobia bacterium | reverse complement strand
CAGGGCCGGCGAACGGCCAACGGGCGGCGAGACACTGACCAGCCAGGGCTCCTCCCCGTAGGGAACCCAAACCGGCTCAGCGCTTCCCGGCGTGCTGTTCAGGACCTTCCTCAGCCCCAGGCTCGGAAAGTCTCGCTGCAGCGCCAGCGCCTGCTCGACGTGTTGGATATGAGCGGCTACGATTTGGAGTTCGTCCTGGGCGGCATCGGCAATGTCCGCAGGGGCTGAATCGGCGAGCCTTTGGAGGAGGTCCCGCAGCAAGTAGGTCACCGCCGGCGGGCACTCAGCCAGATTCTTGTTCTGGTCATGAATGCGTTTCAGGATTGCCTGATGGCTTGATTCTGTGTCCAATAAGCCGGCGGCGGCGTAGAGCGCCAGTGGAACACGTTGGTCGTCGCTTACATCGGAACCCAGCGCCAGGACCTCTCGGTAGAGATTCTGCGCGCGGCGTTTCTCTCCTGATTTGGCCTGGACTCGCGCCAGGAGCAATCTTGCATAGGCTGACTGGACCGGATGGCGTGCGTTGGCCAGGGCCGCTCGATAGCTGCGAGCTGCCGCCTCGTACTTTCTGCTTCCAAACTCCTCGGCTTCGCCGCGTCGGATTTGCTCTGCGAATTCGGCTGTCTCGAGAAAGCGTTGCGAATCCTTGCCGGAGGTATTCAACTCCCAGGGGAGGACTGGTCGGCCTTCCTCCAGCGGTGCAACAAGGACCACCGGGGGTTTTTCGTGGCGCGAGAACCGGGCGTTCTCTTGCCTCGTAGCAAAAGCGCTTGCCTCCTCGAACTTGATTCGTTCCAGGCGGGCGAGGAGATTCTGGCGGGTCTCCTCAACAACGCGTCGCCGCTCATCGGCAAGCCGCTTTTCGGCCAGTTCCCGTTCTTGGCTCATCATTCGCAGGCTGAGCGCGACGAGCACCGAGCAGGGAAGGAGAACGGCTGCGAGAAAGAAGACGATCTGACGTCTGTGGCTGTCAGGGGTCATGGCTCAGCCACTCATATCCGAGGCTGGACTGATTCTAGACCCTGGCGCGCATGCATTCGTCATGGAGTTGTCTGAAAAAGGCCAAGAAACTTGGCGAAAAGGACTCTTTGTCGATCTTAACTCTGCGAGAAGGCGGCGGGAAACTCCGTCAGCTCCGAACTCCAGCCTCCAGCAGCCGCTTGCCCTTGGTAGTAGAATGGTTTTTTGGAATCTCACAATGTGAAAACATCTGGAGGAGCCCCCTATGTCTTACCCCAGACCCACTCGACGCTCGTGGGCCGAGCCGTGGAAAGTGAAGATGGTCGAACCCATTCGCATGACCACGCGCCAGCAGCGCGAACGCTTCATCAAAGAAGGGGACTTCAATACGTTCCTTCTTCGCTCCGAAGATGTTTACATCGACTTGCTAACCGACAGCGGCACCAACGCCATGAGCGACCGCCAGTGGGCGGGGATGATGCTGGGTGACGAAGCTTACGCGGGCAGCCGGAACTTCTTCCACCTGTGGGAGGCGATCACCGAGTATTACGGCTACAAATATCTCGTCCCCGCGCATCAGGGACGCGGCGCCGAGCACATCCTTTCCCGCATTCTGATCAAGCCGGGCGACTTCGTTCCCGGCAACATGTATTTCACTACCACCCGCTTGCACCAGGAGCTGGCGGGCGGAACGTTCGTCGACGTCATCATCGACGAGGCGCACGATCCGGCCGCCGAACATCCCTTCAAGGGCAACGTGGACTTCTCCAAACTCGAAAAGCTCATCGGCGAGGTCGGCGCCAAAAAGATTCCCTACGTCTCCGTCGCCGGAACGGTGAACATGGCGGGCGGCCAGCCGCAGTCGATGGCCAACATGCGCGCCCTGCGCGAATTGTGCAGCCGCCACCATATTCCCATCGTACTCGACGCCACGCGCGCCGTCGAAAACGCCTACTTCATCCAGCAGCGCGAGGAGGGCTATCGAAACAAGAAGGTGGCGGAGATTCTGAAGGAGTATTGCGCCTACACCGACAGTTGCACGATGAGCGCCAAGAAAGACACGCTGACGAATGTCGGCGGGTGGCTGGCCACCAACGACGAGGCGCTGTTCGAGGAGGCGCGCAACCTGGTGGTGGTCTACGAGGGCCTGCACACGTACGGCGGCCTCGCGGGCCGCGATATGGAAGCCATGGCGCGCGGCATTGTCGAATGCGTTGAGGACGATCACATCCGGGCGCGCGTCGGCCAAGTGGAGTATCTAGGGCAGCACCTGATTGACTGGGGCATTCCCATCGTCAAGCCCATTGGCGGCCACGCCGTGTTTCTCGACGCCCGGGCGATCTATTCGCACATCCCGCAGGCGCAATACCCGGCGCAGGCGCTGGCCGCAAACATTTACGTCGATTCCGGCGTGCGCTCGATGGAGCGCGGCGTCGTCTCGGCGGGTCGCGATCCGAAGACGGGCGAAGAGCGCTTCCCCAAACTGGAGCTCGTGCGGCTCACCATCCCCCGCCGAGTCTACACGCAGGCGCACATGGACGTGGTTGCCGAGTCGGTGCTTGCCGTTTACGAGCAGCGCGAAAAGGCCCGCGGCCTCAAGATGACTTACGAGCCTCGCTACCTCCGCTTCTTCCAAGCGAGGTTCGACCAAGCGTAGCTGGGCTCTGCCATGCCACAGGATTTCGTTTGGCAGGTGCGGCCTCGCCTTGCCTGTTCGGTGGTTTGGCGTGAATGGCCTCTGAGTGGAATGGTAGGGTGATGGATCAGTGTGGCCTTGTAACCCGCGGAGCCTTCAGCCGGCTTGGATCCTGCTAGTGCCGTTCCAACTTTTTCGGCCTAATGCGGTGAGGAGTAACCACAATCCGCCAACTAGCGGACCGAGACCTTGCGATGTCCGTCAGCTGGCGGACACATTAAGTTGGAACGGCACTAGCCTTCCTCCTGCAGTCGGACGCCGTACAAAAACCTCCCCGCGCCAAACGGCCGCCGCCAGGCGATGCGGGCGAGCGCCCGGAGCTGCTCACCGCCTGCGGGTCCAATCGTCAGATCGATTGTGGCCCCGTCATCCATCTCGAGGTTTGAGCCGAAGCAGACCCCCGACTTGGAGACGTTCTCTGATCTGGTTACTTCTTCTTTTCCGTTTTCGTCGCGGATGCGGAGGGGGAGGAGGACAACGTATCGTGTGTCGCGCCGCCTTTCGGCCCCGCCCGGAGCGGCCAATTGGGAAGCCAAAGCGCTGATCGCCGGCGATGCCATCTCCTCCGGCGTAAAATCTACCAGCCCCAGGCGCCATTCGGTCTCTCCGCCACACTTCGCGCAGGTGCGGGTTACGGGAGATTCGTTGATGATTTCCCGGTAGTTTCCGTCAGCGAGCTGGGTCATTTCCCGGGTGTGGCAAGAGGCGCATTCAAGCAACACTTCGATATTCTCTTGCAGCGCAGCCCTCTCCTTCTTCTCGGGAAAGTACACTTGCCAGAAATTGGTTTCGGGCTCAAGGCATTCCACGCCCCATTCGGCCCCCCAGCCCAGCGATACATCGAGTCGAACCACCACGCGAAACAAGCACGTCTGGTTGGTCTTGAGGTTGGTAATACTGATCTCGTCGCGCAGCCGGAGCGGGCTGTTCAGGGTGATTCGCGCCCCGTACCTGTTGATAGTGAGCGTGCACGTCGTTTCCGAAAAGGGCTTTCCCTCCGCGTCTTTGCCTTCCACTTGAATGGGTATCTTCACAAGCGGGCGCGCACTGCGGCGAGCATCGATGCGGCCGGACTCGCGAGGCTGGCTCGGGTCCACGGCGCCTCCTTTGTTTCGTGGGTGAGAGGCGATTACGGATAGCCCAGGTCCCGAGTCTAAACCTTCGGATTGTGAAAATGAAGCGGAAAAACCTAGTCGGCAAGCAGGGGAACAGAATAGCCGAAGGCTAGTGCCGTTCCACCTTGATCCGCCAAGGTTCGTCCGTCAACTGGCGGACAACGTCTCGCCAAAATCCTCCAAGTCGCCCCTCCCCGAATTATGGCGAAGTGGTTGGAACGGCACCAGTTCAATCTCAGTGTCAGAAGTGCACTGCGGCTCAGCCCGCTTTGCGACTCAATGTCTGTTATATGATTCTGACTCGGATTACCAAAGTCCTATAGCCATTCTGCGAAGCGGACGATATGATGTGGGAATAACGGGACTTGTTCCGCAAGGGAGTGAGGAAGGGCAAGAGATGGCGAGACTGGGAGACGGGGGGTCGTTCGGCGTTCTTGTGGCAGTTCTCGGTATTGGTGTCGGCGGACTTATCATTTACAAGTCCGTCCGCACGGTCATGTATCTTCGCGACGATCCCCCGCCCCAGTTTCTGAAGGTCAGCGAGAAGTGGACCCCCAAACAGCGCGAGGCGGAAGAACGTCTGGCCCGGGCCTACTGGAGTCGGGCCGTTGATGTTTCGCGCTTGTATCCTTTTGGAACGCCCTTGCCGGATAATCCGCCGGATGCATTCAGCGTCGCCACGAAGGCTTACCCGAGCGCCGTGGACAGTGCCGCGGCGGCCAGGCTGCGCTACTGGCGAAACCTCAAGGAAGTATGGCATGTCCCCGAGGCCTGGAGGACTGCTTACGAGTGGCACATGGACTGGTTTTTCAAAGGGACGAATTTCTAGCTCCACCCAGGTGGGCCAGTTGGACTGCCGCGGCAGATCCGGTTCAGGTCGCCATCCCCTCCAAACCTTGACTTTGTCTTCCCCCCGAGTTTAGATTCATAGTTTATCTCATTCGCGCTGAAGCACTTCTAGTAAAGGAACTTTCAGCGAGCGTGGATTCTCCCGCAGATGTCCGGCTTTGGTGTCGGACCGATGTCTGGCGGCGGGAACCCATTAACAATGCCGGAACTGGCGAAGACAGTGCTGGACGATATTATCGCGTTGCGACGCCGTCGCATCCAGGAAGCGCAGATGCGAGTCCCGCTGGGCTTGCTGGAGCAGGCGGCAGAAAAACGCTCCGACTATCGCGATTTTGCCCGGGCAATTTCGGGCGAAAACCTGCGCGTCATCGCCGAGCTGAAGCCCGCTTCTCCTTCCCGCGGCGTGCTCTGCCAGGAATACAATCCCGGGGAGATGGCGCGGGGATACGAATCAGCCGAAGCCTCGGCTCTGTCCGTGTTGACCGAAAAGGACTTTTTCGGGGGATCGTTGGAAGACCTGCAAGCGGCGCGCGGCGCGGTTCAGTTGCCGGTCCTTCGCAAGGACTTCATCCTCGATCCCTATCAGGTGTACGAATCGGTGGCGGCAGGCGCCGACGCGCTGCTGCTGATCGTTGCCGCGCTCTCGGACGCGGAATTGCGCGATCTACTCGGACTTTGCGCGCGCGTGGGCATTGCGGCGCTCGTCGAAGTTCACACAGAAGCGGAGCTTGACCGGGCCCTGGCTGCGGACGCGCGCATCATTGGCGCCAACAACCGAGATTTGAGAACTTTTGAGGTGAATCTCGAAACCTCCTTCCGGCTGCGGCCCAAGATTCCTCCCCGCTGCCTGGCGGTGAGCGAGAGCGGCATCAAGACGGCGGTGGACCTGCGCCGTCTGTCCGAGGCGGGATTTGACGCCGTGCTCATTGGCGAGCGATTTATGACGGAAGCTGATCCAGGGAAAGCGCTGGCGGATCTGTTGCGCCTGGTTTCTGAAGGGGCGCGCCCGGTCTCAGAGCAGTAGGCCGTATGCGGGGAGTCATCGGTGGTTGAGCCTTACCGACTTGTAGATTCGAGTCGAGAATTCAGCTCGGGGATTTGAATCGGTTGATGGATCTGGGAATCGGGATTGTTTCGCGCACGTCCCAAATCCAAAATCCCAAATCCAAAATCGTCATGCCGACACGGGTAAAAATTTGCGGCGTCACACGGCCCGACGATGCGCGCCTTGCGGTCGAGCTGGGGGCGGCGGCGCTGGGATTCAATTTCTACCCGCCTTCCCCACGCTACATCGCGCCCGGGGCCGCGGCGGCGATCATCCGTGAGCTGCCGCCCCTGGTCACCACTGTGGGAGTCTTTGCCGACGAAACCGACGCGGCGCGCGTTGCGGGCGTAGCGCGGGAGGCGGGGGTCACTGCTATTCAGGTCCACGGCCCGAGGTTTCCGGCCGCCGGCGCACAAGAGGAATTCCGCGGTTTCCGCCTCATCCGCGCCGTAGCCATGCGCGACGGTTTCAAGCCTGAGGAGCTTGGCACACTCAAGGCCGAGGCGTTCTTGCTCGATGCTTATGACCCGAACCTGCGGGGCGGCACGGGGAAGACATTTGATTGGGACTTGGCTCGCGAGGCCAAACGCTACGGGACTATTATTCTCGCGGGGGGGCTGACGCCCGAAAACGTCGGCGAAGCGATCCGCCAGGTTCGGCCTTTCGCCGTGGATGTGGCGAGCGGCGTGGAGTCAGCACCCGGCGTAAAAGACCCGGTGAAGCTGGAAGCTTTCTTCCGGGCGGTGCACGAAGCGGAGTGCAACGATTGATTCATTGAATCATCGGTTCATTGATTCATTGCCAGAAGGATGAGCCGGTGAGAGTGCCTCAATGGATCAATGGTTCAATGAACCGATGGATCAATCGGAAACAAGCAGGGGGACGAGTCCCTCAGGTTGGATGAGCTGGCCTGACGCGCGCGGGCGCTTCGGGGAATTCGGCGGGCGATTCGTGCCCGAAACGCTAATGCATCCTGTCGAGGAGCTCGAGCGGGCCTACGAAGCCGCACGACGGGACGTGAAGTTCCGGGCCGAACTCGACCGCCTGCTGAAATACTTTGCCGGGCGGCCCACGCCGCTTTTCCACGCCCGGCGCCTGACGGAGCACCTGGGCGGCGCGCAAATCTATCTGAAGCGGGAAGACCTGCTGCACACTGGCGCCCACAAGATCAACAACTGCCTGGGCCAGGGTTTGCTCGCGCAGCGCATGGGCAAGACGCGCCTCATCGCCGAGACCGGCGCCGGGCAGCACGGCGTGGCGACGGCCACCGTCGCAGCGCTGCTGGGGATCGAGTGCTGCGTCTACATGGGCGAAGAGGACATGGCGCGCCAGGCGCCCAACGTCTTTCGCATGCGGCTGCTCGGCGCGGAAGTCGTCCCGGTGGCTTCCGGCAGCAAGACTTTGAAAGATGCCATCAACGAAGGCATGCGCGACTGGGTGACGAACGTCGGGAACACTCATTACCTGATGGGCTCGGTCCTCGGCCCGCATCCTTATCCCCTGATGGTGCGCGAATTCCAGCGGATCATCGGCCAGGAGACCCGCCAGCAGGTTCTCGCCGAGATCGGGCGCCTTCCCGATCTTCTGGTCGCCTGCGTGGGCGGAGGGAGCAACTCCATCGGCCTCTTTTACGACTTCATTCCCGACCGTGAAGTGAAGATGGTCGGCGTGGAGGCCGGCGGGCGGTCGCTCGAGCTGGGGAATCACGCCGCGCGCTTTGCGGGCGGAAAGCCCGGCGTGTTGCACGGAACTTACACTTACGTCCTGCAGTCGGCGGACGGTTTGATCTCGACCACGCATTCGGTCTCCGCCGGGCTCGATTATCCCGCCGTGGGGCCAGAGCACGCCGCGCTCCACCGTCAGGGCCGCGTCGCGTACGTGTACGCGAATGACGCGGAAGCGCTCGACGCGGCGCGCGTGCTTTCGCGGACCGAAGGCATCATCCCGGCACTCGAACCGGCGCACGCCCTGGCGGAGGTTATCAAGCGCGCGCCGAAGATGAGCCGCGAGCAGGTCATCATCGTCATCCTCTCCGGCCGCGGCGACAAGGACCTGGGGATCTTTCAATCGGCCGGAATCCTTTGAGGAAAGTGACGAGTGACCAGTGACCAGTGACGAGCAAAAAGGGACGGTTGTTTCCCGCTTGCCACTCGCCACTTGCCACTGGCAACTGCTGTGAGCCCAACCTCCAATTCGCGTATCGCTGACCGGTTTCGCGAGCTGCGCGAGCGCGGCGCCAAGGGCTTGGTGGTCTATCTGACAGCCGGCGATCCCACGCTCGAAGATACGGGTCGCCTGGTGGCGGCGCTGGACCGCGCCGGGGCCGACGTCATCGAGCTGGGCGTTCCATTTTCCG
>DATKYV010000350.1:0-3902 GCA_035528275.1 Terriglobia bacterium | reverse complement strand
TTTCGAAAGGAGAGAAGGCGTGCCCCAACCCGCTGCGGGCAAGAAGCTGTTCTTGATTGATGCGATGTCGCTGGTCTTCCGCGCTTTCTTTGCGCCCATGCAGACCGCTCTCGTCTCCCCGACGGGCATGCCCACCAAAGCCATCTACATTTTCGTCCGCACGTTGCGGAAGCTCTTGAAGGACCATCAACCCGATTCGCTCGCCGTAGCTTTTGACCTCGCCGCCCCCACGTTCCGCGACGAGCTCTTTGAAGAGTACAAAGCCAACCGCCCGGAGTTTCCGGAGGACCTCGCCGTTCAGCTTCCTTACGTACGCCGCTTTTGCCAGGCGCTGGGATTCCCGCTGGTTGAGAAGGAAGGTTTTGAAGCGGACGATGTCATCGGCACGTTGGCGAAGGAAGGGGCGGAGAAGGGGCTGGACGTTTCCATCGTCTCCGGCGACGAAGACCTCTTCCAGCTCGTGAACGACCGGGTGCGGGTCCTCAAGCCCGCTCGCGGCGGAAGCGATGGCGAGACCCTGTGTGACGCCGAGAAGGTGAAAGAAATTCTCGGAGTCGAGCCCGCGCAGGTGGTGGACTGGCTGGCCTTGACCGGCGACCCCAGCGATAACATCCCGGGCGCCAGGCCGCTCCCCGGTCAGGAGCCGCCATCAACCACGGGCAAGAAACGCAGCTATATCGGGCCCAAAGGAGCTACGGAACTCATCCGCCGGTTCGGCGCCTTGGAAAAGGTCCTGGAGAGCTACGAACAAGTTGAGCGGCAAAGCTATCGCGAGGCTTTGCGGGATTTTCGGAACGAGGCGCTGCTCAGCCGCGAGCTGGCGACCATTCGCACCGACGTCCCGCTCGAAGTCGGAGCAGGAGACCTCGGTGTCGGCGAAGCGGACTTGAACGAGCTAACCGCCCTTTGTCAGGAATTGGGCTTTTCTTCGCTCCTGCGCGAATTCTTGGAGCAGACTCCCGCGCCCGTCACGGCCGAAATCGAGTCTGCGGAACTCCGCACGCCCAAGGCAGTTGAGAAATGGCTGAAGGTTGTCGAAGCGCAGGCGCCGTTAGCGATCGGGTTTGCCAACGAGGGCGAGGAGGGATTTGGCGGTCGGATTGCCGGCCTGGGATTATCGGACGGCAGGCGGTTGGCGACGGTTCCGCTCGATTCATCGGCCGAGACCACCGCTCTGCTCGGCGTTTTGAAACCAGCGTTCGAAGACGCCTCGCGGCCCAAATCGATACACAACGCCAAGCTGCTGCAATTGCTGCTTGGGAAAGAGAAGGTCCCGTTGGCGGGCGTCGCAGATGACGTGATGCTTTATTCGTATCTCCTCGAGCCGCTCGCTTCCAGCCACGCGCTTGCCGAGATTGTGCTCCGCCGCCGTGGACGCAAAGTCTCCGGCTCGCTTGCCGAGGCGGCGGAACTCACCCGCGAGCTGGCAGCGTTGCTCGCCCCCGAAATCGTGCGCGAGGGGCTGAAGCACCTTTATGACGAAATCGAGCTGCCGCTGGCTGCCGTCCTTGCGGAAGTGGAAGCCGTGGGGGTTCGTCTCGACGCCGAGATTCTGGCAAAGATGTCCGGGGAGTTCGACAAGGAGCTCGCCGACTTGACTCGGGAAATCTACGACCTGGCTGGGGAGGCGTTTGACATTGATTCGCCCAAACAATTGGGTGAGCTCCTGTTTGAAAAGCTGAAGCTCCCGGGCGGGAGAAGGTTGAAGAAAAGCGGCCAGTATTCCACCGAAGCTTCGGTGCTCGAGTCGCTCGCCGCGCGCCACGAGCTGCCGAGAAAAATCATCGACTACCGCACGCGCGCCAAGCTCAAGTCCACTTACATTGACGCTTTGCCGCGGTTCATCAACCCGGCGACAGGGCGCCTTCACACCAGCTTCAATCAGACGGTGGCGCGCACCGGGCGGCTCTCGTCCTCGAACCCGAACCTCCAGAACATTCCCATCGGTGAGGAGTTTGGGCTGCGGATTCGCTCCGCTTTTGTCGCTGAGCCGGGCTGGCGGTTGATTTCCGCCGATTACTCACAGATCGAGCTACGGGTGCTGGCCCACATGTCCGGGGACCCGGTGCTCATCGAAGCCTTCTCCCGCGGCGAGGACATTCACTCCCGGACCGCCCAGGAAATCTTCGGTGTGCCCCCGGGACTGCAAACCCACGAGCATCGCCGGATGGCCAAGGCCATCAATTACGGCGTGATTTACGGCTTGAGTTCGTTCGGCCTCGCCGGGCGGACGGGCTCGAGCAAGACCGAGGCGCAGAGATATATCGACGCTTACTTTGCACGCTATAAAGGCGTGAAGCGATTCCTCGATGGGGTGATTGAAGAAGCGCGGCAATCCGGCCGCGTCCGCACGCTCTTCGGCCGCCTGCGCCCGATTCCTGAAATCAACAGTAAGGACGCGGCGGCGCGCAACCGCGCCGAGCGCGAAGCCATGAACACGCCGCTGCAAGGGACGGCGGCGGACCTGCTCAAGCTCGCCATGGTCAAGGCCCATGCCAGGGTAGGACGCGAAAAGATGCGGACCAGGATGATCCTGACAGTGCACGACGAGCTGGTTTTCGAAGCTCCCGAATCGGAAGTCGACGCCGCCCGTGAAATCGTAAGAGCGGAGATGGAAGGCGCCTTCCCGATGAAAGTCCCCTTGCGCGTGGATCTGGGGGTGGGGAAGAACTGGAAAGAAGCAAAGTAGAGCTTGATGGATGCCTCGCAAAATGTTCGCGGCAGTTCGACTTCGAGACATGCTATGCTTTGAGTATGAGTGATCTCCAGCCTCAATTCGTTGTCGGGCCTGATGGCCGAAAGCGCGCTGTCCTTCTCGAGGTGAAGCAGTACCGTCGTCTGCTGCGCAGGATTGAAGATTTGGAGGATGCGCTGGCGCTCGATCGGGCTGAACGCACTTGTAAGAAGCTCCTTTCTTACAGCGCAGTTCGCGAGCGCCTAAAACGAGCCGGCAAGCTGTGAGCTACCGGGTCCTGATTGATTCAAGAGCTGCGGGAGAGCTCGAGAGCCTACCCAAGAGCGCAATCCAAAGAATTGACCAAGCCATCCTCAATTTGGCGGAGAATCCCAGGCCGACTGGGGTGAAGCGTCTTCGAGGTAAACTGAGAGACGGGTGGAGAATCCGCGTCGGTCCGTACCGTGTTCTCTTTCGGATCGACGAAGAAGCGCGAGAGGTTCGGGTCTTCAAGATTGGTCATCGTCGCGACATCTATCGATAGAAGGGCGGCGCCACTGTGCGTAGAGCTTGGGATGGGGAGGAACCGGAAAGGAGCGAAGTAGCGGGGGAGGCAGCGATGGCCGAAAAGCGAAGCTACCCGTTCATTCATCTCGAATTCGAGCGGCTAAGTGATGAGGAGCAACGGCGGCGGGCGGCGGAGTTCGAAGCTCGATTGCAGACCCGGCGCACGGTGCGTCAGTTTTCCTCTGAACCGGTGTCGTGGGAATTGATCGAGACGGCCATTCGTATCGCCGGTCGCGCGCCCTCGGGAGCCAACCAGCAACCGTGGCGATTCGTGGTGGTCTCAAATGCCGAAATCAAGCGGCAGATCCGCGAGGCGGCGGAGGCCGAGGAGCGCACAAATTATGAGCGCCGCTTTCCCGACGAATGGCTCGAGGCCCTGGCGCCGCTGGGAACCGATTGGCACAAGGAGTTTCTGGAAACCGCTCCCTATTTGATCGTGGTTTTTAGAGAAGATTACGGCCTGGAGCGCGCTGGGGATGGCAGCACCAGGAAGGTGAAGCACTACTACGTGATGGAATCGGTGGGAATCGCCTGCGGCTTCCTGCTTGCCGCGCTGCACTGGATGGGCTTGGCTACTCTGACCCACACTCCATCACCGATGGGATTTCTCTCCCACATCCTGAATCGCCCGCCGTACGAAAAGCCCTATCTGCTGATCCCC
>DATKYV010000349.1:0-6905 GCA_035528275.1 Terriglobia bacterium | reverse complement strand
GTTGTCATCCTTCATCGCCTGCTGCTCGAACAGGTGCTGGGTGTTGACCGGCAGGCCGTTCGCGAGGAGAAAAACCTCAGCTACGTTCGGGAATTCGATGACGCTGTAGGAAGAGTGGACGAGCGCCGTGGTGAGATTGCGTTCCTATTGAACCCGACACCGGTGGAAGCGGTCTGGGGAAACGCCATTGCCGGCCACGCGCTTCCGCAGAAATCCACCGACTTCTATCCCAAGCTTCTCTCCGGACTGGCGATCTACTGGCTGGACAATCCGGCAGGGATGTAGCGGGTTGCGAAATTCTACGGGCGCGTGAGGGAAAATCGCCCCAGAGAGCACGGGGCGAGCTTGGGAAAGCCCGCCCTGCAAGAGAAACTCAAGAGCCCGACGCGAAGGATTTCACGGCTTCCTCAACGCTGTCATACACGTCGAAAATGGTCACCAACTTCGTGATGTTCAACTGCTCGCGGAATTTCTTGGTCAGATTTGCCAGCTTGATGCCGGCACCCTGGTTGCTCGCCGTCGTGTACCCGGCCACCAGAGTCCCCAAGCCGGCGCTGTCGATGTAGCCCACGTCCGCTAAGTCCACCACCAGCCGGTTCTTTCCCTTGGCCAGCACTTCTTTGAATAGGGTCCGAAGCTTGTTGCTTTCGTCGCCCAGGGTTACACGGCCTGAGAGCGTCAGCACCGTGACGCCGTTGGTATCCTTCTCTGTAATTTCAAGTGCCATAGATCGTTTCCTCCGATTGGCGCAGCGCCCCGTCCGGCTCCGTAACCCGGCTCAAACGTCTCTGGCGTCCTTCGCGCCGCCGAACTGGGCATTCTACCGGGACACCTGTGGAAAGTAAATCCGTTCATGCCTGCGGTGTCGGCCTCTAATCAAACTCCGAGCAGGACATGAAATAACCGCACTGCGGACAGACCATCTTGCAGTGGCGCGATTCGAGGCGCAGCGAGCACACCGGACAGAACTGCACAGGAAGCTCCTCTGCGGGCATCGGCCCATCCGGGGGCCGAACAGGCTCACTCACCGCTGCTCTCCTACCTGATCATAGATTGAATCAGGCCCACATCCCAGGCAAGAAACAGGCCGAAGCCCAAGCTGAACAATCCGGCGGCCAGCCGGATGATGCGCTCGATCAGCCGCACGCGCTGGGCGGCCAGAGCCAGGGGCAGAGTCATGAGGAGGCTCATCACCACCATGCCTCCAATCGAGCCCACGCCGAAAACCAGGATATACCCGGCGGCCACAATCAGGGAAGGGATCGCGCCCACCACCATCATCATTAGCGCCGCGGTCCCGGCCAAGCCGTGCACGACTCCCACCACAAAAGGTCTGCCGCCCAGCCGCAACGTGCGGTGCCCGTGCGAGTGTTCCATTTCGCCCAAGTGCAGGTGGAGATGGGAGTGAGCCACACCCTGATGCTCATGGTCGTGCGCGTGGACGTGCATCGCTTGGCCCTTCGCGAGCTTTACTAGGACGTTCGATCCCAGGTAGATGAGCATGCAGCCGACGACGAATTCCAGGAACTGTGCGAAGCGCGGCGTGAGCGTCACCCTGAAGGCCGCTACGGCGAGGCCGAATACCAGGAGCGCGGCTGTGTGCCCCGCCCCCCAGAAAACCCCGACGAGCGAGGAGCGCAGAAGGCTCCGCTCCTCGGTGACGATGGTGGAGACGGCGGCCAGGTGGTCGGCGTCGAGGGCGTGGCGCATGCCTAGAACGAACCCCAGTGTCAGCGTTGTCCAGATTGGGAACTCACCAGGGACCACTGGGTTCGCTACCTCCCAGTTTCTGCGGGTCAGAAACTGTTACGGTATCCACACATCTCCCAGAACCATGTTCCTTTTGCCAATTCTGCAGAGATGCTGGATCCAAACCTGCCGACGGATACAGCGTCGTGCTGTGGAGCGACTCCACGCTACCGCTTCGGTTTACCGAACCACCACAAGAGAATGCCGCCGAAAAGAAGGGCGGGCATTGAATAAGTAACCATTCTTACCATGAACTTGCCGAAATCCATAGAGATATAGCCACCATACACGGGGACGCGATGGGCAAACCATGCCGCCACCGTGAGCCAAGCAGCCATACCGAGGAGGACATAGAGTTGTCTGCGGTCACGCATGGGCTACTGCACCTAGCCATCGGCCATTTGTACATTCGCCGCTTTGATGCCCGCCTTTCCTTCAGCGAACTGGTGATCCGCTGTTCCCTCAAACAAAGTGCCTTGCTTAGATCTTTCAGCGGTTTGGCGGCGGGCAAACGGCGGTGGACCAGGCAGCATAACACTTCTTAAGGTAAACTTAACACGCGGCCGTCGTTTACGTTGAGAAAATTGCTTACGGAAGGTTCTTCCCCCTGTTCCTCTCGATAATCTCATCGAGCTTGGCCCGACCGAGAGCAAGCTCCTCCGCGTCTCGTTGAAACATGGAAACATCATCGATCCGCACGCACAATTTGCCGTCACTGTTGACGACTGGATCTCCGATACTGTGGCCCTTGTTCCTCAGTCTTCTGATTATCTCGTTGATTTCCATGGGGATTTCCTGACAACTCTTTCCCTGTTCCCGTCCCCGCTCGACAAAGCCGAGCGCAAGTCAGGCATAGTGCTCCTGCATAAACTCGCCGATGGCATTGTAGGCGCGGCGGAGCGTCGCCTCGTCAGGAAGGAAGACGAGGCGGAAGTGTCGCGTTCCGGTCACCTGCCCGAAACCGCTGCCGTTGACCACCAGGACTTGCTTCTCAAGCAACAGCTTCTTGACGAATTCCTCGTCGCTCTCGGGAATCTCGAGCCGGGGGAAAGCGTAGAAGGCGCCACGGGGCGGCACACAGCTCAAATGCGGCGTCGCGTTGGCCCACTCCACCGTCAGGTCGCGCCGGGCGCGCAGCTTGGTGACCATTTCCGGCAGGTGATCCTGCGGCCCTTCCAGCGCCGGGCGCACCGCGTACTGGATGGCGTAATTGGCGCACAGCCGGGCGCGAAGCAATTGGTGCATTCCCTCGATGTAGTTTCGGAGCGCGGCGCCGTCGCCGCTCACCACCGCCCAGCCCAGCCGCCAGCCGGGCACCAGGTAACCCTTGGAAAGCCCACCGAAGGTCACGATGGGAACGTCAGGGGCGATGGCGGCGATGGAAACGTGCGGCTCGCCTTCCAGAACGAGTTCGTCATAGATTTCGTCGGCGAGAATCACCAGGTTGTTCTGCCGGGCGAGTTCGGCAATGCGCTCGAGGGTCTGGCGTGAATAGACGGCCCCCGTGGGGTTGTTGGGATTAATGAGTACGATGGCGCGCGTGCCGGCGGAAATTCTCGACTCAAGATGCTCGAGGTCCGGTTCCCACCCATTCCCCTCGTCGAGCGCGTAGGTGTTCGGCTGAGCGCTGAGCTTGGCTAGCACGGCGGAATAAAGCGGATACTCAGGGCAAGGTGTCAAGGCGTTTTCGCCGGGGTTGACCAGCGCTGTCAGGGTGATGTCCACTGCCTCGCTTACGCCTGCTGTGATGAAGACGCTTTGGATATTGCGGATGCCCTTGCGCTCGGCGGAGGCGCGGATGGAATCGAGCGCTTCCTCCACGCCCAGCGACGGACCGTAGCCGTTCCTGCCGTCGCGCATGGCCTTGGCCACTGCCTCGATCAAGTGCTCGGGAACCTGGAAGTCGAAAGCCACGGGATCGCCGATATTGAGGGCGAGAATCTCTTTGCCCTCCCGCGCCAGCTGCTCGGCGAGGACCGCAAGGTCGCGAATCGCGTAGCGGATGTGCTCCATCCGCTGCGCGGCCAGAATCTCTCTCACTTGCTCAATTCTCTTGCTCATGGGCAAATGTACATTTCTAGCAGAAAGCCGCGATACCGTCAAACAGGGTGGTGGGCTGGAAGAGCCTACTCACGTCGTATCCCCCTGTGCTGAGCAGGGCGCCAAGCTGCAGGCGCGATTCATGAATCGCCCCTACGGATTTTCGGCGGGATCTCTAGCGCAGCAGTTCGCCGAGGTCGCGGTAAGGGAGCTTCTGCGATTCGGCCACGGGCTGGCAGGTGATGTGCCCCGCGTAGGTGTTGACCCCGCCCTTGAGCAGCGGGTTCTCCTCGATGGCGCCCTTCAGCCCCAGGGCGGCGATTTTTCGGACATAGGGGATGGTGGCATTGGTCAAGGCGATGGTGGAAGTGCGGGGCATGGCGCCCGGCATGTTGGTGACGCAGTAGTGGACGACGCCGTCCACGGTGTAGACGGGATCGCTGTGGGACGTGGGCCGGGTGGTCTCGACGCACCCGCCTTGATCCACGGCGACATCGACAATCACCGAGCCCGGCGCCATCGTCCCCAGCATCTTGCGGGTCACCAGGCGTGGGGCGCTATGGCCGGGGAGCAGCACGGCGCCGATCAAGAGGTCCGCCTTCCGAACGGCTTCGGCGATGTTGTAGGTGCTCGAGAGATGCGTCTCCACGCGGCCGAAGAAGAGATCGTCGAGGTGGCGCAGGCGGTCGAGATCGACGTCGAGAATCAGCACCTGCGCGCCCATCCCCATGGCCATCTTGGTGGCGTTGATGCCCACGACGCCCGCGCCGAGAATCACCACCAGCGCCGGCCGCACGCCCGGGACGCCGCCCAGCAAGACGCCGCGGCCGCCATGCGGTTTTTGCAGGAAGTAGCTTCCCACGACGATGGACATGCGCCCGGCGATTTCGCTCATGGGCGTAAGCAAGGGCAGCGCGCCGTGCTTATCGCGGATAGTCTCGTAGGCGACGCCGGTGACCTGGCGCTCGAGGAGAAGGCGGGTCAGGTCCGGCAAGGGCGCCAGGTGCAGGTAGCTGAACACGATCTGGTCCTTGCGCAAAAGCTCGTACTCCGGCCCGACGGGCTCCTTAACCTTGACGATCAGCTCGCAACGCTCGTAAACCTCGCGGGACGTTTCGACCAGCCGGGCTCCCGCCTCCGCGTATTCTTGGTCGGTGAAACCGGGCCCCAGCCCGGCCCCTTTCTCCACCCACACGGCGCTGCCGTCTTCAACCAGCGCGTGAACGCCCGCCGGCACAAGCCCCACACGATACTCGCCGTCCTTGATTTCCTTCGGAAGACCGATGTTCATTTATTTGCCCCCGATTGCCGCGCGGCCCATCCAATGCTTCCGACGTCTATTGCTGGCGGGCCGAGCATTTTCTCACAACGTGACAAGTGTAGCTCAACCTCCGCAGGCTGGCTATGCACCTTCTTTTGACGGGCTCACGTTCCTATTCCGAAAGTCGCTTATCCGGGCGTGGCGGGTAGGAAGTAGAAGAAGACGCCGAGAATCACATAGACGCTGAGCAACTGGAGGCCTTCGAACCAGTTGGTCTCGCCGTCCTGGGAGACCAGCGTGACCACGCCCACGGAAAAAATGACGGCGGCGATTTCCAGCGGATGGAATACCAGGGACATGGGCGCGGCCATGAACTGCGAGGCCACTACCAGCAGCGGCGCGACAAAGAGCGCGATCTGGGTCGAGCTGCCCACGGCGATGTTGAGCGCTAAGTCCATCTGGTCCTTGCGCGCCGCCATCACCGCCGTGGAGTGCTCGGCGGCGTTGCCCACCGTGGCCACGATGACGAGTCCCACAAAGAGTTCGGTCCAGCCCAACGACTTGGTTACATACTCGATTTGCCCCACCAGGATTTCGCTTGCCAGGGCAATGAAAATTGTTGCCACTGTCAGCACCGCAATCGCCACGCCGCGGCCCAGGGAGGGCGTGTGGTGGCTCTCGCCGCGAAAGACGTCCTTGTGGGTGCGGAAGGTGAAGATGAGGCTGGCAAAGTAGCTGATGAGGAGGACCGCAGCGGTCCAAAAGCTCAGCCGCTCGATGGTTTCTCCGGTCTCCTCCAGCCTGCCGAAGACGGCGAGGTCGAAGATGGCGGGCATCACCAGCGCCACGACGGCGAGGAACAGCATCGACGTGTTGGCGCCTATGGCCGTGCGGTTAAAGGTCTGCTTCTCCCGGCCGAAGCCGCCTGCCAGGACCGCCAGTCCGAAAACCAGCAGCAGGTTGCCGATGATGCTGCCGGTAATGGAAGCTTTGACGACTTCGATGTGCCCGCTGTGCAGCGCCAGGAAGGCGATGATGAGCTCGGTGGCGTTGCCGAGCGTGGCGTTCAGGAAACCGCCCAGCGCCGGGCCGACGTGCCCGGCCAATTCTTCGGTGGCGTCACCCAAGAGGCTCGCCAGTGGGACAAGTGCCAGGGCCGCCACTCCGAAGATTGCCACCGGATGCGAGTGAAGGGTTTCGAGCACCACCGCGCCCGGGACGAGCAAGAGAATCGAAATCCTCCAGTTGCCGATCGAAAAGCGCAGAGCCTGCGTCCCGGCCGATTGTCCAGGCATGAAGGTCGTATCCTCTTGAGTGTCCTCTCGGATTTCCCCCGCCCTGATGCTGGGGACCGCAATCGGCGCTGCGGCAGGCGAATGCTATGCGGGGTCGGAGTGCCGAGTCAAGCGTGGGTGATTGTCGGATGTGCCTTCTGGAGGGAGGACGGGAAGTTCGCCGGAAGGCAGATTCTCCATCGGCAATGGTGCCCATGGCCATGGCCGAGATGGTCCTCCGCAGTTCCGTTTGTGGGCATGGCGGTGGCGCCCTCACCCGATCCCACCTCGCGGGGCCACCCTTTCCCAGAGGGAGAGGGCTGCAAATCTGAAAAACTTCCCCTCTCGCCCGCTAGCGGCGGGAGAAAGCCGAGGGTGAGGGATTTCTCGGATAAAGAAACCGATATCCGCGGCGCGCGCCTTCACGCTTGGGGGCGGGCGGCGCACAAGAAACGGCGACTCTTACGGAACAAGCATTGTCGACGACGGGCTTTGCGCGCCTACTTCTTCGGCTCGACCTTCTTCTTGACCTGCCAGCTGCCCTTATCACCGGTATCGTTCGACCATTCCCCGCTCAACTC
>DATKYV010000348.1:0-7337 GCA_035528275.1 Terriglobia bacterium | reverse complement strand
GAATCCACTTCGTCGCAGGAGGAATCAATGGCTCGGTTCAGAATTGCACTCGCCGGAGCACTCCTTCTTCTTGGTGGTCTCGCGATGACCCGCGAGTCCGGTTACCCAATCGACCCCGTTCCCCCGCTCGCGAAGGACCGCAGCGTCGCTCCGGAAGGTGTTCCGCCAGATATCCAGAAGGTTGAAGCACATGAAGCAAGAATCTCGCGCGCGCCCAGCAAGATGGCAGGGAGCGAGAAAGCCTGGGAGATTGAGTTTGCCGCCTCAGAACGGCCGCGGGTCGTCTTTTCGGCGGGCGCGAAATCATGGGACTGGCGAGCGTACGGTGCTCTGGCGTTCGACCTCGTCAACCCGGGTGACGAGGATGTCGCCTTCACTTTTCACGTTTCCGACGCCGCCCCGCCGGTGGGCGGAGTGCGCGGCCGCACCGCCTACGGAAAGCTCGCCGCGCACCAGACCAAGAGCTTTGGCCTCCTGCTTGGGAAATCCGACCCGCAGGAATTCGGCATGCGCGGCGGTCCGCCGGGACCCGTCGAGGAGCTGATGACGCACGCCAGCCATCGTCTCGACGCGTCGCGCATCACGGGCTTCGAGGTTTCCCTATCTCATCCCCCGGCGCCGCGGACTCTGGTCGTGGAAAACATCCGGCTTTTGCCGCCCACGATTTCCTATGATGGAATCGTGGATGCCTTCGGCCAGTTCGCCGCCGGCAATTGGCCGGGCAAGCTGAAAGGGGCGGAGGAGTTCGCCCCCCGACGGACGGAGGAAGAAGCCGAGATCAAGATGACACCGACTCTTCCCGACCGCGATGAATACGGCGGCTGGGCAGCCGGCCCCCAAGCTGTCGCGAGCGGCTTCTTCTCAACCACCAAGCGAGACGGCAAGTGGTGGCTCGTGACTCCCGAGGGCCACCTTTTCATCTCGCTGGGGATTGATGTCATCGACACCGATAATGGGTTCGCTTTCATCGAGGGCCGGCAGAAGCTGTTCACATGGCTTCCTGAGAAAGATGATCCTTTGAGCAAACACGACGGCTACGCCGATCACGTTCACTCCGGCCCGGTCACGGAAGGCCGAACATTTAACTTCTACTCCGCCAACCTGGAGCGAAAGTACGGCGTCGACTACATGGAGAAGTGGCGGGGCTTTGCGCTCGACCGCTTGCGCGCCTGGGGATTCAATACCATCGCCAACTGGTCGGACCCGGCGCTCTTTGGCCTGAAGCGCGTGCCCTACACGCCCACCATCGATCTCTCCGGAGATTACGCGCGCGTCTCCAGCGGCCGCGATTATTGGGGAAAAATGCACGATCCGTTCGATCCGAAATTCGCCGAAGCCGTCGACCACAGCCTCCGTGCCGCCACCGCACAGTACCGCGACGATCCCTGGTGCCTCGGCTATTTCGTGGACAATGAGGTCTCGTGGGGAGGCGGCGCAGATGACCGCGGCCGTTACGGCCTGGCCTACGGCGCTCTGGCCGCAGGTCCCAATCAGCCCGCCAAGAAGGCTTTCGTCGGTCAACTCAAAGAGCGTTACGGTGAGATCAGCCGATTGAACGAAGCCTGGGGCGCGAAATTCGAATCGTGGGACTTGTTGCTGCGCCGACCCTTCGAACCTCCTGACACCTTAGCTCCGCGAATGAGGGAGGATTTCAGCGCTTTCCTTCGCGCCTTCGCGCGCCAGTATTTTCGCACCATCCGCGACACCCTGAAGAAGCACGATCCGAACCATCTCTACCTGGGCTGCCGCTTCGCGTGGCGGACTCCGGAAGCCGTGGAAGCTTCGGCGGAATACTGCGACGTGGTGAGCTTCAACATCTATCGCCAGCGTGTGGACGCCGAGGAGTGGGACTTCACGAGGTCGCTGAACAAACCCTGCATCATCGGCGAGTTTCACTTCGGCGCGCGTGACCGGGGAATGTTCCATACGGGCCTGGTGTCCGTGGACACTCAGGAGGCTCGCGCGGCGATGTACCGCGACTACATTCGGAGTGTTGTGGACCATCCGGCGTTCGTGGGCTGCCACTGGTTCCAGTACTTCGATGAACCGCTCACCGGCAGGTCCTACGACGGCGAGAACTACAACATCGGTTTTGTGGACGTCACCGACACGCCTTACCCGGAGATGGTGGCGGCAGCAAAGGCCGTGCACGCCGAAGCCTATCAGCGACGAGCGGCGAATCAATGAACGCGTCCGGCGCTCAGGTCTTCACGGTTCCGCTCTCCGCGTTCCAGATAGCTTTCTTTCCGGAACGGCAGGAGTTGTTCACCTTATGTCCCGCCGCGGCGGCGAACGCCGTCCACAGCGAGGCCTACACGCGCCGATAGAGACAATCGTCGACCTGAAGGTCTGAGCTTCACCCCATGCCGCAAGGCAAAACCCTAACCTTCCCAGGTCACCTTAAAGCCCAGCAGGACGCTGACATTTTCGACGGGGCGCTTGAGGTCGCCGTAGAAAGTGACGCGATGCCAGCCCCAGCGGTCCCATTCGGTCATTAGCTTGTCGATGTCTTTCGCCTCGGCGGCGAGCTTGGTGCGGCAGGCCTTGTCCTCGTCAATGTTCTCCACGGTCTTGGCCTGATGCACCACCACCTCGCGGCGCGCGGGGTTGAATTTCAAGGTGGTCGTCATCTCGCCCAGGGGCATCAGCGAGCGCACGGCGGCGCCTTTGCGGTCCTCGGCGTGGCTGCGGATGTCGTACGGATTGGCCGGTCCGCTCGGCCCGAAGACCTTGCTGGGTGCCACGCAGTGAGCGTAGATGATCTGGTTCTTTGACGTATCAATCACCGGGTCGGAGATGTAGCCCGGACGGCCGGTGAGATAGGTCATGAGCAGCATAGTGGCAGTGGATTCCAGGTCAGCCTCGCAAGCGCCCACCAAGCCGTCGTTGTTCAGTTGGAAGAATCCCAGGCAGGGATAAGCGGGCAGCTTGCCGCCGTAAAAAAGCGTCAGGCAGTCGATGGTGACCGCATGGGCGTGGTGGCGCTCCATGAGGTCATGCATGGCGAGATAGATTTGCGCCGACTTCTCGATTTCCTGGCGCGAGGGCTCCACCACGGCGCGCGCCTCGCTCATCCACCGCTCAGCCCATTTCTTTGCCTCCGCAATGTCGACTTTGGCGAAGGCTTCGTTCACTTCCGCGGCGCTCGTCTGGCGCACCTTGGTTCCGAAAACCTCCTGGATGGCCTTGGCCTGCTCGCCCGGATCGCGCTCGATGACATCGAGGATCACCGAAGAGCGCAGCTTCTTCATACACTCGAAACACTTCAGCGCCTCAACCACGTCCTCGAAACGTGAGGACGAAACGCCGGCCACCTTCAGACCCTGACGCCGCGCCGCCGCGTACTGGATAAGGAATTCGCCGGAGCCGGCGTAGAGGTCGTCCACCAAAATAGTGGGTCGACCTGAAGCGGCAATGGCCTCGACCGCGCCTGACCAGATGCCGATCACGTAAACCAGATAGCCGTCCACGTCAGGGCTGGCGGCGAGGAGCGTTTTGGCCTCGTCGGGGCTCTGCGCAGTGGCGGGAACAAACTCGATATTGGGACATTCCTTGCGAAGCCGCGCGGTCAGCTCGGCTTTGCGCGCCTCGTAGTCATACCCTTTGTAAGGCCAGGTCTCTTCCTGGGGCGAGATGTGAGTGAAGATCAGGCCAACCTTGGGCCTGTCGTCGGCCGTCGGCGACGCGACTGCCGCCGAGGCTGCGCCGCGAGCCAAGGCCGGTCCGCACAGCGCGCAGGCGCCACAGCCGGCCAAGAATTCCCGCCGACTCACCCGAAACCCGCCGGCCAGCTTTGCTGGAATTCTGTCACGAGTCATTGATGTACCCTCCCTTTTGGCATACTCCATGCGTTCGGTCGAAAACGTGAATGAGTGCTCCCATTCACAAACAAAGGCAAGAGACTTCAGGAAGGCGCCGAGCGCCGTGTGAATGAAGGAACCTTCGAAGGGATTCTCAATCGGGAGGGAAAGCGTTACAAGGGCCAATGAGTCATGGAGACGTATTGTCCGTGACCTGAGGCGGGCTACTTTCGCATGAGGAAGGTTGAGAGCAGAGAAGACGAAGATCATGGCCGGCTACGACGCATCCGCTGAGCGATGCGTCGTGGCCGGCATTGCATGAGTAGTGACGCTGCCACCGTCGCGATGGTCCGCTCAGGACTTCACAGTTCCGCTCTCCGCGTCCCAGATAGCTTTCTTTCCGGCACGGTAGGAGATGTTCACCATGTGACCCGCGGCGGCGGCATGGTGGCCGACTTCCGCATTCTCCGTGCACTGCTTGCGCGAGCGCACGCACTCAAGGAATTCGAGCATGTGGAGCGCCGTGGCGTCCATGGGGTCCGACGTCTTCAGCGTCTCGGGCTCGGGCGCCGTGCGCTTCGATTCTTCGCGGTGGTCGTCGATTTCCCACCACTGGTCCTGCAGGGCCTTCGGCCAGCTATCGATCGAATAGCTGTAACCCTCGCGATGGCTCTCCCCCGCCAGGATCATGTCTCCTTGGCCGAGCAGCAAGGTGAGCGAGGCGTCGGTGCCCAGGAGTTGAATTCCCTGTCCTGCGGTGCTGGCGCTGTTGAACGTCGAAGCCATGTTGACGTGGAATCCCTCGGGATATTCAAACAGCGCGTCGAGCGTGTCGGGAACCTCGCGCCCGTCGTGTCGAAACAGGATGCCCCCCGTGGCCACTACGCTCGCGGGCATGGTCGCGCCCATGATGAAGTGAATCGAATTGATGAGGTGCACGAACAGGTCGGTGGAGATCCCGCCCGAGAAGTCCCAGTACTTCCGGTAGCGGAAAACAAACTCCGGATTGTAGGGCCGCTTCTTCGCCGGTCCCAGCCACTCCTCCCAGTTGAAATTGACGCCGTTCTCGAGGTCGGGGGGAATGGGATAATTCCAAGCGCCGGTCGAGCTGTTGCGGTTGTACGCAGCGGTGATCTTGGTTACCTTACCGAGCTTTCCCGAGGCGACGATTTCCCTGGCCTTCTTGTGCTGCTCCGTGGAGATCCACTGGCTGCCTACCTGCACGATGCGGTTGTAACGCTTCGCGGCCTCGATCATCTTCGGGCCGTCTTCGACGTCCTTGGTCATGGGCTTTTCGATGTAGACGTCCTTGCCGGCGGAAAGCGCCTCGAGCACCATGGGCAGGTGCCAGTGGTCGGGCGTGGCGATGATCACGGCATCCACGTCCTTACGCTCGAGGAGTTTCTTGAACTGGGCAAGGTTGGTCTCGATCTTGCCGTCGGTGCGCTCCTTGGCGCGGTCGAGATGGCCCTGGTAGCAGTCGCTGGCGACTACAAGGTTGGCCTGCCCGGTCTGCTTGGCCGCCTCCATCAAGATGTTGCCGCGAATCCCAAAGCCGATGAACCCCACGCCCACGCGGTCGGCGGGGCTGGCGGGACGGGGCATAACCGGCGCGGCCTCCAGCGCCACCGGTTCACCGTTCAAGAGCAGGCCGAAACCGGCAACGCCGGTAGCGCTTCGCCGCATAAAGTCGCGACGCGTTAGATCACGGGATGAAGACATTTCAATTTCCTCCTTGCCGATCGTCAAATGGCGTGAACTCCGGGCGGAACGGCATCATGCGCTCGGGCTTTGCGAGGTCGGGCTCCTCCTTAATTTTTATCCCTTTCCGCGGGCGCATTCAACTGGTTTCCCGCAATCGAACGGTGACCGCGATTCTCCCGCTCAAAATGTCGCGCCTCTGTTATGCTTGCTCTCCGGTTGCGATTGCCGAAACGTATTCCGAGGAATTCATGAGCAAGAAGAAACCTTCCAACCACCTGCCGAAGCTGGCCTATCGGAACGAGCGATTTCTCGAAAGCGCCGACGCGCGCACCCTGCGCCTCCTGGCCGAGTACCTGGAGCCGCAAGTACGCTTGCGGCGAGCGGGCGTGCAGAACACCGTCGTGATGTTCGGCTCGGCACGCATCCTGCCTCGCGACGAGGCCCTGCGCCGCTTGAAGGAAGCGGAAACCAAGACGGGCGGCGCGTCGCCGGCGAGCGCTGCCGATTTGAAGGCCGCGCGCATGGCCGTGCAGATGTCGCGCTACTACGAAGAAGCGCGCGAGCTGGCACGGCTCATCACCCGCTGGTCGCTGTCGCTGAAGAATGGGCGCCATTTCCTCGTCGTATGCTCGGGAGGCGGGCCGGGCATCATGGAGGCCGCGAACCGCGGCGCGCACGAAGCGGGCGGCAAATCCATCGGCTTCAACATCAAGCTGCCCGTGGAACAAAAACCCAATCCCTATATCAGTCCCGACCTGAGCTTCCTGTTCCGCTACTTCTTCATGCGCAAGCTCTGGTTTGCCTCACCCGCCAAAGCGCTGATCGTCTTCCCCGGCGGGTTCGGTACCATGGACGAGATGTGGGAATTCCTCACCCTCACTCAAACCCACAAGCTCGGCCACCACGCCATCATCCTGCTCTACGGCTCGAAGTTCTGGAAGAAGCTCATCAACTTCGACCTGCTCCTCGAAGCCGGGACGATTGACGCCCAGGACTTGCAGCTCTTCCGAATGGTGGATTCACCCTCCGAGGCCTTCGAGTTTCTCAAGCGCAGCCTCAGCCGCGATCGCGCCCTCCGCGCCGTCATCCAACGCGCCTTCCTGTGACCGTTCCCACGCGCTTCTTCGCCAAATCGGCGGTATAATACTTCCTTGGCCTGGATTTCTTCGTCCCTCGCAATTTCCCGCCCCTGATTACAGGCCTGGAGGTCTTCATGGAATTCTTCCGCGAAAGCATGCTCGAACTCATCATCCAGACATCCACGAATCTTCCGCCCGACGTGCGCCAGGCGATGGGCCAGGCGCTCGAGACCGAAAGCCCCGGAACGCAGGCCGGGCAGGCGCTGGCCATCATCGGGCAGAACATTGACATGGCTTATGACGACGAAGGCCCCATCTGCCAGGACACCGGCATGCCGACGTTCGAAATCAAAACGCCGGTGGGCGTGAACCAGATCGAGATGAAGCGCGTAATTCAGGAGGCCGTCGCCGAGGCCACGCGGCGCGGGAAATTGCGGCCGAATTCTGTGGATTCCATCACCGGCAAAAACAGCGGCAACAACCTCGGCCCGGGAACGCCGGTCATCCACTTCGAGCAGTGGGAAGAGCCCACAATCGAAGTGCGGCTCATCCTGAAGGGCGGCGGGTGCGAAAACAAGAACATTCAATACTCCGTCCCCTGCACGCTGGACCGTCTGGGGCGCGCCGACCGCGATTTGCAGGGCGTGAAGAAATGCATCCTGCACGCCGTCTGGCAGGCGCAGGGGCAGGGCTGCGCGCCCGGCGCCCTCGGCGTCTGCATCGGCAGCGACCGCGCGGCGGGCTACCATCACGC
>DATKYV010000347.1:0-2676 GCA_035528275.1 Terriglobia bacterium | reverse complement strand
CGGATGCTTCAAGCCCTCGGCGGACTCCATCCTGACCGAAAGAGTTTCAACAGATTGTGCGTGGCGCAGATGGACTGCCATTCCGCCTCCACTTTCGCTCGTCCTCGCAGCAGGAATCTCCGAAATCCTCGCCCCTCTTTGATCTGTCCAAAAACCGGTTCGACGATCGCCTTGCGCATCTGATAGACGGCTCGTCCTTCCGCCGTCCGCAGCTTGTGCCGCATCTGCGCGGCGACTTTCATCTCGGGCGGCGGAGGGCCGGTCGCGCCGGGCACTTCCTCGCCGTGCTTCTGCCGATCGGACCCCACGAACAGCTCGATCCCTTCCAGCTTCGCATCGGTCACACTCTTTTCACTAAAATATCCCGCGTCCGCCGTCGCTTGTTGCGGCCGGCTCCCCGCCAGCACCGCGACTTGCGCCAACATCGGAACCAACTGCTCTTTAGCATTCGCCTGCGGCGTCACCGCCGCCCCCACGATCACTTGCGCCTCGCTGTCCACCACCGCCTGCGCGTTGTAGGCTTGCACGAACTCCTTCGTCGCTCCGTCCTTCATGAGCCGCGAATCCGGATCAGTAAAGTTCCGCTGCGCTTTCGCCTCCGGCTTCGCTTGCTCCGGGTCGGGCATTTGCGGCGGCCGCCCGCCCCACTTCCGCCCCCGCGCTTGCGCTTGCTTCGCCCGATCCTCTAACCGCGCCTCGACCTCTGCCTTCTTCTTTTCCGCCGCTTCTCGCGCCTCCTGCTCCAGCGCCGCCTTTGCCTCCCGAATCTTCGCTAACCGGCTTTCCCGCCGCGCCAACTCCTTCGGCAGTTCGTCCCCACGTTTCCCTCTCCCGTATTTCCCGTCTTCTTCCGCGTCCACCCCCGCCGCCTCCTGAAGCAGCGCCTTAACCTCCGCTTCTAATTTCTTTTCCCCCTTCTCCATCCGCGCGTAGCTCATCGCCTGGTGCTTCGAGGCGTGGGCCTTGATCTTCGTCCCCTCCAGCGCCACATGTCCCAGCTTCACTAGCCCCGCGCCCTGGCCCAGCCTCAACACCTCGACGAACAGTGGCGAGAGGTTCGCCAGCACTACGGTCCGGTCATAAGTGGAACAGATTGAGTTGGTTGCCCGAAGGGGCCAACTCGCTTGAGTCGTTGATTTGCGAAAAAGCCTGTAAAAGTGGCATTTTCTCGAAAAGCGTGAGGCTCAGAATTTGTGACATCGGGTAGAGGTTGAGTTTGAGCCTCAGACGTTTGCGCACAATCGCCAACAGCACATAGCCGGAGATGGCGATCCAGATTTGGGTTTTCACCGCGTTGGGTGAGAGGCCGTAAAACTTCTTGATGTGCAGATGCTGCTTGACCCATTTGAAGAACAGTTCGACCTGCCAGCGGCATTGGTAGAGCGGGGCAATGGTGAGCGTCGGCAGGAGGAAGTTGTTGGTTAAGAAGATCAAGGTCTTCTCGGTGTCGGCATCGTGGTAACGAAGGCGACGCCGAGGAACGGGATAAAACTTGGCCGGATAGAAACTCTTCAGGCGAATGGTTGGATCGCAACGCAGGCCGGTGGTCTTGTCGACGGGAGGCGCGCCCAGGCGGGGGAAGCGGAAGTCTTTGCGCGAACGGACGATGAAGAAGGCCCGCGCTGACTGGAGAGTGTAAAGTCGTTGGAAGTCCAGATAGGCACGCTCCAGCAGGTAGATCGAGCCGGGCTCGGGCAGCAGTTGGTCGAGGGTGTGAATCTCGTGGATTTTCGCGGGTTTGACCTCGAGGAAAACCGGGAGGTTGCCCTGCAGATCGAGCAGGGCAGGCATCTTGACGGCAGCATTCTGGGCTCGGTAGCGAGCCCACGGGAAGAGGGAAAGACAGAGATCGATGGTGGTGCAGTCCAGCGCATAGACGGTCTGCTCCAGATCGACTCCGAAGTCCTCGTGGGCGTACAAGGGGCGGGCGAGCGCAATCAATGCTTGGGCGAGGTCGGCATAAATCCGATAGTCGCGCGCTTCGTTGGCATCGGCCAGCGTGCTGCGCGAGACGTGACCGCGAAGGCCCGAGTGATAGAGGCGATGCCCCAGAGCCCGCAGGCAGGTCTCGATGTCGCGCAGACTCTCGCGAGAGGTCAGCTGAGCCAACGCCATGCAGAGAAATTGGTCCCAACAAGAAAAGCTGCTGACTTTGTGGTCGCCCTGATAGCGATCCACCGAGCGCCGAAACTCGTGCGCTGGAATGAAATCCATCAATTGTGCGAACACCGTTTTGTCGGAATGCATGCGCCACACCCTCCCGGAATGCCCGGAAAGGATGGCCCAAAGCGGGTGTCGAATTCAAATTGAAAACGGTCTGTTTCAATAGCAAGTCCATACAAAAAAGACGGTTACGACAAAATCTCAATCTAATGACCGGAGAGTAGTGCTTAGCAGGTTGTTGAAAAAGGATTTCACGATGTCACTCTGAGCGAAGCGAAGAATCCCGTGCTCAAGCGAATCAACAACTTACGAGATCCTTAGTCGCCTGCGGCTCCTCAGGATGACAGCCCCTGACCCTTTTTCAACAACCTGGTAAGAGAGAATTCCCTTTGGACGCCTACACCCCCAGATTCTGACCCTGGTGAATTGGCTTTCTCCGGTCGCTACAATCCAGACCTTCCCAACCAGAGTCCACCGCGACGTCACGGCTACTCATCAGAAACACTCACCCAA
>DATKYV010000346.1:0-7807 GCA_035528275.1 Terriglobia bacterium | reverse complement strand
GAGATTGGGGTCGCGGGCGGCGCCGAGGAAGCGGTGATTCGCCTGGCACATCTGGCGCGGGACGCCGGTCTCGACGGAGTTGTGGCTTCACCTCGGGAGATTGCCTCCCTGCGGCGCGCGTTGGGCCGCGACTTTGTGGTTGTCACTCCCGGCATTCGGCCCGCCGCGGCGGCCACCGGCGACCAGGTGCGCGTCGCCACGCCGGCCGCCGCCGTCCAAGCGGGCGCGGATTTCCTGGTGGTCGGACGCCCCATCACCAGTGTTCCCGATCCTGTAAAGGCTGCGGACACCATCGTGGCGGAAATGGAGAATGCTTTGCGCTCGGATACTGGTGTACATTAGATTCCGGGGGTGAGCCGTATGCACAACGAGTTTACGGCGATTATCGAGCAGGATGGGGAATGGTACATCGCTTACTGTCCTGAGGTGCCTGGCGCAAACGGCCAGGGACGAACAGTTGAAGAGTGTCGGCAAAGCCTTGGCGAGGCGATAGCCCTGATTCTTGAAGACCGCCGGCAAGATGCGATGCGCGGAGTACCGGAAAACGCCATCAAAGAAATAGTCGTGGTTAAGTGAAGCGCGAATCCCTCCTGAGACACCTGAGAAGGCATGGTTGTTTCTTGAAGAGAGAGAGGGGCGCGCTCACTCTTTGTGGTGTAATCCAAAGACCGGTCAGATGGAAGCGGTGCCTCGCCACACTGAGATTCCCAATAGACTGGCCACAAAGATTTGCCGAGGGCTATCCGTCCCTCAATTGTAGAGCGGATGATCCCCTGCCGAACCGAGATGACTGAAACTGAGATTCTGGAGATCTTCCGCAAAGATTCGGCCCTCCTCGAAGGGCACTTCATCCTTTCTTCGGGCCTGCACAGCGACCGCTACCTGCAATGTGCGCTGGTCCTGCAACATCCCCATATCGCCGAGCAGTTGTGTTCGGAGTTGGCCGCGAAGCTCCGCAACCTTGGCGCCACAGTGGTCGCGGCTCCAGCGCTGGGGGGCGTAATCGTCTCCCATGAGGTGGCGCGCGCCCTGGGTGTCCGGGCGCTGTTCACCGAGCGGCAGGGGGGCGCGATGACGCTCCGCCGGGGCTTTAGTCTGAAGGCCGGGGAGCCCGTGCTGGTGGTCGAAGACGTCATCACCACCGGCGGCTCGACGCGCGAGACGATGACCTCGGTCGAGCAGGCGGGCGGCAAAGTCGTCGGTGTGGGCGCCCTCATCGACCGCAGCGGCGGCGCGGTTGACCTCGGCGTGCCCGTGGCCGCGCTGGTCACGCTGAAAGTCCAGAACTACGACCCCGCGAATTGTCCTCTCTGCAAGTCCGGCATCCCCGCCGTCAAGCCCGGCAGCCGCACGAAGTAGCGCAGAGGTCGCGGTTGAGCGTTGCGGCATTTCGAAGCTCAACGAAAAGCGGCAAGGTCGGAGTGCGGACCTCGCGTTACGGTCGGCGGAACACAGTCCGGCCGGCCACGACAGTTGCGGTAGGGGCGCCTTTGAGCTTCCAGCCGTCGAAGGGCGAGTTGCGGCTTTTGGAGCGGCCTTGGGCGGCGTGGTAGGTCCACTCGAGGTTGGGGTCGAATACGGTGATGTCGGCGGCTCCGCCGACGCTAAGCCGGCCGAGCGGTCCGTCAGTTGACGGATTGATGATGCGTGCAGGGTTGGTGCTCATCAGGACGATGAGGTGGGGAAGTGAGATCCTGCCGGAGTGGACCAACTGGGTCATTGCCAATCCGAGCGCCGTCTCCAGGCCGATGACGCCGAAGGGCGCGTCGGCAAATCTTTTGGCCTTCAACTCCGGGGCGTGGGGCGCGTGGTCGGTGGCGATGCAGTCCACGGTGCCGTCGGCAAATCCGGCCAGCAGCGCTTCAAGGTCTTTCCCGCTGCGCAGGGGCGGGTTCATCTTGGCGTGCGTGCCGTGCTCGGCGACCGCTTCTTCGGTGAGCGTGAAGTGATGCGGCGTAACCTCGCAAGTGACGCGCGTGCCGCGCTGCTTTCCCACGCGAACCATCTCCACAGCGCGGGCGGTCGAAAGGTGGGCGACGTGCAGGTGCGCTCCCGTCGATTCCGCCACAATCAGGTCGCGCGCCACGCAAACGTCTTCAGAACTGTTGGGGATTCCGCGCAGGCCCAGCCGCTCCGCGACCGCGCCTTCGTTGATGACGCCCCGGAAGCTCAGGCTTGTATCCTCGCAATGGTCGATGATGGGGGCGCCGAATTCGCGGGCTTTCTCCATGGCGCGGCGCATCAACCCGGCGGTTTTTACAGGTCGCCCATCATCGGAGAACGCCACGGCACCCGCGGCAACCAGCGCCCCGAAATCAGTCAGCGACTCCCCGTTGCTCTCCATCGAAACCGCGGCGATGGGAAACACCCGCGCCAATCCCAACTGCCGGGCCTTTTCAATTGTGCTGCGGACCAGTTCCGGGTGGTCGATGACCGGCTTGGTGTTGGGCATGGGGCAGACGGCCGTGAAACCGCCGGCAACCGCCGCCGCCAGTCCTGTTTCGAGCGTCTCGGAGATCTCGCCCCCCGGCTCGCGAAGGTGAACGTGAATGTCCACGAAGCCGGGCGCCACGACCTGGCCGCGGGCGTCGAGCGTTTCATCGGCACGCTCGGTAAGTCCCGGGCCGATGCGGCGAATCACGCCGTCTTCCACCAGGATGTCGAGCTCGCCATCCAGATTGTCTTCGGGTGAGAGTACCCGACCGCCCTTAATCAGCAATGAGGCCATGGCTTGACTTGCCTGAACGCGCCGCAAGCGCGTCAGGTTTCGAGTATAGCACTTGTGCGGGAATCGGACGCCGCACAACGGCCAAAGCGTTCCGGGCTCTTCAAGCCGACCGGCTGAACGGGAAAAGCGGAAGCAGGTAGTCTTTGACCGGCTGAAACGTCTTGCGGTGTTCGGGGCAGGGGCCGTAACGCGCCAGGGCTTCGAGGTGTTCGGCGGTCCCGTAACCTTTGTTGTGGTCGAGTTGATACTGCGGGTAGAGGCGGGCAAGCTCTTGCAGCCGCGCGTCGCGCTCCACCTTAGCCAGAATCGACGCCGCGGCGATGGAGACCGACTGCGCGTCGCCGTGGACGATGGCCGAGTACGGAATGTGAAAAACCCGATCTTCTCCCTTGGTGGCAAGCGGCATGGCGTCGGTGAGCACGTAATCGGGCCGGGGATTGAGGTTCTCGATGGCGCGGACCATCGCCTGGCGCGAGGCCTCGTAGACGTTGAGGGCGTCGACTTCTTCGGCGGGTATGGCGACGACGTGAAAGGCCAGGGCTTTTTTTCGAATCTGCGCGGCGAGCGCGGTACGCTCGGTAGGGGAAAGTTTCTTCGAATCGTCAATGCCGGGGATACGCACGGCCGGATCGAGGATGACCGCGGCGGCGTAAAGCGGGCCCAGCAGCGCGCCGCGTCCCGCCTCGTCACAGCCGGCAACGCGCCGCCAGCCCTGGCGAGAGGCCAGCGCTTCCAGCCGCCGGGTGCATTGGAGGTCCCTGGGGTCGCGCGCGCGGGGCATCGGCTGCAAAGTTTATCTCACAATTCGATTTCCGCGCAAACTTTTTGACTCTGGAAAACCAGTGCGGAAGGGCACGCAGACCTGAACGCGACCCCAGATGGCGATGGAGAAGGCTATTTTTCCCGTTCCACCCGGGCTGCGCGGATGCGGGCAGCCTTGCCCCGGCGTCCGCGCAGGTAATAGAGCTTGGCGCGGCGCACGTTTCCCGCGCGCACGACCTCGATCCTGTCGATGATCGGCGAGTGCAGCGGGAAGATGCGCTCCACGCCGTGCCCAAAGGACATCTTGCGGACGGTGAAGGTGGAATGGTTCGCGGCGCGTCGAAGGGCGATCACCGCACCTTCAAAGATCTGGATCCGTTCTTTGTCACCTTCTTTGATCTTGACGTGGACGCGCACCGTATCGCCGGCGCGGAAGGAAGGAATATCCTTCTTCAGTTGCTGCTGTTCGACCTTTTCCAGAATGTTCATCGCAATTGCACTCCCAAACTCGAAATGAGCGCGGGCGCTTCACGCCTTCGCCGGCGTCAGCCTGCCCGCGCGCTTGATCTCTTCCAACATGACTTGGTCGTCTTCGCCGAGCTGAAGACGCTCCAGCAATTCCGGCCGCTTGCGCCAGGTCTTCTCCAGCGCCCGTCGGCGACGCCAGCGGCGTATCTCCTCATGGTTGCCGGAAAGCAGAACTTCCGGGACCGCCCAGCCGCGAAACTCCGCGGGGCGCGTATAGTGCGGCGAGTCGAGAATGCCGGAGTGCCCGTTTGGCGCGGCGCTCTTCGAGGCAAATGAGTCCTGGACGCTCGACTCTTCGTTGCCCAGCACGCCGGGAATCAGCCGCGTGACCGTCTCCATCACCACCGCGGCCGCCAGCTCCCCGCCACTCAAAACGTAGTCGCCGATGGAAAGCTCGTCAGTCGCCAGGTGCTCGGCGACGCGTTCGTCCACGCCTTCATATCGGCCGCAGAGAAGCACGACGCGCGACTCCCGGGCGAGCTCCTCGGCCACCGCCTGCGTGAGCAAGCGTCCCTGGGGAGAGAGCAGGATGACCGGGAAATCCGCCGTCTCGGACTTCGCCCGCAGAGCGTCGACGGCGCAAAAGACAGGTTCCGGCTTGAAAACCATTCCCGGCCCGCCGCCGAAGGGACGATCGTCCACCGTCCGGTGACGGTCGTCGGCAGAGTCCCGCAGGTCGTGGAGTCGGATGTCCACGTGGCCACCCGACAGGGCGCGCTTGAGCAGCCCGTGCTCCAGGATGCTCCGGAAGAAATCCGGAAAGATTGTGACCACGTCAAATATCATGCGTTTTCGATTTGGGCGGAGGCTCCGCGGGAAACTACGAGAATCCAGCGGACTATTTTCCGGCCGGGTCGTTCAATTCCAGCAGGTCTTCGGGCGGGTCGATGACGATGATCTTCGCTTTCGTGTCGATCCGCTTGCAGATCTCCTGCGCCAACGGGATCAGCACCTCGCCGCGGGCGCGTCCCGCGGGGGCCACGTGAAGGAGATCCACACCGCCCGTAGGCTCGACGCCGGTGACCGTGCCGACTTCTCTCGGTTTTCCCCCCTGCTCGGCGACCACCCGGCAGCCCCGCAGTTCCCAAACGTAGTAATGGTGCGCGGGAAGCGGCGTCTTTTCCTCACGCGGCACCAGGACGTGAAGTCCCCGCAGACCGTTAGCCTGGCTCATGGTGTCGACGCCGGAGAATTTCAAGATCACTCGACCCTTGTGCGGCCAGGTGTTCTCCACCTCGACGGCTCGCGGCTCGCGACCGTGTTGTTCCAGGTAAGCCCGGCGGACGCGCGCGAAACGTTCGGGGAAATCCGTGAGGATTTCAGCCGCAACTTCCCCCCGGCGACCTTGCGGCTTGACGATGCGCGCAACGGCCAAGAATTCCCCTTCCCCGTTGTCAGGCAATGCTTGCAATGCCTTGCGCTTTGTCCGTCCCCGGGGGCTTACCGCGCCGAAAGTGATGGCGCGGCCTACTCTGAGTTCCGCAGGCGGAGTGGCGGCCCGGGCGACGTTCTTACTCCAGGATCTCCAGCGTGAAACGCTTCTTCAGCTTCATCCCCGCCGCCCCCAGAATGGTGCGAATGGAGCGAGCGGTTCGGCCCTGCCTGCCGATTACCTTTCCAAGGTCGGAAGGGTGCACGCGCAGCTCGAGTACGGTGACCTGTTCCCCTTCGACCGGCCGGACTTGAACTTGATCAGGATTATCCACAAGCGCTTTGGCGATGGCTTCAACGAGCTCCTTCATCTGGCCCTCCCTTGCAACCGAGTCATCCTGTACATCCACGAGGAGAGAGTGTGTCAGAGAACGTACGAGTGAAATCCCCATCCGCCTTCCGGCCGAAAGGCGGGACGAGTTCAGCTTGTCGCTTCCACCTTCTTCTCAAGAAAGCTCCTGACGGTTTCGGACGGCTGCGCGCCGCGGCCCATCCAATAGTCAACCCTCTCGCGATTGATGGTCACTTCCGGCGGATTGCGCCGGGGGTTGTAATGGCCCACGATTTCGACGAAGCGCCCGTCACGCGCCATCTCGCGTTCGATAACCACAATTCTGTAACTGCATTGTTTCTTGGCTCCGGTGCGAGCCAGACGTATTCTCAGCAATCGAACCCCCTAGATTTGACGATTCTCAGCCGGTTTGGGATGGATGGCAACTCGATCCCTTCCGGCTTCGCCTGAACTCAAAATCTTTCCACGACCTGTCCCAGCCCGTCAGCCGACGGGCCCGTCAGGGTCGGGCCCCGCCCTGCCCCGCCGGCACTTTCAGCCGGCTGAGCTGGTTTCCAAACAGATTCTTCCCCAGTGACTTCATCATCTTGCTGGTCTGCACGTATTGCTTCAGCACCTGGTTCACCTGCTGGACGCTTGTGCCGCTTCCCCGAGCGATGCGCCTGCGGCGCTTGCCGTTGATGATCTCGTGCTTGGCGCGCTCCTTTAGGGTCATGGAATCGATGATCGCCTCGATGTGAACCAGTTCTTTTTCATCGACCCGGACCTTGCCGGCATCCTTGAAGATGCCGACCTTGGGGAGCATGCCCAGCATCTGGTCCATGGACCCCAGCCCGCGCATCTGCCGAAGCTGATCGCGAAAATCCGCCAGAGTGAACGTGTCGGTCTGAATCTTGCGGTGGACCTCCAGGGCCTTTTGCTTGTCGATGGTCTCTTCGGCCTTCTCGATGAGCGAGAGCATGTCGCCCATGCCCAGAATGCGCGAGACGATGCGGTCGGGGTGAAAGACCTCCAGTGCGTCATACTTCTCCCCCAGGCCGATGAACTTGATCGGCTGGCCGGTGACGTGGTGGATGGAGAGCGCCGCGCCACCGCGCGCGTCGCCGTCCAGCTTGGTCAGGATCACGCCCGAAGTTCCCAGCCGCTCGTGGAATTCCTGGGCGCTGCGCACCGCGTCCTGGCCGCTCATGGCGTCGGCAACCAGCAGCACTTCACTGGGGCGCAGGCGGGTCCGCAGCTCGCTGACTTCCTGCATCAACTGCTCGTCGATGTGGAGGCGCCCGGCGGTGTCGACGATCAGGACGTCGTGGCCGCGGTCGCCGGCGTCTTTGCGTGCCGCCAGCGCCAATTCGATGGGAGAGTCGATGCCCTCGCCCGGGAAGCACGGAATCTCGATCGCCTTGGCGATAATCGCCAACTGCTCGCGCGCCGCGGGACGATAGACGTCGGTCGAGACCAGGATGGGGCGCTTCTTCTTCTTGGAGAGCCAGAGCGCCAGCTTGCCCGCCGTCGTCGTCTTGCCGGATCCCTGGAGGCCGACGAGCAGGAAGACCGTCGGGTACTCCTTGGCGAATGAAAGCAGAGCCGCCTCGCGACCCAGGATTTCAATCAACTCGTCGCGAACGATGCGCACGACTTCCTGCGCGGGGCTGAAGCTCGAGCGGACATCCTCGCCGAGCGCCCGGACCCGGACGCGCGCCAAGAGCTCCTTGACGACCTTGACGTTGACGTCGGCTTCCAGCAGCGCCAGCCGGACCTCGCGCAGGGTCTCGTCCACCAATTCCTCGGTGAGCACACCTTGACCGCGCAAGGTCTTGAAAACACGTTGAAACTTGTCCTGTAGTGCGTCAAACATCCTGGCGTCTCACTCCGGGCGGTCCAGTCACCCGTTGGCCCCCTAGTGTGGCTCTCCTCCTCTGTGGAAATACTCAATGATATTTTGACCCAGCCAGGAAGTCAAGGAAAGCCGGCGTGTGGAAGAGCCTATTCGCGTCCCATCCCCCCTTCTACGGCCGAAGTTGCTGGGTTGGCTTGGAGGGGTTCACGCCCGATGGGCTGTTCGCACT
>DATKYV010000345.1:0-2259 GCA_035528275.1 Terriglobia bacterium | reverse complement strand
GGCTGCCCGTAAATTTTCGAAAGGATGAGGCAGCATTCAGTGAAGGACTTGCGAAGTTACCCGCCGTCGCCAAAGTACTCCAGAAAGCCGGCGTGACAAGGGTGAGCACCTACATACTCTCGTTCAACAACGACCTGACATACTTGCAGAACTTCCGCAGCCATGCTTACCGCTTGAGGGCGTGCGCCGAAATCCTGAAAGACCACGGGCAGCGTCTGGGGCTGGAATACGTGGGCCCCAGGACTTCCTGGCGGAGCATGAGGCATCCCTTCATCCACACCCTGAGCGAGGCCAAGGAGTTGATCGTCGCCATCGGCACGGGAAACGTGGGAGTGCAGCTCGATACCTACCACTGGTTCAATGCCGAAGAAACTGAGGAAGACATTCTGACCTTACGAGACGAGGATGTCGTCACCGTGGACCTGAATGACGCGCCAGTAGGATTGACGCTCGATGAGCAGAAAGACCTGTCGCGCGAGTTGCCAGCCGCCACGGGTGTCATCCCGGTGAAGGACTTCCTGGACGGTCTGCGGAAGATTGGTTACGACGGCCCCGTCCACGCCGAGCCCTTCAACAAGGCGCTCCGAGCTTTGCCCATCGAGGAAGCTTGCGAGAAGACGGTGGCGGCTGTGAAGAAGGCTTTGGCCTTGTGAGGGGCTGGCTTGGGCGCAGAAAATCGAGCCCGGACAATCGGCAGGCAACGCGGCGACATATCCGAAGACCTCGACCTGGATCGCTCTAGCCGAACCCACTTCCCGAACAAGCCGCCCGCACTCGGTATTTCTGACTGAAATGAGTGTTCGATTATGGGATGAGCCAATCCCACAAGCGGGCAAGTCCGATCCCCTTTACCCGCCCGAACCCGCGCTACTTCATACAAAGGACAGCGGTTAGTTCCACCGAGCGGATGGCACTCAAGCTGCGTATCACTGAGCCGGAGAAGCTATGGATATCCCACGACCCTCAGCGGCCCGGGCCAGGCGAATTCGCCGCTCGCTCTACGCCGTCGGCGTAGTTGTTCTGATTCCGCTTGTTACCATTGGCCTTTCGAGGCTCAAGCCCGCGGCGCCCTCGGTGGAGCGAGCCACTCTGTTGATTGATACCGTCAAAAGGGGCGAGATGCTTCGCCAAGTGCGCGGCCTGGGAACGCTGGTGCCGGAAGATATCCGCTGGATCCCTGCAATGACCGAAGGACGCGTGGAGCGTCGGGTGTTGCGCCCCGGAGCGGTGGTTACCGCGGATTCGGTGATTCTGGAATTGAGCAACCCTGACCTGGAACGCCAGCTCGTCGACGCCGAGTGGCAATTGAAGGCCGCAGAGGCCGAATACACCAACCTTCGAGTGCAGCTCGAAAGCCAGTTCCTGAACCAGCGCGCCGCGGCGGCGACCGTCCAGGCCGACTATCGCCAAGCGGCGCTGCAGGCCGACGTGGACGAGCAACTGGTGAAAGACGGTCTGACTTCGGAACTGAACGTCAAGCGTTCCAAGGTTCGCGCCGAGGAACTGGCAACACGAGTGGAACTGGACCAGAAGCGATTGGATATCGCCTCCGAGGCGGTGAAGGCGCAAATGGCCGTCCAGGAGGCGCGGGTCGAACAGTTGCGGGCGCTCTATGGACTGCGGCGGAAGCAGTTTGACTCGTTGCATGTTTGCGCCGGCGTGGCGGGCGTCCTCCAGTCGGTGCCCGTGGAAGAGGGGCAGCAAGTTGCTCCCGGAACCAACCTGGCTCGCGTTGCGGACCCCAAGCGTCTGAAAGCGGAGATCAGGATTCCCGAGGTTCAGGCCAAGGATATCCAGATCGGCCAAGTCGCCAGCATTGATACGCGTAACGGCATCGTTCCCGGGCGCGTGGCGAGGATTGACCCGGCGGTCCAGAACGGCACGGTCACTGTCGACGTGACTCTGGAGGGTGCCCTGCCGCAGGGCGCGCGGCCTGACCTGAGTGTGGACGGCACCATTGAAATCGAGCGGCTGCCTGACGTGATCTACGTCGGGCGCCCGGTGCACGGCCAACCGGAGAGCGTCGTCGGGATATTCAAGGTCAGCGATGATGGCAAGGAGGCCACACGCGTACGGGTGAAGCTGGGGCGGAGCTCGGTGAGCACCATCCAAATCGTCGAAGGGCTGGAGGTCGGCGATCAGGTGGTCCTCTCCGACATGTCCGCATGGGATGCCTTCGACCGAGTCAAGCTGGATTGAGAGAATCTGGTGATCGGGAGATTTTGTGATTGGGTGATTGAATCATTGTTCCATTGAATC
>DATKYV010000344.1:0-4272 GCA_035528275.1 Terriglobia bacterium | reverse complement strand
CCTCTGAATTGCCGATTGATGATTGAAGATTGGCCAATTTTGGATTTTTGATTTTGGATTTTGGATTGCTCTTTCGCCCACCCTCACCGCTTCAAGCCGACAAACCGTCAAGAGGAATTAAGCCTTCTGCCTTCTGCCTTCCTTTATTCCGCCAACGATGTCCGTTACAATCAGAGCCTCCATGCCCATCCTCACTCAGTCTTCGTCCGGCGGTGGGGTCTTGCGCGACCTCTGGCTATTTGCGCGCTATCGCATCGTGCACATTGACCGGCCGGCGTGGCGACGCTTTTTTCTCGCCCTTTTCGCCCTCACGTTCGCATTCTTCCTCGCCATCTACGCCACGGCGCTGAGAGAAGAAGGACGCCTGCGAGCGGCCTTCTGGGCTTCCGCCGTTTCGCTGGTCCTGGCGGGAGTGGTCGCGGTCAAGGTGGTTCCCTACCTGGCGCGGCGCACGGCGCTCGAGCGCTGGATGGTGAAAATCGAGTTCGAGTTCACGCGCGAAGGCGCTGTCTACCTGATGCTTATTGCCGTTATCGCCGTGGCGGCGCTCAACACGGGAAACAACCTGCTCTTCATCATCCTCGCCAGTCTGCTCGCCGGCATTCTGGTCTCGGGAATCCTCTCCAAAATCGTTTTGACCGGATTGGAGATGGACTTCGTGCTTCCCGACCACGTCTTCGCCGAGCAGCCCATGATCTCCAGGTTGACCCTGGCGAACTGGAAGTGGTTTTTTCCGTCGTTTTCGGTGACCGTGGCGGGCCGCGACACGTCGCAGGACAAGAGCAAGAAGAAGCGAAAGAAATCCGCACGCAAGGCCGCGCGCGAGCCGGTGCGGACCGCCCGGTCGCAAGCTGCTGTGCCAACCCCTTCTGCGGCCGTCATCCGCCAGATCCTGAGCGAGCCAATTTACGTCCCCTATATCCCTCGGCGCGCTTCCGTCACGCAGCACGTGGAGCTCACCTTTCCCCGCCGCGGCCGCTACACGCAGGAAGGATTCCGCGTCAGCACGAAGTTTCCCTTCGGGTTCCTTCGCAAGCTGCGCGAAGTGCCGACGCGCCAGGAGATTCTGGTTTTGCCCAACGTCCAGCCCACCGAAGAGTTTTACGAGATTCTTCCGCTGCTGAGCGGCGAGGTCGAGAGTTTCTACAAGGGCCGGGGACACGATCTCTACGCGATCCGCGACTACCAGGAGGGTGACACGGCGCGGCACGTCGACTGGAAGGCCAGCGCCAAGGCGCAGCAGATCAAGGTTCGGGAGTTCACCCGCGAGGAGGAACGCCGGCTCGTGCTCATCTTCGACAACCAGATGCCCAAGGCCGACGCGGAACTGCTCTCAAAATTCGAAAAGGGTGTTTCGTTCTGCGCCTGCCTGGCGTGGCACTTCTATGAGATTGACGCGCAGATGCAGTTCATGACCGAGGGAGTTGAAACCGCCATGTCACCGGCGGGCGAAATCATCTATCCGGTGTTGGAAGCGCTGGCGCTGGTCGAGCCCAGAATCGGGACCGCCCCCCCGCGCGACAGCGAGGCCAATCTGCTGGCCCGAGCCTCCACCTCGGCACCGGGTTTCCACATCATCCTGACTTCCCAGGCCCGCGGCAGCATCCCCACTCATCTCTGGACTTCATCCTACCTGGTCTTCATTGATTCGCTATAGCCCGGAGGTTGCCGCCCGGCCGCTGGATGATGAGCGGCTTGACGACGTTCGGGATGCGCGCGCCGCGCGCTGCAACATGGGCAAACCAAAGGACTTGAGAAATTCTGTCTCACTGTTCTTACTGTTCGCCATGGGCGCATCACCTTGTGATAGCGTTGGATTGGAAGCGGATAGGAGTCAGAAGTCAGGAGACGGACACTGGAATGGTGAATTGTGAATAGTGAATCGAAAGACCGAAGTTGAAGGCTTGAAGCGCTGGACGGGAGGATCACGCAGGTGCCGGGAATGCGGCTGACGCCGAACAATCGACGCGGGAATGCGCAAAATCAGAAAAACAAAGCCGCTATGTGTATGAAAATACAGGGAGAGTTTCAGAAATACGTAGCGCAATCCGTCAGCCGACGGATTGCGGTTGTTCTAGGGAGCGGTAGGGACATGGCGCGCCATGCCCCTACAAGCTGGGATAAGGGCTCAAACAGTCTAAAGATGTTAAAATGCAAAAACGAAGCCACTCCGTCAGCTGACGGACCGAACGAACCCATTCTCAGGTTACAGGGAACGGGGGATTCGTCGGGTGACCGATTCCGGGGATCAGGACATTTAGGATTCTCGATTGTCCGTGAGCTGGCGGATCGCCGATTGGAAGCTGCAGGTTTTCGAACGTCGAATTTCGATTTTCCAATTTCGATTTTCGATTTTCGACTTTCCAGTTCCCATTTTCGATCTTGAGTCTAAATTTCTGGCCAGGAGCTTTCTTTTAGGTAGAATGACAGATTCGCCGCCGCCCCGGAGCAAACGCCGCCGACGACTGAAGAAGAAAGCAACCGGCGCGCTCCGCTTCTAAACTTCAGAAATAACGTGTGAGATAATGAACCACATTAGCGTAACAGGATTAGGAAACAGTCTGCGCGCCCGGGTGCGGTTTGACCGCAACGAGCTGTCGGGCGCGTTCGGGGACATCGGCACAGACTTCCCGCTGATCGTCGCCATGATCCTCATTGCCAAGCTCGATCCGGCCAGCGTCCTCATTCTCTTCGGCACCATGCAAATCTTTACCGGGCTGACCTACGGTCTGCCCATGCCCGTGCAGCCTCTCAAGGCGTTTGCCGTCATCGTCATCACCCAGAAGCTCGGCGGCAACATCATGTACGGCGGCGGACTGGCCATCGGAATCGTCATGCTTCTGCTCACCGTGACCGGCTTGATCGACGGCCTAGCGCGCGCCGTGCCCAAGAGCGTGGTGCGGGGGATTCAGTTTGGGTTGGGGCTGCAGCTCGCCTATCTGGCGCTTCGGGATTACGTTCGTGTGGAAGGCATTCCCGGATACATCCTGGCCGCGGTGAGCTTTGCGCTCATCCTCGCTCTGCTCGGCAACAGGAAATTCCCTCCCGCTCCCTTTGCCATCCTTCTCGGCGTCGTGTATGCCTTGCTGTTCAAGCTGGATGCGGGACAATTGGGGCGAACGGTGGGATTCAGTTTGCCGGAATTCCATCATCCATCCTTGCAGGACATGATGACGGGATTCGTCGTCCTCACCCTTCCTCAGATCCCTCTCTCACTGGGCAATTCAATCCTGGCCACGCGCCAGGTGGCCGCTGACCTGTTCCCGGACCAGCCGCTCACCGTGCGCAAGATCAGCATGACGTACTCCATCATGAACCTCGTCAATCCGTTCTTCGGCGGCATCCCCACCTGTCACGGTTCGGGCGGATTGGCGGGACACCACGCGTTCGGCGGGCGCACCGGCGGCTCGGTGGTCATCTACGGTTCGATGTATCTCCTGCTGGGATTCTTCCTGAGCGGCGGCTTCGGATTGGCCATCGAGCTATTCCCCAAGCCGATCCTGGGTGTAATTCTGCTGTTCGAGAGCATCGCTCTCATCCGGCTGGTGAGTGATATGGCGGGTTCCAAGACGGACTTCACTATCGTCTTGTTGGTGGGAATTGCGGCATTGGGCCTGCCCTACGGGTATGTCATCGGCTTGGTGGTAGGAACGTCGCTGGCGTATCTGGCGAAGAGCCGGGTCTTGAAGCTCGGCGCGTAGTCGGGAACGTGTTCGCGGTCGGTTACAACTCAGAAGTGCGCCAGGAATTCGACGAAGAAGAGGTTGTGCAGTCCGTGGAATTCGCCCGTCGCGGACGATGCGAAGAGTTGCCCACCGACGGTGAGGTCCGTATTCGGCGTCAGGTTGTATCTCGCCAGGGGCATGAAGAAGCTGCTGGGCCCTTGAAGCTCCACCACCGTGTAGCCTTCGACGTGGAACAGCGGCGTCACCTCGTAACGCGCGCCGCCGGAGAGAAAATGCCGCCGCAGGGTGAATATCTCCCGCGTGAACCGCAGCAGAACACTCGGATCGAACGGTTCGCCGGGGACGAATCCCGCCGGTTGACCCTGGTTGTAAAAGTACTCGCCCACCAGGTAGAGGGTGTTGGTGAACGCGTAGTCGGAACCGAAGACGACGCGGAGAGCATTTTGCTCGCTCTGTCGGTGGCACCACGTGTAGACCGCTTCCCCGCGCAGGCCGGCACCGCCCACCTGACTTGCGAACTCGGCGCCCGCGACCCAGTCGCGCCCAAAGCGTCCGACGAATCCGGCGACGTCCGTATTGCGAATTG
>DATKYV010000343.1:0-2497 GCA_035528275.1 Terriglobia bacterium | reverse complement strand
CCCTAGTACGGGAATCTGGTTCCTATGGCAGACCGACATAGCCTTTTGCCAGAAACGTGCGGACACCTTTTCCCCACGCCCCAGGTGACTGCGGGCGGATTACTCCCCATAAACGCCCTAGTGTTTGTCGCCCTGGCCCAGTGGCCGTGTAGTTGGTTTCCCGGAAACTGAGGCGATCTATCGAGCCAGCTTCTTCTCTCCCAAGTCTACTCAAGACAGTCTGACCCACTACCCGCCAAACCTCGCCATGACGCCTTTCGTCGTTTCAGGATAGAATGCTGGGTTTGAGTTTTCGAGCGGCAAGGCGCCTGCGCCTTCGACGCTCTTCATTTCAGGGAGCCGTGGCTCCCCAGCCTCCGGAAAGGCCTCAGTCATGCCTGAACTTCGAATCAGCCCCGCCACGCGCCGCTGGATCGTGACCGGCAAGCGCCGGCTCATGCCGGACCTTGTGGAATCTGACGTTGCCTGCCCTTTTTGCCCGGGGAATGAACTGTTGACGCCCCAGCCCACCGCCCAACGCCTGGACGCGAAGGGAGCGTGGAGCGTCCGCGCCATTCCTGACCGCGCGCCAATCTTTTCCATTGAGGGTTCCCTCGACCCTCGCGGCGACGGAGTTTACGACCGCATGAACACCCTGGGCGCGCACGAGATTGTGATCGAAACGCCGGCACACGGCGTCACCCTGGCCCAGCTTTCGGTTGAGCAGATCACAAAAGTCACCGAGGTCTGCCGGGATCGAATCCTCGACCTGAAGGCCGACCACCGTTTCCGGTACGTCTCGCTCTTCAGGGACCAGCGCCCGGTGACGCGCACGCTGCAAGGGCACGCCCACTCGCAGATCCTCGCCAGCCCGGCGCTGCCGCAACTCCTTCAAAACGAATTCCGCTGGTGCCAGTTCCATTTCCTGAGGAAGGAAAGGTGTCTTTACTGTGACATCCTGCGGCAGGAAACCCGCCAGGAGGTGCGGGTGGTGGGCCAGACGGCGGATTTCATCTCGCTGTGTCCTTACGCCTCCCGCTCGCCCTACGAGTTGTGGATACTGCCCATGCGCCACTCTTCGTCCTTTGAGAAGGACCTCCTCGAGCCCGGCCGGGTAACGTCGCTGGCGAGGTTCTTCAAGGACTGCCTGCAGCGCATCGAGAAGATATCCGAAACGTTGCACGTCGTAGTCCACACGGAGCCGAACCGCCAGGCCCACGGATGGCCGCGCAACTGGTGGAAGACGATTTCCGAAGACTTCCACTGGCACATCGAAATCCATCCCGACGTGGAAGGCCAGCGGCGCTACCTGGGCAGCGAGGGATTCTATTTCAACCCCATCCCCGCCGAGGAAGCGGCGCTCGTCCTCCGCGCTCTGGGGGGGGACTCCGGCTCGGCTCCGGTTGGATGAGGTGAAAGGTTTCGCATGTCGATGCCAAGGGAAACGCTGGCCGGGATTCGGCTGCTGATCTTCGATCTCGACGGCACGCTGGTGGACAGCAAGACGGACCTCGCGCTGAGCGTCAACGCCGTGCGCGAGATGATGGGCCTGGGCGCGCTGGCCCACGACCTTATCGCCTCCTACGTGGGCCACGGCGTCAACACCCTCATCCGTCGGGCGCTGGGCGATCAGGCGACGAACGAAAACGTTGAGAAGGCGACCGCCCTTTTCCTGCGCTATTACCGAGATCACATGCTCGACAATACCGTCATGTATCCGGGCGTCGCGGAGACCCTGGAAACGCTTGGCGGGCGCACCCTCGCCGTGCTCACCAACAAGCCCGTGAATTTTTCCCGCGAGATGTTGACGCGCCTGGGCGTCGCCGGCCGTTTCGCCTTCATCTACGGCGGCAACAGCTTCGAGCAGAAGAAGCCCGACCCGGTGGGCGTCAACAAGCTGATCGGCGACACCGGCGTCCGGCCCCGGCAGACGATGATCGTCGGCGATTCCGATACCGACGTGCTGACCGGGCGCAACGCCGGCGTGTGGACCTGCGCGGTGACTTACGGCTACGGAGCCGAGGGGCTGCGGGCCTGTCCGCCGGATATCCTGATCGACGACTTCCGCGAGCTCCCGTCGTTGTTGAATGGAACGAAAGATGCCGGGTCCCGCACAACCCTCCGCCATACCCGGAGCATCGAGGATTGAATGGGGGAAAATACAACGCGAGGATTCGGCCGAGCGAAATTAAACCTCTGGACCGCAGGTTGGGTCATTCTATTGGTGGTTCTCCTGGCGGGTTCTCTCCCGGGCCAGGACCAGGAGCCGCCCGCCGAGTCGAGCCCGCTGGCTGAAGAAGAAGCGGCCATCCGCCCCACGGACTGGGCTCCGCAACTGCTCTTCGAAATTCTCTCCTCCTCGAATCCCCAGGCTTCCGACGCGCTCCACCGCGCGGCGTTTGCCGCCGGGCCCGAAATCGTTCCCCAGCTCACCGAAGCCCTGAAGGACGACCGCACCGCCGAGTTCGCCGCCCAGTCGCTGGCTTACATCGGCGGGCAGGACGCGCTTCAAATCCTC
>DATKYV010000342.1:0-6578 GCA_035528275.1 Terriglobia bacterium | reverse complement strand
CTTCCATGCCCTATCCCCAGCCCGGCTTTGGACGCGAACTCCCCCGATCCATCCTCGGGGCTGGCTGTCGAGAAAAACCTCTTCCGCCTTCCCATGGTGAAGTTTTTTCCTTGACATCCCCTTTCATAGAACATCTTTTGTAGTTTACGCCGTCGTGGCTTCATGTAGCGCAGTCCGTCAGCTGACGGATTGCGGCTTTTCCGTGGCGTTCGACCTCCGCGGAATAGCCGTCCGTTGGCCCACCCCGGCAAGCCCGGGGGAGGGGGCTGACGGACTGGAAAGCAAGCGTTGCGCTACATGTTTCTGAAACTTGCCCTGTGTTTTCATACACCTAGCGGCTTTGTTTTCCCGTTTTATCGACCTTTGAATTCAATCCTCGGTCTCCAGAGTGCGCAGGGCACTTGCCGCTGTTCCGTGGCCGGCGGCCTTTCCCAGCCTGACCCGGGAGGCGACGGATGCGGCCGTCCCCGGAGAATTAGGCTAGGATAGTAGTCTACACCCGCGGGAGGGATTCGTCAAGGGATTGAGCCGGGCCGGTGCCGCCCGGAAGGGCGGCGCTAGTCTGCCTACCAGCGGAAATTCTCCACCAGCATGATGTCCTCTTCGTTGCGGTCCACCTGACAATAGAGAATCCATCGGCCATCGGGAGAGACGGAGATGGTTCCCCCCCACGGGCCGGACCCTTCGCGTGAGGCCTTGCGCGTTATGCGGCGCGTGGCAAAGTCGAAGAACTCGAGGGCCCTTGTTTCCTCGTTGTTAAAGCAGATGCCATCTTCCAGCACAGCCCAAGGAACCATTAAATCTGTGTAGAGCTTCGCAGCAGGAATCGCCGGCTCTTCCTCGCCGCCGCCCACAGGGACTTTCCAAAGGCTGCCAAGAACGTCGAGACTCTTGGAGTAGTAAAGGGAATTGCCATCGACGGACTCCAAGGCGGCGAAACCGCCATGCTGGGTTACTTGCACAGCCCGGCCACCCTTGGCCGGCATTTTCCAGACCTGCCAGCTTCCGGTCCGGTTGGAGGCGAAGTAGATCCACCTGCCGTCGTGCGACCACGTTGGCACCATTTCGTGTGAGGGGTCGGTGGTCAGCCGTCGTGGCGGACCCCCGTCAGAACTAATCACATAGATGTCGCTGTTCCGCTCACCTCGCGCATCAAAGGCAATCTCCCGCCCGTCGGGTGACCAGTGGGGATTGCCGCCTCCCAGCGTGCCGCCCATCGACGTCAACTGCATTGTATTCGATCCGTCGCTATCGCAAACCCAGACCTCGTAGCTTCCGGTACGGTTGGAGACGAACGCAATCTTCCTTCCGTCCGGCGAGTATTGCGGCGCGGTTTGCGCACGTGAAGAGCTGATCAGCTTGAGGGGTGTGCCCGCAAGGCCGCCCGAGCAAGGCCCCGCGATGCGATAGATGTTGGTCTCCCAGTACTTTTGTGAGTAGGCCAAGCGGCGTCCGTCGGGTGAAATAGCGGGTCCATAGGCGTTGTCTTCGCCCACGGGCAAACGCTCGGGCTCGCCGCCAGAGACTGGAACCTTCCACAGGCAGTCGGTTCCTCGGTTGCGGTCCGACGAATAGAGGATGTATTTGCCGTCCGGGGTCCAATTCAATCCCCAAATCCAGCGACCATCAAAGGTGAGGCGCCAGGGTTCGCCGCCCGCAAGTGAGACGAGGTAGATATCTTGCACCGCAAAGCCACCAGATCGGACAAATGCCAACGTCTTTCCCTCGGGCGAGAACCGGGGCTGATCGACGTAGAAGTCGAGAGCCGACGGGGAAACCAATCGGTGGGGTTTGAGGGTGGCAATTGAGAGCAGGAAGATACTGAACTGCTTCTCACCCAGCTCTCTGTCCGGGAACGCCAAGTATTTACCGTCCGGGGACCAGCTCACGAAACTCCAACCCCAGAAGTCCTTTCCCCAGTTCAGCGTGTGCAGCTTGCGCTCCGGACCGCCAAGGGCAGGAATGAGGTAAATCTCCGCCTTATCTTGCGTGCCGCGAATGACGGCGATATGCCGACCATCAGGTGACCAAGCGGGAGTTCCACCGCGTGTGAGACGCACAGGGCTGTCCGTTCCGATTATCTGAAGGTAGATCTCCTGGAGATGGACAAAGGCTACTTGCTTGCCATCAGGGGAAAATCCTGCATCGACTTCTCGCCCCGGAAAGCTCGTAAACGGAATGGTCTTCATCACGGGCAAAGGCGGATTCGAAACGGATCGGGACGAGCGATACCAGACCGCCCCGGCGGTGACCAGAACGATCACAACGAGGCCCAGCAAGACGGACTTGTAGGGGAAGATCTTGCCCTCCCCCGAGCGGCCCGAGCCCGCCCCTACTGTCGCTGTAGCGGCGACGTCCCCGCCGCCGACCGGCGATGAGGACATCGCCGCTACAGGGTAAATGAACCGATACCCCCGGCGCGCCAGGGTCTCAACAAAGCGAGGATTGTCTGCCGAATCGTCCAGCGCCTCGCGCAGACGCTTCACCGCAGCGTTGATGCCGTGCTCGAAGTCCACAAAGGTGTCGGCGGGCCAGAGCTTCTGCTGGATTTCCTCCCGTGTCACCACCTCGCCCGGGCGCTCCAGAAGCATTACCAGGACTTCGAAGGGTTGTTCCTGGAGCTTGACCTTCATCCCCAGCTTGCGCAGCTCTCCTGCCCGAGGGTCCAGTTCGAAAATCCCGAATCGAATGATGCGCGGGCTTGAGGGTGTCGGCTGCACCATGGGGGAGTCCTCCTCCCCGGAAGGGCCGTGAGGTTGGGGTTATTCTACCACTCAAGCGGCCCGCCCCAAAGGGCTCTTTGGATGTGTCACCTCAGCCTGTAACGCTCTGAATCCCGACCACTTGGCGTTTCCCCAGCGTTTTCCCATCACGCTATTCCCCCGGTATTGAGGTACGCGCTCGCCTGACACAAGGTCGGCCTCACCACGCAGCCCGTGGAGGAGGACGACATGAGCAGGACAGAAGGGGAACTCGAGGCTAGGGACCCGGGGCTGGCGCGTCGGTGTTCGTGGTTTACAGGACTATTGGTTTTGGGATGTTCCTTGAGCTTCAGCTCGCTGAGTTCAGCCAGGGCACAAGTGGCTGGCGAAGTAAATGAGGATCTGGAAATCACCGTGCGCGTTTACAACTATGCGGGGGTCTCGCGGGGGACACTGGCACGGGCGGAGGAGGAAGCCTCGACAATCTTCCGCGAAGCAGGAATCGAGACGAGGTGGCAGGACTGCCCCACTTCTCACGCAGAAGAGGAGGCGTTTCCGACCTGCGCGCAACTCCTGGGTCCCGCCGGGGTCGATGTCCGAATTCTTCCCCGCTCGATGGCAGCCCGTCTCCGGTCGCCACGAGAGAGACTCGGTCTAGCCTTGCCTTCCCAAGGCGGTTTTGCTTCCAGTGCCTGGGTTTTCTTTCACCGCGTTGAAGAGCTCGCCAAAAGCCGGATTGCCTCGCCAAGCCAAGTCCTCGCTTGCGCACTGGCACACGAAATAGGGCACCTGTTGCTGGGTCCCAACCAGCACTCTTCGGTGGGCGTCATGCGCGCGCACCTGGGCCGTGACGAATTAAAGCGCGCCAGTCAAGGACAACTGCTCTTCACATTTTCCCAATGCGAACTCATCCGCGCCGAGGTTATGGCGAGGGTGCAGGCGGGCCCCACACCAAACGATTCAGCGCGTGCGACGGCGAACTGACCAACTTCCGACTATTGCAGGGAGGTCTTGCCCATGAGGAACCGGTCGAGGGCGCGGGCGGCTTGGCGGCCTTCGCTGATGGCCCAGACAACCAGCGACTGGCCGCGGCGCGCGTCGCCGGCCGCGAAGATGCCGGGGACGGAAGTCATATAGTTTTCATCCGTCGCGACGTTGCCGCGCTCGGTGAGCTTGAGACCGAACTGCTCGATCATGCCGTTCCGTACCGGCCCCGTAAAGCCCATGGCGAGCAGGACCAAGTCCACGTCGAGGGCGAATTCGGTCCCGGGAATCGCCTCGAATTTCGGCGGAGGCCCGACGCGGATGGCGTGGAGCTTCTTCACGTTGCCGTTTTCGTCGCCCGTGAAGTGCGAGGTGTTGATGGACCAATCGCGGATGCCGCCTTCCTCGTGGGCGCTCTCGGTACGCAACTGGAGCGGCCACAGAGGCCAAGGCGTGCCGGGCGAGCGTTCCGGCGGGGGCATGGGCATGATTTCAAACTGGTGAACGGAGGCCGGCTTCTGCCGGTGCGCGGTGCCCAGGCAGTCGGCGCCCGTGTCGCCGCCGCCGACGATCACCACGCGCTTGCCGGTGGCCAGAATCTGGTTCGCCACGCGGTCGCCCGCGACCACGCGGTTCTGCTGCGGCAGGTATTGCATCGCGAAATGGATGCCCTTCAGTTCCCGCCCGGGGACGTTCAGATTGCGCGGGCTTTCAGCTCCCCCGGCCAGCAGAATGGCGTCGAATTCCTTCCGCAAATCCTCCGCCGGCACGTTGTGGCCCACGTGGGCACTGGTCTGGAATTTGACGCCCTCGGCTTCCATCTGGTGGAGCCGGCGGTCGACGACGTATTTTTCCAGCTTGAAGTCGGGGATACCGTAACGCAGCAGCCCGCCGATGCGGTCGGCTTTTTCAAACACCGTCACGGAATGTCCGGCGCGAGCCAGTTGCTGGGCCGCCGCCAGTCCCGCCGGCCCCGATCCCACCACGGCCACGCGCTTGCCCGTCAGATACAATGGCGGCTCGGGAACGATCCAGCCCTCGCGGAAGGCGTGCTCGATGATGGTCTTCTCGATCTGCTTGATGGTGACGGGGGGCTCGTTGATGCCCAGCACACACGCCGCCTCGCACGGCGCGGGACAGATGCGGCCCGTGAATTCCGGGAAGTTGTTTGTGAAATGGAGAACTCGGATCGCTTCTTTCCAGCGGTCGCGGTAAGCAAGATCGTTCCAATCCGGGATAATGTTGTTGAGCGGGCAACCGGTGTGGCAGAAGGGAACGCCACAATCCATGCAGCGGGCCGCCTGAGTGCGCAGCTTGCTCTTCGGGAACTCCTGGTAGACTTCGAAGTAGTCGTTGATGCGCTCGGCGACGTCCCGGCGCACGGGCATTTCGCGCGTGTACTCCTTGAAGCCGGTCACCTTACCCATGGAGGACCTCACGGCCCGGGCGCGAAGCCGGCGGTGCGGCGATCAACGCTTCGGAAACTCGCGGGATTCCCAGCACGCGCTTGTACTCGTGCGGGAAGATTTTTGTGAACTTGGGGAGCATGGTCTCCCAATTCTCGAGAATCCAGCGGGCGCGCGGGCTGCCGGTAAGCTCGGCGTGGCGGGCAATCAGCAACTGAATCAGGTCGATGTCCTTGGGGTCGACGACGGGCTCCAGGTCGACACCGGCGCGGTTGCAGCGCACGCCGGCAAAATCACCCACCTCGTCGAGCACGTAGGCGATGCCGCCCGTCATGCCGGCGGCAAAATTCCTGCCCGTCTTGCCCAGAATAACGGCCGTGCCGCGAGTCATGTACTCGCAGCCATGGTCTCCAACGCCTTCGATCACCGTGGTGGCGCCGGAGTTGCGCACCGCGAACCGCTCACCCGCCATGCCGTTGAAGTACGCCTCGCCGCCCGTCGCACCATAGAGGACCACGTTCCCAACCAGAATGTTCTCCTCGGGCAGGAAGGTGGAAGTCCGGGGCGGATAGATGATCAGCTTCCCGCCGGAAAGTCCTTTGCCGGTGTAGTCGTTCGCATCGCCTTCCAGTTCCAGGGTTACGCCTTTTGCCAGGAAAGCGCCAAAACTCTGCCCCGCCGAGCCGGTGAATTTGAACCGAATCGTGTCCTCCGGCAGACCCTCCGAGCCGTAGCGTCGCGCGATCTCTCCACTCAGCATCGTCCCCACCGTGCGGTGAACGTTGCGGATGGGGAGGGCGATGGAGACCGGCGTGCGATTTTCCAGCGCCTCGCGCGCATGGTCGATCAAGAGGTAGTCGAGCGCCTTCTCCAGGCCGTGGTCCTGCTTGATGAGGCAGCGACGCCCCACGCGCGCCGGCACGTGGGGGTTGTAGAGAACCGACGAGAAGTCAAGGCCGCGCGCTTTCCAGTGATCCACATCCTGCCGCTTGCGCAGGCAGTCGACGCGGCCGACCATCTCGTCCATTTTCCGGAAACCCAGTTGCGCCATGATCTCGCGCAGCTCTTCGGCGATGTAAAAGAAGAAATTAATGGCGTGCTCCGGCTGGCCGGCGAACTTCTTGCGCAACTCGGGATCCTGCGTGGCGATGCCCACCGGGCAAGTGTTCAAGTGGCACTTGCGCATCATGACGCAGCCCAGGGAAATCAGCGGCACGGTGGAAAAGCCGAATTCCTCGGCGCCGAAGAGAGCGGCAATCGCCACATCGCGCCCGGTGGCGAGCTTGCCGTCCACTTGCAGGCGGACGCGGCTGCGCAGGTCGTTCATCACCAGCACTTGCTGAGCCTCCGAAAGTCCCAGCTCCCAGGGAATGCCGGCGTGCCGGATGGAGGAGACGGGTGAGGCGCCGGTGCCGCCGTCATACCCGCTGATGAGGATGACGTCGGCGTGTGCCTTCGCCACTCCCGCCGCCACCGTGCCCACGCC
>DATKYV010000341.1:0-4729 GCA_035528275.1 Terriglobia bacterium | reverse complement strand
ACGCGTTGCCGCAATCCAAGGATCGGGCGGCGAAGCCTTGTTGATCACTGGCAACCTGGAAGAGGAGGCGCACTGCCGCGAAGTCATCCGCCGGCCGCTGGAGCGCTGGGGCCGGCTCGACATCCTGGTGAACAACGCCGGGATTGTCGATCGCGGGACCATCGAAACCACGACCGTCGCGCTGTGGGACCGCATCTTCGCCGTCAATCTGCGCGCGCCGTTTATTCTCTGCCAGGAAGCCGTGAAGCACATGATGCCGCGCCGCAGCGGTTGCATCATCAACATCGGCTCCATCAACGCTTACGTCGGCTTGAAAAAGGTGATGGCCTACTCCGCGGCGAAGGGCGGACTGATGAACTTCACCAAGAACCTGGCGAACTATCTCAACCCCTACAAGATTCGCGTCAACCAGATCAATCCCGGCTGGGTGCTGACCGAGGGCGAGCATCACGTGCAATCGGTGAAGGAGGGCAAGGGAGAGAACTGGCTGGACGCGGCGGTGAAGACGCGTCCCTTCGGCCGCATGCTGCTGCCCGAGGACCTTGCCCGCGCGGCGCTTTTCTTCGCCACCAACGAGCTGATCACCGGCGCGGTGCTCGATTGCGAGCAGACCGTGGTGGGCGCGATGGTCGAAGAAAGCTTCAACGTCTGACGATGAAACTCGCCGCCTTCCCCAAATGCTTCATGGACCAGCTCGTCCGCGACCGCACGATGAGTGTATTCGACTGGATCGAAATGGCCGCCAACCTTCCTGTCAACGGGTTGGAGCTGTACGACGGATTCCTCACCAGCTTCGAAAAACCGTACCTCGAAAAGGTGCGGACGGCGATTGAGGGTCACAGTCTGAAAATGCCCATGCTGTGTTACTCGCCGGATTTCACGCAGCCCGATGCGGCGGCGCGCCGCGGCGAAGTCGACAAGCAAAAGCGCATGATCGAGGTCACGGCATTTCTGGGCGGCGGATTCTGCCGCGTGCTTTCCGGGCAGCGCCGCCCGGAAGTCTCGCGGCGGCAGGGCGTGGAATGGGTCGTGGAATGCATCCGCGAGCTCCTCGACTACGCTGCCGGGAAGCGGGTGGTACTGGCGATCGAGAATCACTACAAGGACAACTACTGGCGGCATCCGGAGTTCGCGCAGCGTCGCGACGTGTTCCTCGAAATCGTCGAGCAGATTGACTCGCCCTGGTTTGGTGTGCAATTCGATCCTTCAAACGCCATCCTTGCCGGTGACGACCCCATCGAGCTGCTCGAGTGCGTGAAGCATCGCGTCGTGACCATGCACGCCAGCGACCGCTTCCTCAAGCCCGGGCACACCCTCGAAGAGTTGCGCGAAGTCGAAGACGCCGTCGGTTACGCGGCGATTCTTTCCCACGGTGTGGTCGGCCGCGGGCTGAACGACTACCCGCGCATCTTCCGCATCCTGCGCGAGGTGGGTTACGACGGCTGGGTTTCCATCGAGGACGGCTTGAACGGATTGGAGGAGATTCGCGCTTCGGCCGAGTTCCTGCGCCCGCTGATGACTGCGTGACTGGCCGGAAGCCCGCCTCAGCCCGCAACCACGCCGGCACTCTTCAGGTAGGTATCGACCATGCGCGAGAATGCGCGAACCTTGCCGGGGAGCGTCTGGACGGCGAAGATGGCGGAGCGCTTGATCTCTTCCACAGCCTCCAGCAAGTCACTCAGCGCCTCGAAAGCCGCTTCCAGCGGATACTGAATCCCCAAAAGCGATGTGGGATTGAAACGCACAGCGTTTTGCAGTTCGTGTTCGATCTTTTGAGCGGTGATGAGCACCCCGCGTTGCTTCTCGGCGAACGCGTCCCAAGTTGGCCCCTCTTCGGGGAAACCTTCGTGGGCGTGCAATTGCCCATAGTGCTCGAGTTCGCATCCCAGCCACTCGAGATCCTGCGCCAGGTTGTGAAGCCTGCGGGCCGCCATACGTCTGCATTGTATCTGATGCGTCCGTTTGGCGGGGAGTTTTGCCTGACCGCGGGCGGCGGATTGCGCTATTCTTTCGGGGCGTTCGCGGGGGGAGTTGGATCGCGCTTCCTGCGCCGTTCGACAAGACATTTTCCTTCTTCACGAGGTTTGCATGGACTTCCGCGTTCTCCCGCATACCGATTTGAAGGTCTCTCGCCTTTCCTTCGGCACCATGACGTTCGGCGCTCAGACCGACGAGGCCGTGGCCCTGCGCATGGTCGACCGCTGCCTGGAAGCGGGAATCAACTTTTTCGACACGGCGAACGTTTACAACCAGGGCCGGTCGGAGACGATTCTCGGCAAGGCGCTCGCCGGCCGCCGCGACAAAGTAATTCTCGCCACCAAGGTGCGCGGCAAGATGGGCGAGGGTCTCGACGAAAGCGGCCTTTCGCGCGCCGCCATGCGCAAGGCGCTGGAAGCGAGCCTCAAACGCCTCGAGACCGATTACGTCGACATTTACTACCTCCATCAGCCTGACTACGACACGCCTATGGAAGAGACGCTTGCCGCCATGGACGAAGCCGTGCGCGCCGGCAAGGTCCGTTACCCGGCCGTTTCCAACTACGCTGCCTGGCAGGTGTGCGAGATCCACTGGTTGGCCGAGAAGAACGGTTACAAGCCGCCTTACGTCTCTCAGCCCATGTACAATCTGCTGGCGCGCGGCATCGAAGAGGAATACCTGCCGTTCTGCCGGCGGTTCGGCGTGGCGGTGATTCCCTACAATCCACTGGCGGGCGGGCTGCTCACCGGCAAGCAGTCGCGCCGCCAAGGGCCGATTTCCGGCACGCGTTTCGATAGCAACCAGATGTATCTCGACCGCTACTGGGACGACAACTACTTTGCGGCGGTCGACGAACTGGCCGGAATCGCCCGCGACGCCGGCAAGACGCTCATCGAGCTTTCCTTCCAGTGGCTGCTCAGCCAGCCGGGGGTCGACTCCATCATCCTCGGTGCGTCGCGCCTGGAGCAATTGGAAGAGAACCTGAAAGCCTGCGAGGGCGGCGGGCTCGACGAGGCCACGCTCACCCGTTGCGATGCCGTCTGGAAGCGCCTGCGCGGCATCACACCGAAATACAATCGCTGACCGCGGGGCGGACGAAATTCGAAAAGCGAAATTCGAAACTCGAAAATGGAAAATCAAAAAGCGAAAATGGGAAGCCGGGCCGTTCTCCCCTATGGCGTAAGACTAAGGGGCGTCGTTGCTCTTTCGGGCCCCGACCCCGCAGGGGTCGAATTTGAATAGCCGTGGGTCGAACCCACGGACTCCAGAAAAGCGTTGGACGCCGGCAGATTTTCCCGCTATCTTTGATGTTTCCAAAGGGCACCTTATCTGAACAGCGCGGTGGCGCACGGTTGTTTCCTGCAACTGTGCGGCTCCCAGAAGCATCCGCTATTGGGGTCTGCATGACTGGGCGGCAATCTCAGCCCTCACCCCCGCCCCTCTCCCTGAGGGAGAGGGTAGCTGTTTTCGGATCTTCAGCCCTCTCCCTGAGGGAGAGGGTGTCTCCGTCAGCCGACGGATCGACGGACGGGTGAGGGGGCATCAGAGAATCGAAGTCCTTAATAAAAACCGCACACTTGAAAAACAAGTCTGCGCTACCAGAGAGACAAGGGAGGATCATCATGGCGGAAAAGAAAATCATTGCGGTAGCGGGAGCGACCGGCGCGCAGGGCGGAGGATTGGTGCGCGCCATTCAGAGCGACGCGAGCGGCGGTTTCAAGGCGCGGGCGCTGACCCGGGACGTACATTCCGACAAGGCGAAGGCGCTGGCCAAGCTGGGCGCCGAGGTCGTGGCCGCCGACGTCGATGACATCGAAAGCCTGAAGAAGGCCTTTGCCGGCGCTTACGGGGCCTTCTGCGTCACGTTTTACTGGGCGCATTTCTCGCCCGAGAAAGAGCTCGCCCAAGCCACCGCCATGGCCCAGGCGGCGAAACACGCCGGCCTGAAACACGTCATCTGGTCGACGCTCGAGGACACCAGGAAGTGGGTGCCGCTCAGCGACAACCGCATGCCCACCCTGATGGGCAAGTACAAGGTCCCGCATTTCGACGCCAAGGGCGAGGCTGACCAGGTCTTCATCGGCCTCGGCCTGCTGGTGACCATCCTGCAGACGTCTTTCTACTGGGATAATTTCATCTATTTTGGCTTGGGACCCAAGAAAGGCCCGGACGGCAAGCTGGCTCTCACTTTCCCCTTGGACGACAAGAAGCTCCCGGGGATCGCCTCCGAGGACATCGGCAAGTGCGCCTACGGGATTTTCAAAAAGGGGAGCGAGTTCATCGGCAAGACCGTCGGCATCGCCGGCGAACACTTGACGGGCGCCCAGATGGCCGCCGCGCTCACCAAGGCGCTGGGTCAGGAGGTGCGCTACAACGCCGTGCCGCCTGACGTGTATCGCAGCTTCGGCTTCCCCGGCGCCGAGGACCTCGGCAACATGTTCCAGTTCAAACGCGACTTCGAGCAATATTACTGTGGCGCGCGCAGCCCCGAGTTCGCCCGGAGTCTGAATCCTGAACTGCAAAACTTCGAAACCTGGCTCGCCCAGAACAAGAGCCGCATACCGCTCGAGTAGGACAGCCCTCGCTGACCGAGCGCCCAGCGCACAACCGGGAGCCTAGTGCTGTGGCGATTAGCTGATTACGCCAAGTGGCGTAACGCCAAAAGGCGTAATGCGCGAGCGTTGCTGGGGAGGGCCGCCGAAGTTGTTCGTAGTCTACTCATACGCAGGCACTTGCACGACCCGCATCGTCC
>DATKYV010000340.1:0-47865 GCA_035528275.1 Terriglobia bacterium | reverse complement strand
ACCTGGAGGATGCTGCCCTGACGCATGAAGTCTGTTTCGCATCGGAAATCTCCGCCCGGGAGAAAAAGCCCGTGTCCTTGCCGCTCTAGAATTTCGATTCCAAAGGAAGGAGAAACTGTGATGCCTCGCCAATTCGTGTCGGTGACGGTTCTGATGTTGACGATGGGCGCGGCAGCCGCGGCCCAGAGCGAGAAGGCGATCGTGCGGCCGGTCGAGATTGACCAGGTTCTGGTCAACCCCGGGATGGGAATTCAGACCTTCCAGCGATTCAATGGCCAGGCGTTGAACCCCGGCCTCAAATGGTCGGAGGAGGGGCCGACCTCGAAACTCCCCGACGAAAGCGTCAGGCCGAACTTTCCGGATTCATCCATCGCCTACTGCCGTTGGTTCTGGTCGGCGCTCGAGCCGGAAAAGGGCACGTATCGCTGGGACATCATCGATCTGGCGCTCGAAGAAGCGCGGGCGCACCACCAGACCTTGGCCATCCGCCTGATGCCTTATGACCGGGAGCACGCGCTGCCCGAGTGGTATCGCAATTCCGGTGCGCGCCGCGCCAACAAACCAACGGACGAGGATGGCAACACCTGGCAGCCCGACTTCAGCGACGCGCTCTACTTGCAGTATTGGGGAGAGCTCGTTGCCGCCGCGGGCACGCGCTACGACGGGCATCCTTACCTCGACACCGTCGATATCTCATCCGTCGGTTACTGGGGCGAGGGTTGGAGCCGGTACATGCCCTCGTTCCCTCACCAGAAAGTGCTGATCGATATCTGGATCGAGGCCTTCAAGCGCACGCCCCTGCTCATGAACTTCGACGAAGAAAAGGCGCTCGCTTACGGTACCCGCCAAGGGGCGGGCTGGCGCCTCGATTGCCTGGGCGACATGAAAGGCCGCGTTTGGGAAGGCCGAACCTCAGTTTGGAGTCATATGCTGGATTTCTATCCACAACAAATCGTCCGCGCGGGGATTCAGGATGTCTGGGAGCGCAGTCCCGTGTCGCTCGAGACCTGCGGCACCCCGGGTTCCTGGAAGCAGCGCGGTTACGACGTGGATTACATCCTCGCGCAAGCGCTTCGTTGGCACATCACGTCGCTAAACGTGAAGTCCACAGCCATTCCTGCGGAGTGGGAAAAACAGTTCGAGGAATTCCAGAAAAAGATGGGCTACCGCTTCCTGCTGCGCAAGCTGCAATATCCAAAAGCAGTGAAAGCGGGAAGCATGATGCCGGTTGAGATGTGGTGGCTGAACGCCGGAGTCGCTCCGGTCTACCGCGACTATTGGCTGGCTGTTCAGATTAGTTCTCCAAATGGCAGCGCCGTCATCCGCACCGACGCCGACGTCCGAAAGTGGCTGCCCGGCGACGCTGTCTATGAGAGCACGATTTATGTCCCGGAACACCTGAGGCCGGGAGCCTACCGCTTCCGACTGGCGATGCTCGACCCGCGCACAGAACAGCCGGCGGTCCGATTGGCGATTGAAGGCCGGCAAGCTGACGGTTGGTACGATTTGGGCGAGATCACCGTGGAATAGATGGCCGCCATCCAGGAGCCGGAGATCGCTCCTCGCCCCTCGGTAAGGCAAAAGTGACACGGGTGTGGAAAGTTTTTCACACTAGGTGCAATTTTAATGTTTTGACGCCATTGGAATTTGGATTTAAAACCTTTATTATCAATGGCATACAAAATGCCCAGACTGGCGAGCTGATTGCTGAAGTGAAGGTGTACATGTATCGATGTTGATGAACGAATTGAGTTTCTTGGGGGAGGTCTATTCATGAAAACGCGTAAACTCACGTTCACCCTGGCACTGTTCCTGGCAATGAGTGTGGGACTGGCGTTGGTCTTGAGCTGCGGCAACAGCTCGAGCCCGAGTCCCACGGTTCGAACTGGCAGCGCCACGGTCACTTTGAGCGACCCACCGACCTGCAAAGTCCCCATCGGAGACTTCGTCAGCGTCTGGGTGACGGTAACCAAGGTTCGGGCTCACATTTCGAGCACCGCGGATGCGAACGACGGCGCATGGGTGGATCTGGCGGACCTAACCAGCAACCCGATGCAGATCGACCTGCTCAACATCGGCGAGAACACCTGCGCGCTGGCGACTCTGGGTTCGGCGAGTGGCCTGCCGCCGGGGAATTATCAGCAGATTCGCCTGCACCTGCTGAGCAATAGTCCGGGTAATGGCGTGGCAGTTCCTTCGACAAACAATTGCGGCGACGCCGGTTTCAACTGCGTCGTGTTACCCGGGGACATCAAGCAGGTGCTCCAGCTCTCCAGCCAGGACCAGACCGGAATCAAGATTCCTCCGGGCCGCATCGCCGGAGGTGCCATCAGCATCGAGGCCGGGCAGACGTCGGACATCAACATCGACTTCAGCGCCTGCGCTTCTGTCGTCCGTCAGGGCAACGGGCAATTCCGCCTGAAACCCACGCTGCACGCCGGCGAGGTGTCACTCTCGACGGATTCCATCAGCGGCCGGGTGATTGACAACGCCACCGGCCAGCCGATTCCCGGCGCCACGATTTTCGTCTTCGCCGAGCAGCCGGACGCGAACGACGCGACCGTCGACCGCGTCATCATGTCGAGGACGGCGGACTCAACGGCGGGAACGTTCAGCTTCTGCCCGCTGCCTTCGGGCAACTACGACATCGTGGTGGCGGCGGTGAGCGGCGCCGGCGTGGCCTACAACGCCACCATCACCTTTGGCGTGCCCACCGGAACCGCTCTGGCCGATATACCGCTTGAGCCCGAAACCAGCGCGGCCACCTCTTCCGCGCAAATGCTGGGCCGAGTGAGCACTACTGCGGCGGACGGCACTGCAATCGGAGCGGACATCGCCATGTCAGCCTTCCAGGATGCCACCCCGTCTACCATGACAACACCCATGCACGTAACCATTCCACTCCTCCCTGGTTCCTCAAACACCTTTGCTACCGAAACTGGGGGTATCTGTGACCCCACGACGGCATGCCACGACTACGTCCTGTACGTTCCCGGCAGCAATCCCAAGGTGGGCACCTTCACGACCTCGGGCACGGTCTATGCCGGCCCCGCCACGGGCGACATCCTCTACAGCGTGAATGCCCAGGCCTTCGTCCCGGGCGGTCAAGGGACGGCGAACTGCTCCCCCTCGACCGTAACGACCAGCCTGAACGATGCGGCCAATCCGCTGGCCGTCACCGTCGGAACACCCGTGACGGCGGAGACGCTGGCATTCACCGGCTGCACGACGGGGTTCTGAGGCGCCGCGGCCGGGAGCAATTCAGACGTGAAGGGTTCTTGAAAGAGGCCGGGTTTTGCCCGGCCTCTTTTCTTTTCCGGGGAAGAGTTCAGGAAAGATTCACGGTTGATCCTGCTGGGTCTTATTTCGTCCTGGAGGCAGCAAGCTTGGCGAGCAACGCGGAGCGCGTCGAGCCCATGGTCATAAGCAGGGATTCTCTGGGGATGCCGGTCACAAAGGGTTTGATGAGCCAGGTGAGAAGAGTGGGAATATCGCGCGTCAAGGAAATCGATTCGCACTCGACGTACACGCCTCCGTCACGCTCCTCAAACCGCCAGTATGAGTAAAGCCGCCAGAGGAATCCGCCGTCGTTGCCGACGGGCTTCTCGTGCTCGTTGGGCTCTCCGGCATCGGCGACCTCGGCAATGCGCGTGCTATAGGAACGGCTGTACCAGTGCTTCTCGTCCACCGGAAAGTAGTGGACGTCATGATCGCTATTCAGCGTCACGGTGATCACCTTCTTCTTGCGCAGGCGATAGAAAATCTTGAAGTCATTCCCGTTGCGCTCCACGAGCTTGGAGCGCAGGACTTCGGGCTTGTAGCTGTCCTGGTGGCGATCGTAGTCCTGAACCAGGTCGAGCGTCTGGCGGAGGTTCGCGCCGGGAACGAAGACGGCGCCGATCCAGTGATGGATGAGAGCATCTGGCGCGGTGATCTTCCGGCCTGAAGCATCGAGCGTTTGCAGCCGATCCATAAAGACTTCGCCGCGCTGCAATTGCGCTTGGATCTGCGAACGGCGTCCCGCGGGAAGTCCATCCACGTAAAGGAACGCGCCGGGCCGCTTCAGCTCTTCGTCAATGCGCGCTTCCGTGGCCTCGACGTAACGCCCAAAGGCCTCCAGAGTCTTGGGCTTCAGTTCCGCGCTCATCACTTCGGGCGTCTGGGCGGAGAGCAGTTGAATTGTCAGGACGAGAGATAAAGTGAAGGGCAAACGCCGGGAGAAACGCATATCCGCTTCGTGACCTATCGCCGCCGAAACTACGCTAAAATGATATCCTGACAGGCTTTCGAAAGCCACTCGAAACGCTTCCGTCCCACCAGCCGGCTCGCTTGCCGCATTGGCCTGCCTGCGATAGATTGACTGCGCCATTCGCGGACGCGATTTTGTCTTGAGGAAACATGTCAACGATGAACAAACAGATGACCCTCGCGGTAAGACCCGTCGGCTTTCCCAAGGAATCCGACTTCAAGCTGGTTGAATCTCCCATTCCCACGCCCGGACCGGGAGAGTTTCTGGTGCGCGTGCTGTACCTCTCCGTCGACCCCTACATGCGCCCGCTCATCGGCGAGGGAAGGTCGTACAGGGCGGCCGTCGAGATCGGCGATGTCATCACCGGCGGCGGAGTCGGAGAGGTCACCCAGTCAAATCACCCAGGCTTCGCGGTCAGCGAGATTGTGGAAGGCTACTTCGGCTGGCAACAGTACGCCATCTCGGATGGCTCGGGCGTGAGGAAAGTTGATCCAAACCTGGCGCCGATTTCGACGGCTCTCGGGGTGCTCGGTATGCCTGGGCTTACGGCCTATTTCGGACTGCTCGACATCGGCCAACCCCAAGCGGGCGAGAGTGTGGTGGTTTCCGGCGCGGCGGGCGCTGTCGGATCGCTCGTGGGACAGATCGCAAAAATCAAGGGCTGCCACGTAGTGGGAATCGCCGGGACGGACGAGAAGGTCCGGTACTTGACCGAGGAATGCGGGTTCGACAAGGCCTTCAACTATAAGACGACGCGCAACTACTACCGAAAGCTCAAAGAGCTTTGTCCCAACGGAATTGACGTCTATTTCGATAACGTGGGCGGCGCCATCACCGACGCGGTATTCCGGCTCATCAACGTCCGGGCGCGAATCGTGGTGTGCGGCCAAATCTCCCAATACAATCTGGAGCGTCCGGAGATGGAGCCGCGCTGGCTCTGGGCGCTCATCGTCAAGCAGGCCAGAGCCGAAGGATTCCTGGTCTTCCAGTTCGCCGAGCGTTACCCCGAGGGACTGGCGCAGATGGCGCAATGGCTGAAGGAAGGAAAGCTCAAATACCGGGAAACCATCACGGAAGGAATCGAGAATGCGCCCCGCGCCTTCATCGGCATGTTGAAAGGTGAGAACATCGGCAAGCAGTTGGTGAAGGTCGCCGACCGCTGAGCCCGCCTCCCGCCGCTCATCCATTCCCAAGTCCTGCAGAGAGAACGAGCGTCACTGAAAGCACCGCTTGCTCCTGTCGCGCAAATCTGCGAATATTTGCGGTTCAGCTTCAGCCAGGCAGTTCATCTGAGCCACAGTTCTTTGGAGGACTTATGCCGCTCGACCCTAAACATCGCAGTCGCACCATCACCGACGGCCGGGACCGCGCCGGGGCGCGCTCCATGCTCAAGGCCATCGGATTCACCGACCAGGATTTGGCGCGGCCCATCGTAGGCATCGCCAATACCTGGATCGAGACCATGCCCTGCAACTTCCACCTGCGCCGGCTCGCCGAGAAGGTGAAAGAAGGGGTTCGCGCCGCCGGCGGCACACCCATGGAGTTCAACACCATCGCCATCTCTGACGGCGTGACCATGGGCACCGAGGGCATGAAGGCCTCGCTCGTCAGCCGCGAGGTGATAGCGGATTCCATCGAACTGGTTGGCCGCGGCCACATGTTTGACGCCATGGTGGCGCTGGTCGCCTGCGACAAGACCGTCCCTGGCGGCGCCATGGCGCTCATCCGCCTCAACGCACCGAGCATCCTGCTCTATGGCGGCTCGATTGCCCCCGGCAAATTCGATGGCAGGGATGTGACCATCGTGGACGTTTACGAGGCCATCGGGGCGAAGGCCGCCGGCATGATTTCGGATGCGGACTTCAAGAGGCTTGAAGACGTGGCTTGTCCAGGAGCCGGCGCTTGCGGCGGACAGTTCACCGCTAACACTATGTCCACGGTGATGGAGTTTATCGGGCTCTCGCCCATGGGATTCAATGGGGTTCCGGCAACCGACCCGAAAAAAGAAGAAGTCGCTTATCAAACGGGCCTGTTGGTGATGGATGTTTTGAACCGCGGCGTTCGACCGAAAGACATTCTCACACGCCAGGCTTTTGAAAATGCCATTGCCAGCGTCGCGGCGACCGGCGGCTCAACCAATTCCGTCCTGCACCTGCTGGCCATGGCGAGGGAAGCCGAGGTTCCGCTCACCATCGACGACTTCGACGCCATTAGCTCGAGGACGCCGCTTATCGCTGACTTGAAACCCGCCGGCCGCTACGTGGCCACGGACGTGCATCGCGCGGGTGGGATTCAGCTGATTGCCAAGAAGCTCATCGAAGGAAAGCTCCTCCACGAAGACCAGATGACTCCGAGTGGCAGGACGATCGGTGAGGAAGCACGCAAGGCGGTCGAGACGCCGGGGCAGGACGTCGTAATGCCCGTGTCGGATCCTCTCAAGAAGACCGGAGGGTTGGTCATCCTGAAAGGCAACATCGCTCCCGAAGGTTGCGTGGCCAAGATCACTGCGCATGAGCGCTTGGACCATCGCGGCCCGGCGCGGGTCTTCAATTGCGAGGAAGACGCCATGCAGGCCGTGACCAATCGAAGCATCAAGGCGGGAGATGTAGTCGTGATTCGCTATGAAGGCCCGCGCGGCGGCCCTGGGATGCGCGAAATGCTCGGCGTCACGGGCGCCCTGGTGGGGCAAGGACTGGGCGAATCGGTGGCCCTGCTCACTGACGGGCGCTTCAGCGGCGGGACACGGGGCTTGATGGTGGGGCACGTGGCGCCCGAAGCCGCTCGCGGCGGGCCCATCGCGGCGCTTGCCGACGGCGATACCATCGTCTTCGATGTGGAGAAGCGCCGGCTGGATGTCGAGCTCTCCGACGCGGAAATCAAGAAGCGGCTTGCCAATTGGCGCGAACCCGAGCCGCGCTACAAGACCGGCGTCTTCGCCAAGTACGCGGCGCTGGTTTCTTCGGCTTCCGAAGGCGCGGTGACGCGGGCGAATCGATAGGCCAGGGGGGCGCTGGAAGATATTCATGCTGCCGCGATGGTGGTGACATTCAAATCTTCTCTCCGCGCGGCCTACCGGCGAGCAGCGGCCGCCTTCGAGTAGCCTTCCCTTTCTTGACCACCAAGGCACTAAGACACCAAGAGAAGCTATGATTTTCCCCGGCCCTTCTCTCCTTTGTGCCTTGTCCGTCACCTGACGGATTAGTGGTTCATCTTCAGAGCGCCTCCTTGCCGCTCTGGGGCGTTTGTGCAAGAATGAAGATCGGGCGGCGTCCGGTCGTGAGCACTCTTGCAGGGTCAAAGCTGTCCAATCGAAACCGACCGCACCGCGGGAGAGGCATTGCATCCCGATCTCAAGGCCGTGATCGAGCTTCAGCAGGTTGACCTGAAGATCGCGGAGCTCAGCGCTCAGATTGACGACCTGCCGGTTCAGGCCCAGACCCTCGAATCCCAGCTCAACGAATTCATCCACGCTCACGAAGAACGAAAGCAGCGGCTCAGCCAGAATCAGAAGGAGCGGCGCGACCTCGAGGGCGAGATTCAAATCGTCCAGGCGCGCATCGCCAAGCACAGGGATCAGCTCTATCAGGTGAAGACCAACGAGCAGTACCGCGCCATGCTCAAGGAGATCGAGGGCGAGGAAGCGAACATCCGCAAGATCGAGGACCGGTTGCTGGAAGAGATGCTGGAGGCGGAGCAGCTCGAGAAAAATATCCATGAGGCTGCGTCGCGCCTGGAAAGTGAGAAGGTGCGCGTAGCCAAGGAAATCGCCGATCTCCGCGCCCTGTGCCAAACGGACGTGGACGAGCGCGACCGTCTTCTGGCCCGGCGCCAGGAACTCGAGGCGGCGGTGAGCAAGTCAGTCAGGGACATCTACGAACGCGTGCGCAAGATGCGCCGCGGTGTGGCGCTGGCCGAGGTGCGTGACGGCTCCTGCACAGGATGCAACGTCCTGCTGCGCCCCCAGGTCTATAATGAAGTGCGGGCTAACGAGTCCCTGCTGACCTGCGAAACGTGCAGCCGGATCCTCTATTACATCGAGCCGCCCCCAGCAGCGGAAGTGAACTCCGAAACCGTCTCAAAACCCGCCGGCCGCGAGCTCGGCCCGGAGTGATGGCCGGCACAAGTTGATTCCCTGACGCTCCTCCCTCACGAGGCTTACCCATCATGCCTGCAACCAAACCCTCTGGAATCGTCCTCTATATTGACGGAGGCTCGCGCGGCAATCCTGGCCCGGCCGCTTACGCCGTGGTCGTGAAGGATGCCGCCGGGAATCCTTCGACCGCCTTCTCCAAATTCCTGGGCCCCACCACCAACAACGTGGCCGAATACCAGGGATTGCTCGCCGGTCTGGATTACGCGCTGCGCCATCACCACACAAAGGCAAAGGTCTTCTCGGATTCCGAACTGCTGGTTCGCCAGATCCAGGGCAGGTACAAGGTGAAGAGTCCGGACTTGAAGCCGCTTCATGAGCGGGCGCGTGGAATGATCGCGCGCCTCGAAGCGTTCTCGATCGAGCACGTGCGCCGCGAGCAAAACCGCGAAGCCGACCGGCTGGTGAATCAGGCCCTTGACGATGCCGATGCAGGGGCGGGTCTCAGACCCGCCCCCACGAACGCAGCCGCCGTACTCCAATCGTCGGCGACATACCGAAAGGGAGCGCTCAATCTCCCTCATCTTCTGCCGCTCGCCGAGGGTGAGGAAGTCGAGCTTGAAATCCGCCGGAAGAAGTAGCGGCACGCTCTGCCGCCGCTGTAAGATATGAACATCGAAACCCTCTAAACTGACGGAGGCTGATGATGGGTGAAACGGTCGCGGGCCGGCTTGCACTCAATCCCCCGCTGACAGCGCTAAGCGAAGAAGAACGCATGTTCCAGTCTGCGGCGCGGGAATTTGCCGAGAAGGAAATCGGCCCGCACGTCGCGGAGATGGACCGTGAAGGTGTCTTCAAGCACGAACTTATCGAAAACTTTTTCACTCAAGGGTTCATGGCCATCCAGGTTCCCGAGGCTTACGGGGGCAGCGGCGGCTCGTTTTTCATGTCGATCCTCGCCATCGAGGAATTCGCCAGCGTCGATGCTTCGGCGGCGGTGGTGATTGACGTCCAGAACACGCTCGTCAACAACGCCCTGATGCGCTGGGGCACGGACCAGCAGAAGAAAACGTTTCTGCCGCGCCTTGCCGCTGACACGGTGGGCGCTTACGCGCTCTCCGAGGCAAAATCCGGCAGCGACGCCTTCGCGCTGGAGACGCGCGCGGCCGAGGACGGCGACGACTACGTGCTCAATGGCCGCAAGCTCTGGATCACCAACGCCAAAGAGGCCGGACTGTTCATCGTCTTCGCCACCGTCAACCGCGAGCTCGGCTACAAAGGCATCACGGCGTTTCTGACCGAGCGCGACCGGCCAGGTTTCAGCGTGGGAAGGAAGGAAGACAAGCTGGGCATCCGCGCCTCATCCACCTGCGAGTTGATCCTCGAAGACTGCCGCGTGCCCAAGGCCAACGTTCTGGGGGAGGTGGGGAAAGGATATAAGGTGGCGATCGAGACGTTGAACGAAGGGCGTATCGGCATCGCCGCGCAGATGGTGGGCGTGGCGCGCGGCGCTCTCGGCCACGCCGTCCGCTACGCACAGGAGCGCCGCCAGTTCGACCGGCCCATCGCAGAGTTTCAGGCGATCCAATTCCAGCTCGCGCATTTGGCCACCGACGTCGAAGCTGCCCGCCTGATGACCTACAACGCGGCGCGCCTGAAGGATGCCGGCCTGCCATGCCTCAAGGAAGCCGCCATGGCGAAATATTTCTGCTCGCAGGTGGCCGAGCGGGTGGCCTCGCAGGCAGTTGAAATCTACGGCGGCTACGGGTTCACCAAAGATTATCCCGTCGAAAAGTACCTCCGCGACGCCAAGATCGGGAAGATTTACGAAGGAACCTCCTTCATGCAGCTCCAGACGATCGCCAAGAGTATTCTCGGGAAGTAACCGCGCTTCATCGTCGCGCATCTCCGCCGAAAGCGTTCCCCGAGATGATTTCCTCATGCCGAAGGGGAACCGAATCCGGCGGAAGGGCGCCGGTCTTCTTGATTCGTAACTGTGACAAACGGAGGAAACGGCCAATGGGAGACATTCTGCTGAGCGGGCGCAAGGTCGCAGTCGTTCTGATTTTCTTCATCCTGATGGTATCTTGCGCCGGGGCGACAGCGTCTGGCGCAAATGGGCAACCGGAGAAGATCCGCGTCCTGATCTTCACCGGTCAGGACAGTCATGACTGGCGATCGAGCACGCAATTCCTGAAAGAGCATTTCCTGGGAAGTGGGCGATTCGACGTCCGGGTCGTCGAAGAGCCTACCGGGACGAGCGCTTCGACGCTCGATCCCTATGACGTGCTGGTGCTCAATTACAAGGGCCCGCGCTGGGGTTTGGTAACTGAAAAGGCCGTGGAGGATTTCGTGCGTTCCGGGAAAGGGCTGGTGGTCGTCCACTGGGCCAGCGCTTCTTTTTCCGGCCCGAAAGTCGGGGACAAGGACAAAGATACGGACTGGGTCGAATACTTGAAGATGATTGGCGGGTACTGGTCGGTGGAACCCCCGAAATCCGGCCACGGGGAACTGCATTCGTTTCAGGTCAAGATCATCAATCAAGACCATCCGATTACGAGCGGCATGAAGGAAAGCTTCGTGGCCACGGATGAACTCTACCACCGCATGCGAATGCAGCCGGAAGCAAACGTCCTGGCGACGGCCTTCGACGATCCCAAGTACGGTGGAACCGGAAAGGATGAACCGATCCTCTGGACCGTTGCCTACGGGAACGGTCGAGTTTTCCACACCACGCTCGGGCACAATCTGGCGACCATGGACGAGGAAGGATACAAGGTGAGCGTCCTGCGCGGCACGGAATGGGCGGCGACCGGAAGGGTGACCCTTCCGCCCGAGTTCCCCCCTCATCAGCCGGAGGAATCAGTTCTGCGGCTCTTGGTGGTGACCGGCGGGCACGAATATCCGACGTCCTTCTATACGGTCTTTGATGGCGTCGAAGACTTCGAATGGCACCATGCCGCGTCAAATCATGAGGCGTTCAAGTCGGACATTCGCGGCAACTATGACGTGCTGGTCCTCTACGATATGTCCCAGGCCATTCTTGAGGCGGAGCGCAAGAACCTGGTTGATTTTCTGGAAGGCGGCAAAGGCGTGGTGATCTTGCATCACGCTCTGGTCGATTATCCCTCCTGGGACTGGTGGTCGCGGGAAGTGACGGGCGCGAAGTACTTCACAGCGGCGGAGGGTGAACATCCCGCCTCAACTTATGCACACGACCAGGAATTGTTCATCGAGCCGGTAACCAAGCACCCCATTCTCGCGGGCCTTGGGCGCATGCATCTCCGGGACGAAACTTATAAGGGGATGTGGATTTCCCCGAGTGTGAAAGTCCTTTTGAAGACCGATCATCCCTCGAGCGACGGCCCGGTGGCCTGGCTGAGTCCTTACGAGAAGTCGCGTGTTGTGTGCATTCAGCTCGGGCACGATCAGGCTGCTCATCGGCACCCGGCGTATCAGAAGTTGGTGAGAAACGCCATCCGATGGGCGGCCGGAAGGTTGGAAGACAGCAAGCGGTAGCGATCTGAAGTTTGGCGCGCCACTCGCCATCTCGACGCGTTCACGGCGTCGAGGAGCCGAGCTTCCTCATGTGGGCGCGGACCTCCGCCGCGTCCGCAGCGTCGGGCGAGAGCTGAAGGTAAGCTTGGTATTCCTCGCGCGCTCGCTCCGTCTGCCCGAAACGCTCCAAAGCAACCGCCAGGTTGTAGTGGGCGTGCGCCATTTCCGGACGCAATCGAATCACCTCTTCATACTCGCGGACGGCTTCCGCAAAGTGGTCCTTACCTTGCAGTGCATTCGCGAGACTCATGCGAACCCCGGCCTCGCCCGGCCGCAAGCGCAGATACTCTCGATACTGGGCGATCGCCTCGTCGAGCGAACCCGCTTGGCGCAACGCATTGGCCAGGCTGAGCCGCGCTTCGACAAATTCCGGCTTGGCGCGCAAAGCCTCGCGGAACTGCTCCGCCGCTTCATCTTGCTGACCCTGGCTGAGGCGCGCCGTGCCGAGTTGAAGGTGCGCGTCCGCCATGTTCGGGGTAAGGCGCAAAGCCGACTGGGCGGCTTCCGCAGCGCCTTCGGGATCGTTCAAGCGATTGAGGACGTTGGCAAGGTTGACGAGCACCTCCGGCCATTCAGGGCGCCCCTTGAGCGCTTCTCGAAAGGCCGCGGCGGCACCCGGCAAGTCGCCGGTGTGCATCGAAGCCAGTCCCAAGTTGGCTTGGGTATGGAGATCGTTGGGTCGCCGCTCGAGGCCCGCGCGGTAGGTCTCCGCGGCGGCCGCAAAATCCTCGCGATTGAAAAGAGCGTTCCCCAATTCGCGATAGTAATCGGGATTGTCGGGCGCTTGCCGGACGACCTCGCGCATCTCCTCCAGCGCCCCGTCAAAATCTCCGGCTTTGCGGAGCGCCGACGCCAATCGCAGTCGCAGCGCCGCGTCATCCGGCCGCAGCCGTAGCGCGTCGCGATAACTGGGAACAGCGAGGGCGTAATTCTTCTGCTCGGCGAGAACGTCACCCAGGGCGGCCAGGGCCTGAGGATAGTCGCGGCGCAACTCGACCGCCCTTTCCAATTCGCTCTCGGCTTCGGCGAGTCCGTCGGTTGACGGATTAGCCTTCAGGGCCATCGCCAAGTGGTAGTGCAGGTCCGGGCTTTGCGACCTGAGCCCCACCGCCACGCGAAATTCTCCCAAGGCCTTTTCCAAATCCGCTCCCGCCTGGTAGGCGTTGGCCAGGTGCAGGTGCGAGTCGGCATCCTCGGGCCGCAATCGGACCTCCTCGCGATACTCCTGGATGAGCCCTGCCACATCGCCCGCCGCCTGATACGCCTCGGCCAGGTTGTGGTGGTAGTCGGCGTTGTCCGGGGCGAGCTGGGTCGCCTTTTGAAGTTCGGGGAGCGCTCCCAGCAGGTCGCCGGTCTTTCTTTGGACCAGCCCCAGGCCCTCGTGGAGCTCCGGATCGTCCGGTCGCAGTCCCAAGGCTTCGCGGTATGATGCGATTGCCGCGGGGTGATTGCCGATAGAGAGATAGGCGGCGGCAAGTTCCGCGTGAGCCGCCGCATTCTTGGGTTGCTGGCGAACCACGCGGCGCAGCTCGACGATCGCCCCGCCGTAGTCTCCTGCCTGGTGCAGCGCCAGAGCGAGCGCATACCGAAAGTCGACCCTCTCGGGCCGGAGTTGCAGGGCCTGGCGGTATTCTTGAATCGAGTGAATCAGATCCTGGGTGGCGCGAAGCGCGCCGGCCAGGCTCACGTGCAGGTCAGGATCGTTAGGCTGCAATTGGACCGCCTTACGGAACTCCTCAACGCCTTCACTCACCTGACCCGTCTGGGTGAGCGCGTTCCCCAGACCGGCGTGGGCTGCGGCGTTGTTGGGCGCGAGGGCCAAGGCGCGGCGATACTGCTCGACGGCTCCCGGCGCGTTCCCGGCTTGCAGGAGTGACTCGGCCACCTGGATGTGGATTTCGGGGTCCTGCGGGTTGAGTTCCAGCGCCCGGCGGAACGACTCTGCTGCTTCCTCGTGCTGGCGGTTCGAAGTAAGCGCCCGGGCCAGCCCCGCGTGAGCGTCGGCATTCGCCGGATGCAAGTTGATTTCGGCGCGATACTCCTCAATCGCTTCCCGGAGCATACCCTGCGATTCGAACAGCGCGCCCAGGCTCAGGTGAACGCTCGGAAAGTCCGGCCTCAGCCGCAGGACCTCGCGGTATTCCTGGACGGCTTCACCAACCTTCTCCGAGGCAGAATAAGCATTGGCAAGATTGTAATGCGCCTCGGGATAGGCGGGGCGAAGATCCAGCGCCTTCCGGTAGGATTCGATCGCTTGCTTCCACTTCCCCGACCGGGAGAATTCGTTTCCTTGTTTGAAGAAGTCGTCAGCGGTTGGTGCGTCCCCTTGGGCGGCGAACATCGGGACGGCCACCAGCAGACCCGCCAGGACCCCCAGCGCGAGACCCTTTCGCACTGCGAATTGCACTCCCATACTCACTGTCACCGCTCAAGAATAGGATACACCCGACTTCGGCTCTGCGCCGCCCGGTAGTGGGTCAGTTCGAAGATCGTCGCCAGCTTCCCAGATTCGGACTTTGGGGGAGTCCGGGGTTGCGCTTCTACGAGTCGGGCGTTACACGTCCCAGTGGCGCCCCGCTGCTCAGAAAGTGGCAACCCGTCAGCTGACGGGTTCCGAGTGCGCCGTGATCCAGGCACAATCGCGAAGGTGATTTGGCGGACCACATCTATGGTTTGCCGACTATGCCGCCAAGTGGTTTCGGGCCGTCCCGACGTTCCCTTCACCCACCCTCGTGAGTAGTCGTCTTTCATGACGAATCGAGGGCGCCCGATCTTGCCGAACTAACTAGCTGCGCCACCCGCCACTGAGGGTCTGCGACCCGCCTGAAGTCACATCGAATCCAGGCCAGCGATTCTTGCGAATGTGTCCTTGCTGCACGTCTGGTGCGGTATTGAACCACTCACTGACGAAGCGGCGCATTCTGCTCTCTTGATCAGTCGCCATTTGGGCAGCGTACTTGCGCACGGAGATTTTGCGGAGCACAAGGGGCGTCGATGTATTTGAAACTCTAAAGGAAGCCAGCCGCAGGGTCCTGGCGGAACTGAAGAAGGGATAAGCCTCAGGTCATTCCCACGCTTTATATTCTCTTGGCCTGCAACCAACGGAAGAGCTCCTATTGCGCACGCGCCTCCTCGAGAGGCTCTGTGATAAGGGCCTGCAGGTGCTTCTCGAGCCGCTTGCTCGCCATCTCCCGCAAGGCGTGCCCATAAGGGACCAGTTCAAGATTTAGCCGGTCACAGGTGAACTCAAACTGCTGGAACAAATCATGGAAATAAGCCTTGGCACGAGCCTGACCATCATCGAGCCCCACACCGAATCCACGCAGTCTCCCCCGGGCCTTCTCGGCAAGCTTATCGAGTTCGACGGTGAGATCGGCACGAACCTTATCGAACTTATCGAGCGCCCGGGCATAGGATGCGCTGTCTCGCTCAATCCGCCATGTAAGAAAACTACCTTGGAGCCGGATGGCGAAATCGAACCAGCGCCCGTGGATCAGCTGTCTGAGTGCTTCACTGACCGAGTAGAACTGCCTGGATATGCGGAAGATCCCAGCTTGAAGCTCGGAAGGGCTGATGCGCGAGGGACAAACCACCGCGTGCTGAGCATCAAAGAGTTGCCAGTCACCCCAAGCAATGATGCGCTTTTCCTCGGCAAGGCGACGGGTGAGGGGAGGTCCGGGAAAGGCAGTGAGCGCAAGAAACTGGGCCGTGGTAACCCGTGACTCTCGGGCAAACTTCAGAGTCTCGCGCAGGGTTTCAGGCGTGTCGGCGTCAGAACCCAGCACGAACATGCCATGGACACGGATCCCCGCTTCGTTGAAGGCGGCGATGGCTTGGCGGTTCTTCTCGAGCGTCGAGTGCTTCTTAAACAGTCTGAGGGTTTCTTCGTTTACGGACTCGAGGCCGATGAAAACCATTGCACAGTTCGCACGCTTCATCAGCCGTAGTAGTCCGCGGTCTTGCGTGGTTTCAACCCGCACCTGTGCGAACCAGCGCGGCATCCTGACGCCTTCAGAAAGCAGGCGTTCGAGCAGCCGCGTGGTTCGCGCGCGATTGGCCGCAAAGATGTCGTCGCCGAAGAATATTTTCTTGCCGTTTAACTGGATCGTGTGGCGGATCAGCGCCACCGCTGCGTCGTCGCTCAGGAAGCGAAATCCCCGGCCGAAGTTCTCAATCACCGAACAGAACTCGCACTCATAAGGGCAGCCGCGCGATGTATTTACAACGTTGTGGGTGATTCGCCGGCTCACCTGGTCAGAATAGACGGGGAAGGGTAGCGCGGAGAGTTCTTCGCTGGTCAGGTAGGGACGGTCCGGATTGCGGATGATTTCGCTATCCCGGCCGAGGTAATTCACCCCCTGCAGATCGGTGAGATACGGGTCGCAGAGATTGTCTTCCAGTCGTTCGAGCAGGAGAGGCAGGGTGTAGTCTCCCTCGTGCGTGACCACCACATCACCAAATTGAAGAGACTCCTCCGGCAGAGCGGTGGAATGTGGGCCTCCAAAGAGTATCTTGACGCGGGGATTCACCACGCGAACCCGCCGCGCCAATTCAAACGACTGATTCGCCGTACGAGTGATGACGGAGAGTCCTAGTACATCCGTATCCGCAAGCCGCTTCCAATCGTCTACATCCAGACGCCCGCGTACACGGTTGTACTGTGGGTTGATAGTGACGATGTCCGCGTAGCCCGCGCGGTGGCAGATCGCTTCGAGCAACGGCACGCCGCGGGCCGGAAAGCGGAACAGAGAGTAAACGTCTTTCGCCATCCGGCCGTCCAGCCGGCCGTCGACGGTGGCGGGCAACTCTACAAGCGTAATGCGTAGATCCTTCACGAAAATACCTCCACTTAGAGTGGACAACGAGGGCGGTCCGCGAGCGTCTCTAAATGTAACACTCAAAGCCGGGGACTACTAGGAGACCACTCTCTTCAAGCTTCCCATGTCCGCGATTTGAAATCTGTTCACAATTGCTCACATGGCAGATGTTATACGGTTATGACTCTTGTGCTAAGGGTGGTTTTGAGTGCGCGTATTACGGAACCCCCAGTCGTGGAGGACGATGTTGAGGAGTGAACCGTGAACTGGCAGACCGCCGTTATTGACCTGCCCTCGATCGCGAGGCGCGCCAAGCTGCAGGTTTGATGTGGACGGCGGAGTTGAACCACCTGTGCCCGGTTCTTTTAGGGCGACTCTCGGTGATTGGTCCTGATAAGCCGCCTTCACGTCAAATGAGCGCCACGCACTTGGATGTGTAACGCCCTACTCATAGAAGTGGCCACCCAGCCCTACTACCGATCGCTCCGTCTCGCGTTGGACCGCTTCTGGACGAATGGTCGGCAAACCGGACAAATGGCCTTCAAGCTCAGCTCCCCCGAAACGGCGATAGCGGAATGTAGCGGCGAGTTCATCTCGTCCGTCAATTGAAGGACGGCCTAAAGCCGCCTCTACATCAAACTGACCCACTACCCGCCGCCCGGATCGTTTGACATCCTCGCGGGGCATCCGTTATCCTCGACGCGGAAATCGCGACCCGAATTCCCTAGCAGGTTGCTGAAGTCCCGTAGCGGCGGCTTTATGCCGCCAAACCTCGTGTTGGAATGATTGGACTCATGGCGGGGTGAACCCGCCGCTACAAAGCGTGGACCCCTTTTTGAGCAACCTGCTAGAGGCGCATCGCAGCGCGCGTTCATTCCCTGCGGGAAGGAGCGAGGGCGCAGCTTGCCCCGCCGATTACCTCGCCCCAGGAGGAGAGCCATGAAAAAAACTCCACTCGACCGCTCACGAAGGACCTTCCTCCAGACGGTGGGGACGGGCGTACCCACGCTCTCGCTGATGCTTCGCGACGGTGCGGCGCTTCCCGGCGCGCCCGGCAATGAACCCCCGTCGGGAAAATTCACGCCCCTCGATCTCTCCGCTCTGTTCAACACGTCGGCGAAGGAATTCGGGCCTCGCGACCGGGCCAAAGGGATGGGCGGCGACTCGGCACGCGACGGATTGATTCGCCTGCTTGCCGGAAACCAGGCGTTGCGAGGAATCCCTTTTCGCCTCGGCCCGGAGGGTGTTGACAAGAAGAGCTGGATCGCCGTGAGCTCGCGCCAAGGCTTGGGGAGCACCAGCGTTTCGATCCCGGTCGGGAAGCGCGCCCGGTTCATTTGCCTGGCGCAATTTTGCGACTGGGACGAGAACGAAACGCCGCCGCCTGTCGAGGACGCGATGGAAAAAGTCGGCCAGCGCCTCGCCGACGCGGTCCTGGTCTATGACAACGGGGAGGAGAAGACCCTTCCCATTCGCCGGCGATTTGAGGTGAACTCTCCCACCATCTTCTGGGGTCATTTGAGCTTTGCCTCTCTGCCCCATCGCCACGACGTGCCGAGCAAACTCACCGATTCCTTGAGCGACGGAATGGATTGGGGGGAGCTGCAGACCAGCGTCTGGGACATGTCCTACGGCGGCGGGCCGATTCTCTGGGTGTGCGCGATGGAGAATCCCCAGCCGGAACGCACCCTCAAAACCGTGCGCCTGGAAGCCGCCGGCGAGGACCCGTTGTTGGTCTGCGGGGTGACGCTTTATCACGGCAGCGACAACCCTCTGCGCTTCGAGCGCCTGAGCCTTTATCGCATCACTCTTCCGGAGGCCGCAGGAGAAGACAGCGGTCGATGGAAAGTGAGCACCGACCTCGGGGTGGTGGCGCGCACCTATGTCCTCAAGGATTTCGACGCGGAGAACTGGCTTTCGGCGCCCCGCAAGGGTCTGGGCGAGCCCGCCAAGCCGGTGAAAGGGGCGCGCCATCTCTACGCGGAGGTCACGGCAAGCCCCGGCGCCACGCTCGTGCTGGCGGATTCAAAGACCGGCAAGCGATACGAATTCGAGCTCGGCGAAGTTGCGCCCGGAAAGGAATTGGAGGCGCGTCCCGCGGGCGCCCGGGTCGAGATCCTCCAGCGAGAAAAGGTCTGGCTGCACGGACAGGTGGTGGACTCCGCGACGGGCAAGCCCACGCCGGTGCGCCTGGCGTTCCGGTCGAGCAACGGCCGGTACATCCCGCCTTACGGCCATCGCGCGGAGATCAACGACGGCTGGTTCCAGGACTACGCCGCGGACGTGAAGCTGATGGACACATCCTTCGCCTACATTGACGGCACGTTCCAGGTGGAGCTTCCCGTCGGCGACGTCTATGTGGAAATGACCAAGGGCTTCGAGTACGGAGCGGTGCGCAAGAAGCTCCAAATCGAACCCGGGCAACGCGAACTGAAGCTGGAAATCTCACGCCTGGCGGATTTTCGTTCGCGCGGCTGGGTGACGGCGGACGTCCACACCCACTTTCTCTCGCCTTCGACGGCGGTTCTGGAAGGGCAGGCGGAGGGACTGAATCTGGTGAATCTGCTGGCCGCGCAGTGGGGCGACCTCTTCACCAACGTCGGCGACCTCCCGCACGGCCCGCTTACTTCGCAGGACGGAGAAACCATCGTCTGGGTGGGCACGGAGAATCGCCAGCACATCCTCGGCCACCTGGGGCTTCTGGGCGGGCACGGCGCGCCCGTCTTTCCCATGTCGGCGAGCGGGCCAAGCGAGAGCTACCTGGGCGGCCCGCTCTGGAACAGCCTTGCCGAGTGGGCTGACCGCTGCCGCAAGCGCGAAGGCTTGGTCGTGGCCGTCCACTTCCCTTATCCCACGGCGGAGTTGGCGGCGGACGTCATCCTGGGCAAAATCGATGCCGTCGAACTTTACCCCTACGGCCAAAACTTCAACACGCTGCGCTTCTACGATTGGTACCGGTATCTGAACTGCGGTTACCGCCTGCCCGCCGTGGGAGGCACGGACAAGATGGGGGCCTACATGCCCGTGGGAGCGAACCGCACCTACGCGCATCTGGGCGACGAGGAATTCAATTTCCACAATTGGGCCAAGGCGGTCCGCAAAGGAAATACCTTCATGACCACGGGGCCGCTCCTGGACTTTCAGGCGGACGGCCACGCGCCGGGCGACGAGATCGTCCTTGGCGCGGGCGGCGGAACAATCGAAGTTCAGGTGGAAGCCAAGAGCTTCGTCCCCTTCCATCGCCTGGAAGTCGTCTTGAACGGGCGGGTGGTGGCGTCGGAGGAAGAGACTTCCGGCACGCAGGAAATGACCTTGAAGGACAAGGTCGAGACCTCGGGCCCGGGATGGCTCGCCGCGCGCTGCGTCTCGCTGCTGGGTCCGACGTCGGTCTGGAGCCTCGGCATCCAGGCCCACACGTCTCCCGTTTACCTGCGCGTGCCAAGGCAGGAGCTGTTTTCCGCTCCCGCCGCGGCCTATCTGCTGACGCTCCTGGACGGCGCGGAGACTTGGGTGGAGAATCTGGCGACCCGGCCCGACCCGGAGAGTTTCGCCAGGGCTCGCAAGACGCTCACGGATGCTCGCGCCCGCTTGCATCAGCGCATGCACGAACATGGGATCAAGCACTGAGCCCGGTTGGGACGACGAGCGATAGAAATCACTCTCTGCGTTGAAGCGGGCGGCGCGACAAACTGATATCGTAAACTGACGAATTGCGAGGTGGATGTGTCTGAGCTTTTCAATTTAAACGGAAGCGTGGCGATGGTGACCGGCGCGGCGACGGGTATCGGACAAGCGGCGGCGCTGGCGCTGGCCGAGGCGGGCGCCGACGTTGCCGTCCTCGGACATTCCCACGACCCCGCCGAAAGCCGCCAAGCCATCGAGGCGGCGGGGCGCCGGTCGCTCAGCTTCCGGGGAAACCTGGGCGATGCGGATTTCCGCAATCAGGTCGTGGACGAGCTCCTGGAGCGGTGGGGGAGAATCGACATTCTGGTGAACAACGCCGGCACCATTGCCCGCGCTCCCGCCGTGGATCTTTCCGAAGCGGATTGGGACCGGGTGATCGAGCTGAACCTGACCACGCTGTTCCGCCTGTGCCAGCGCGTGGGGCGATTGATGATCGAGCGCAAGCGCGGGAAGATTATCAACCTCGCTTCGTTGCTCAGCTTTTCGGGAGGAATAGGCGTGCCCTCCTACGCGGCCAGCAAAGGCGGGGTGGCCCAGGTCACCAAGGCGCTGGCCAACGAGTGGGCGCGATTCAACGTGAACGTCAACGCCATCGCTCCCGGCTATATGCTGACGGAACTGACCCGACCTCTCCACGACGATCCGGTCCGTTTCAGTCAAATCAACGAAAGGATTCCCGCCGGGCGCTGGGGCGATCCGGTGGACTTGAAAGGTGCGGTCGTTTTTCTGGCTTCGCGCGCGTCCGATTACGTTAACGGGCACGTGCTGGTGGTGGATGGCGGTTGGATGGCCAGATAATTGTTGATTGATGATTTTCGAGTGAGGATGCCCTTTAGGCGAAGAAAGGCAGGGGGTCATGCAAGCAGGCGTTTATGTGGGGAAAGAGAATGTTCAGGTCCGGGAGTGGCCGGAGCCGAAGCTCGAAGCCAATGAGGTACTCGTGCGCGTCCGTTACGCGGGCATCTGCGGCACGGACATGATGATCTATAGCGGCAAGCATCCCCGCGTCGTGCCGCCGCGCGTGCTGGGACATGAGGTGTTCGGCTCGGTCGTCGAGGCGAGCCCTTCGCTCGACGCCACGTGGAAAAAAGGCACGCGCGTGGCCGTTTACCCTCTGATTTCCTGCGGGACGTGCGCCCCTTGCCGGGAAGCCAACGCGCATGTTTGCGAGAAGCTGGGATTGCTCGGCATCGATGCGGATGGCGGCTTCGCCGAATACGTGAAGGCCGAGCCGGACCAGCTCGTTCCCGTACCGGACGCGGTGACCGACGAGCAGGCGGCGTTGGTCGAGCCCCTCTCGGTGGCGGTGCACGTCGTCCGCACCTCGGGCTTTCGGGCCGGGGATACGGCTCTGGTGATCGGCGCCGGGCCCATCGGGAATTTGATCGCCCAGGTGCTTCGCGCCGCGGGCGCTCGCACGGTGATTGTCTCGGAAGTCAAGCAGTTCCGCCGCGAATTCGCGCGCCGCGTCGGATTTGATGTCGTGGACCCGGCGGCGGAAGATCTGCGGGAGGCTCTGCGACGGATTGCGGGGGAGCCGTTTGTGGATCGCGTGTACGAAGCCACCGGCGCCCCGGCGGCCTACCGCGATGCGCTGCAAGCCTGCAAGGTGCGTGGCGAGATCGTCTTTGTGGGACTGCCCAAAGCGCCGCCGGAAGTGGACGTCTTGAGTCTGGTGTTCAAGGAAATCCAGACGACGGGCGCCCGCGTTTATACGCGCAAGGACTACTTCGGCGCGCTGGCGCTGCTCGAACGCCGCGCCGTGGACGTGGCGCCGCTCATCACCGACCGGCTGAGTCTGAAGGACGCCGACCTGGGATTTCGCAAGATGCACGAGGCTGACACGAGCCTCAAAATTCTCTTCGCACCTTAGGAACGCACCTCTTCGCCGGGAACTCGCGGACATCCACTCTTCACCTCAGACTTAATCGCCCCTGCCGGCGGAAGATTTGTCTTCCGACCGGAAGTCGCGGCGCGTTTTCTCGCAATGTGCAAGCTCAAGTTGACCGGCCGTCGCTCCGATAACGTGTCGGGCCGGACTTGTCGGAATTCGTATCGCGCTCAGCAGCAAGACAATAACCACCGGGCAACGGTGCTCCGGCGGCGCAGTCCGTGGCCATCTATGTGCATCCACCTCAGGGGTCGAGACGCCGGCGCGCGCCTGCGAGGCTCGCGGTTCCGGCGTCTTTCTGAGGCCCGCGCGGCACGGCGAGTTGGGGACTGTGACCAGTCTCCCCTCGCATGAAGCACGGGGTTCGAGTGGGGAGGGAAATCTATGACCAAGAAGATGCTCAAAGCGCTGTTCGCCTCGCTGGTCGTCATCACGTTTGTCGCCGGCCTGGCATTTGCCGGCAAAGCAAGAATCGTCACCATCACTGAAGAGAGCATCCTGCCGGATGGACAGGTGTTGCCGCCCGGCAAGTACAAAGTGGTTGTGGACGAGAGCGCCAAAGAAGTCCAGTTCTGGCAGAATAATGAAATCGTTGCCAAGCACACCTGCAAGGCGGTGTCGCTCGAAGAGAAGGTGCGGCGCGACGAACTCCGCTATTCCCAGACGCCCGAGAAGAAGCAGTGCTTGGTGCAGATCCGCTTCGCCGGTCGAGATCAGGCGTACGTCCTCAATGCCGAACACGGCATGTAGCAAAGGGTCCTTTCAGGGGCGCTCGGTGGCGGTATTCTCCGCCGTGGCGAATCTCGTAAGAAGCGGTGGCGCCGCCCGACTTCCGGTGAGTGTCCATCTCCCCCGGCGCCCCAGGGTGGAATCGCTTTTTCAGTCGCCGGGGGCGAATCGTTCCCGCCGCGGCAGCAACCGAAGGGATCTTCAGAGCCGGCACGCGCGCCTTCCCACTTCGACCGAGCCGCCCCACCGCGACCGTTGAATTCGCAAGAGGCTTGGCATATATTGTGCGCGCAAAGCAATCTGGCTTGTCTTTTTCTCCTCATCCCACCATTGTGAGGAGGGAAAGGGATGCGCCTCGCTGCGGCGGGCGGCAGGTCTCCTGCCCGGGAATGAACCGCAGGCTCGATGCTCGCCGCAATGACGCCACGAGGGAGGAATCATCATGAAGGAATGTCATCGTTCAGCCGCTTACATTCGCCGCCTGATTGTTCCAAGCCTTCTTTCCCTGATCCTGATCGCGAGCTGCTCGGCGCCGGTCCCGCGCCCCACCGGGGTGGCGTATGAATACGACAGCGCCAAGGACATGCTCAAGAAAGGACAGTTCAACCGCGCACTGGAATTCTCCGATGGCGCGGCCACGGCCACGCCGCCCAACCAGTTCACCGAACGGGCGCGCGTGTTGCAGGTGGCCATCTATTCCGGCTTGCTCAACGCCTACAAGGAGCTGGCAGACGCCTATACCGAAGGCGCGGAGAAGACGAAGAATCCGAGTTTCCAGGGTGACTTTTCGAGGCTGCGTCACGACTACCTCCAGTACGGGTCGCGGGCCGCGCTGGGTCTGGGCGAGGTGGCGCACAGGATCACCGAGGGAGAGAGAGTCTCCAAGGAGTTTACTCTGGAAGCGCCCTTCCCTTCCGCCGAAGGGCCGGTAGAAGTGGTGCAGCTCAAGCATGTAATGGAGGGAGGTTGGATTGAGCCCCAAGATCAGGAGGCCGCCGCCATCGACGCGCAGCGCAAGGGGATCGATGACGCCCTGGCGGCAATGGTCGGCGGGGATCGGGCGAAAGCACGGACGGCCTTGCAGGCCGGCCCCGTCAAGATTGACGGAGCGGATTTCGCCATCTATTTGGGCAACCAAGTGCTCCAAGGCGCGGGCCTCTTTGACCGGAAACACATGCGCGACTCCCAGAAGCTGCGGGTGCTCTGCAACGAGGCCGATGAGGCCGCGAAGGCCGCGCTCGCCTTGCTGAAGGACAATCCCAACAAGGACAAGGAGAAAGCGGCAAAGAAACTCCAGGAAGATATCAAGGCGGCAATTAAACGCCTTTAAGGCGGCGAAGCTCATTTTCGGGCCAGGCCGGTCCCGCAGAGCGGGACGGGCCTTCTTCTTTCTGCCCCGAGCGAAGCCCTAGGCGCCGAGCGGAACAAACGATGCGTGGACGAAGGGCGAAATCGCAGCTCCCAACCTTGCCAGGAATCCGCATTGGCCACGCCAGCGATTTTCGCGGGCTGACCGGTTGCACGGTTGTTCTGTGCGAAAGCGGCGCTGTGTGCGGCGTGGACATCCGCGGGTCCGCCGCCGGAACGCGGGAGATCGCACCCTGCCTTCCCGGCCATCTGGTGGAGCGCGTTCACGCCGTCTTCCTCACCGGGGGAAGCGCTTATGGGCTGGACGCCGCGGCCGGCGTCATGCACTTCCTGGAGGCGCGCGGCGTGGGCTTCGCGGCGGGGAGGAATCGAATCCCCATTGTTCCGGGCGCGGTCATCTTCGACCTGAACGTCGGTTCGCCTCGAGCGCGACCCACACCCAGAATGGCACTCGCCGCGTGTCGCGCGGCGCGTTCCATCGTCGCCGAGGGCTCGGTGGGCGCGGGAACCGGAGCTACCGTAGGAAAGCTCTACGGCCTCTCCCGAGCCACCAAAGGCGGCGTGGGATATCAGACTTTCGCCCTGCGGGGCGGTGTGGAAGTGCACGCGCTGGTCGTGGTGAACGCCTTCGGAGACGTCATCGGGCCGGCGGCCGGAGAGGTAATCGCCGGCGCGCGCGCCTCGCGCCGCTCCACACGGTTCGTCGGCACCGCGCAGCGAATGTTCGAGGGCAAGATTCGCAAGACCTTCGGGGCGACGAACACCACGCTCGCCGTGGTGATGACCAACGCCGCGCTCGACAAACTGCAAGCCAGCAAGGTCGCGGAGATGGCCCAGGACGGGTTGGCCCGCGCCATCTCACCCGTCCACACCCGGTATGATGGAGACCTGGTGTTCGCGCTCTCGGCCGGCCGGAAGACTGCCGACCTCAACACGCTGGGAACGGCCGCGGCTGAAGCCACCGCCCGCGCCATCGTGCGCGCCGTCCGAGCGGCTCGGAGCCTGGGTGGCGTACCATCCCGGCGGGAGCTCGAGAGCTTAATGGCTTGATTGAGGGGCTGGAGTCTCGGTGGAAGGCGCGGGCATGACATCGCTCTCGCCGTGAGGGTTCGTTCCCATGCCGCCGTGCGCGGCGCCGCCCATGCCGCTGGTCGGCGAACTGGATTCCACCTTCCACGTGTCCCCGCTCCTGCGCAGAAGGTAGCGAACGCCCACAACCAGGTCCGATGCCTGCTTGCTGCGGAAATTGACTTGGGCCTCCGCCGTGTCGCCGGTGAATTTGACGTCCTGAACCTCGAGGGTCATGTTGGAAAGCACGACGTTCTTGCGCTGCGCAAGGTGAGCCTCGATCGCAGCCTTCACCGCTTCTTTTGATTGCGGGCCGTTCGACCTGCTGCAGCCGGCCAGAACCATTCCCAAGCCCACCAGGCAAGCTAGCACGAAACGCATAGGATCCTCCACGGGGTGCATCCACGGTACTGCAACGGCCGGCGAATTGTCAAAACATGTCAGGTATGGGCATTCAGTCGTCGCGACTTCGCGCAGCGGGATTTTCCATTTTCGGTGGGTGAAGCTCCCCAGCGGTCGCCGAATGGACAACATGACTGAAAACTGCGTGCAATGACTGCGCCGGATTCCACTGTGTGGCTCTAGGGCGGTCAGTATGTGACGGACAACAGCGGGGGCCCGGCATTTCACCCAGTTCGGCCTATTTCGACCGCACCGAGACTTGGGGCGGGGAGTGGGGGCGTCGCGTGTTGTATTCCGCCCGCCCTGACTTCGTCTACGACCTTTATATCTTCGGCGCCAATTGAGCCAACTCGCCTCTGCGGCTGAAGAACGGATTGTGGCCGAATTCAAGATTCTCGGCTATCATTTCTGCTTTGAGTTGAGCCGCCGGGGGATGCCAACCTTTCGGGATAAAGGCTCATCTCTAGATAACGAAACCCTATGATTCGACAAAGTCGTTGCTCCAGGAACGGACGGGAAATGAAAGCAATGCAAAGGCTGACCCTACTGGTGTTGGCGGTCGCCGTGATGGCGGTTTGCGCCGCGGGCCTAGCGGAGGCGAAGAAGAAAAAAGCCGAAGCGCCCCCGTCTCCCTCCGACCTCCCCGAATACGTGAGTTACCAGGCGTGGAACCTGCGCGGCAAACACCTGGACGAGTCCGGCGAGATCGCCGGCGACATTCAGAAGCGCGTGCTGGATCATCTCCAGGAATGGATCGCCGACCGCAACGTCACGAGCGTCGAGGTCCGGCGCGAGCTGGAAGCCGCCTTCGCGAAGCTGCGCTATCCGACTTTTGCCTGGCCCAAATGCTTCGCCGAGCCGTGGAAGGGCGGCGTGGTGATCGGCGCCGGTTACACGCTGGGCTGGACACGCAACAACCGGATCAACGTCCTGGCGATATTCGAGCGCCGTGACGGCAAGACCCGCCTGGTCACTGTGACGCCGTTCGTTCCTTACACAGACCTCAACTACGAATTTCTCCCCAGCGAGGGATCCGGCGACCTCCTATTTTTTGTCTTCGGTACGCGCCCGGGAAAGAGCCATCCGCGCCTGAGCGCTGCGCTATACGCCTACGACGGCGAATCTCTGAAGACACTGTGGGAGACGCAAGACGTGTATGACGGCAAAATGGAAGTCGCGGAGGATACGGTAATGATTCGCTACCTCAAGGAAAAGGAATTCATCCAGGAAACCTCGCAAGGGCGCAATCCGCCTCGCCACGAAGCCGTCTACAAGATTACGCCCCAGGGCCTCGAGCTCAAGACCGACCACGAAATTCCGTTCTAATGACGATTGCCCCGTATAGGGGCAGAGTTTTCCTGTAGCGGCGCTCTGTGAGCGCCGGAAACCCGGCGCCGCTACAGCGCGGTCGTCACAACACTCTGCAATCCTTGGTAAATTACTCTGGTGAAGGAATAGCACGCCGCATGGAGCCGCTCCGCGTTCGCGGCGCCCCGGCGGCCGCCGCGTGGCGCTACTTTGCCCGTTCGAGGTAGACGCCTTCGGCGGTATCGACGCGGATGATTTCACCCTCGCCGATGAAGGGAGGCACCTGCACCACCAAACCGGTTTCCAGCTTGGCGGGCTTGGTAACGTTGGTGGCGGAAGCCCCTTTGATCCCCGGCTCGGTCTCGACCACCTTCAGGTCGACGGTGGCAGGCAAGAGGATATCGATCGGCTGACCCTCGAAAAACTCCAGCTTGATCATGACGTCGGGCACCAGGTAGTTGGCGCGGTCGCCCACAACCTCCTTGTGCAGGTGGATCTGCTCGAAGGTGGTGGTGTTCATGAAGTGCAGGGAGTCGCCGTCGGAATAGAGGTACTGCATTTCGACCTCGTCGATCACCGCGCGCTCCACTTCGTCCTCGGAGCGGAAGCGGTGGTCGATCATGGCGCCGGAATTCAGGTTGCGCATGCGTGCCTGCACGAATCCCCGCTTGTTGCCCGGCGTACGGTGCTCGGTCTTGTGGACGGCGTAAAGCTCGTCGTGGTGCTTGATCACCGTTCCCGGTCGCAATTCGGTGGCTTGCATGCTTATTCCTCAGACAGTTGGGAGTGGGGCTTCAATCCAGGCAGGAGACCAACGGAGTCCAGTCCCGCGCGAGCCCGAAACACCCATTTTATGCCCCCTTGACGCTCGCGTCAACTTTTTCGCAACTAATTGTCCTCCCCAAATGCCAACCGTGTTCTCTCGCCTGCCTCTTCTGGAGCACGGGGCTCCTCGAGGTTAATACCAGGGCCAGCCGCACCGAGGGGAAGCAGGTGATTGACGCCTGCTGGGTCGGTTGCTAAGATGAAAAGGTTGAAGCGAATTGAGGAGAGGCAACCTTGGCCCACATAACCCGGCGGCAACTGAAGGAAGACCAACTCAAGACGACCCTTGAGGAGTTCGAGGATTTTGCCAAGAACCGCTACAAGGAGATCCTGACCGTCACGGGGATCGCGGTAGCGGTGGTGGGCCTGGCCGTGGGGCTGAAAATATACGTGGACCGCCAGGAAGCTGCAGCCAACCTGGCGCTCGCCGAAGCCCTGGATACTTTTGGCGCCTACGTGGGGCCCGCGTCGTTGGGGACCCTGCCGCCGGGAATGTTGTCGTTCCCCACGGCCCAGGAAAAATACAAGAAGGCGCTGGCGCAGTTCCTCGACGTCGTGGAGAAGTACTCGGGAATCCCGCAGCCCAAGGCTGTGGGCTTTGCCCGATACCACATCGGACTGTGCCAGGCGGAACTGGGTAATCACGACGCGGCGATGAAGACGTTGCGGGAAACGGCGACGGCTTCCGATCCGAACATCGCCTCGCTGGCCCGGTTCGCCCTGGCCGGCGAGCTCGTTAAGGGCGGAAAACTGGAAGAGGGCGTGAAGGTCTACCAGGAACTCGCCGACCATCCCACGCCCACGGTCCCGGAATCCATGGCCCGCCTGGCCATGGCGGACGCGTATCGCGCATCACAGCCCGCCAAGGCACGGCAGATCTACGAGGAGCTCGAAAAGCGCTTCGCCTCCGACGCCAGCCTGGCGCAGAGCCTGAAGGACCAGATCGCGAGCCTACCCCAATAGGGCCTGCGGAGCGTCCCGGGGCCGGCGAAGTCAGCGCGGACTCCCAATTTCTTCCCGCCGGGAACGTTCGGGGCAATCCTCCATGCCGGATGTTGAGCGCGAAAGGCTCGAGACCGACGTGCTGATCGTCGGCGCGGGTCCTGCGGGACTCTCCTGCGCACTCCGCCTGGCTCAGCTTATCCAAGCACACAATGAGAAAGTCGAGCGGGGCGCCGCAACCGGCCCTGCACTCAGCACCGAAAACATATACGTCCTCGAAAAGGCCGCGGAGATCGGCGCGCACTGCCTTTCCGGCGCGGTGCTCGACCCGCGCGCCCTCCGCGAGCTCATTCCCAACTTCCAAGCCGCCGGCGCGCCGCTCGAATCACCGGTCACAGGGGATTCGGTTTACTACTTCACGCGCCGCGGGCAGTGGAAACTGCCCCTCAATCCTCCCTTCCTCCGCAACCACGGGAACTACATCATCTCGCTCAACAGATTCGTAAAGTGGATGGGCGAGCGAGTTGAAGCCGCCGGGATCAACCTGTTTCCAGGTTTTGCCGGGGTCGAGATTCTTTACGAAGGCCAGCGTGTCGCGGGCGTGCGCACGGACGACAAGGGAATCGACAAGAGTGGAAATCGGAAGGCCAATTTCCAGCCCGGATTCGACCTGCGCGCCAAAGTCACGGTTTTCGCCGAAGGACCGCGCGGTTCGCTGGTCAAACAATTGGTCCGGCGGCTCGACCTCGACCGCGAGCGGAATCCTCAAGTTTACGCCGTGGGCGTCAAGGAGCTTTGGAACGTTCCCGCCGGGCGCATCGAGCCGGGTCGAGTTGTGCACACCGCCGGATGGCCACTCAACTCACGCCAATTCGGCGGCGGTTTCATCTACGCCCTGTCGGAGACCCGCGTTTCCGTGGGTCTGGTCGCCGGACTCGACTACGAGGACCCGCGGTTCGATCCCCACAACGCCTTTCAAAAGTTCAAAACGCATCCCTGGGTGCAGCGCCTTCTCGGAGGCGGCGAGATGATCCGCTACGGCGCCAAGACCATCCCCGAGGGCGGTTACTTCTCCATCCCTCGCACGGCAACTGCCGGCGCTCTCATCACCGGTGACTCGGCAAGCTTTCTCAACTCGCAGCGCCTGAAGGGTATTCACTTGGCCATGAAGACCGGAATGCTGGCCGCGCAGACTGTTTTCGACGCGTTGCTCAAGAACGATTTCTCAGCTGCCGCGCTCGCGAACTTCGAGTCGCGCTGGCGAAGCAGTTGGATCAACGACGCGCTCTGGAAAGTACGAAACTTTCATCAGGGTTTCGAGCATGGCTTTTGGAGCGGAGCCCTGCACGGCGCGCTGCAGTTTGTGACCGGCGGGCGTGGCCTCCACGCGCGGTATCCTTTGCGCCCCGGTCACGAGCGGATGAAATTCCTTTCCGAATTTGCCGATGCGCCGGACGAGAAACTGAAACCGGACAACAAGTTGACGTTCGACAAGCTCTCCGACGTCTATCACTCCGGCACACATCACGAAGAGGACCAACCGTCGTACTTGAAAATCGCCGACTTCGATATTTGCAACCATCGCTGCACGCGCGAATACGGCAATCCCTGCCAGCATTTCTGCCCCGCCGCCGTCTACGAGATGGAAGAGGACCCCGACGGCTCCGGCAAGCACCTGAAGCTCAATCCCTCGAATTGCGTCCACTGCAAGACCTGCGACATCGCCGACCCGTACGAAATCATTACCTGGGTCTGTCCGGAAGGCGGCGGAGGCCCGCACTACGACGGATTGTGAGCCGCCACAGGGAGTGCATGGCAGCCTTGGGTCCGCCAATTCCAGCCAGGCGCCCCGGTGGCTACTTCCGTCGCTGGCCATCCCCTCGCTTTTGTAAGAGAATGCCGGTCGTGGGAGACTCACCCCAAAAACTCACGGCCGCATCCGAAACGGACGAGGCAAATTTCTCCTCGGCCGCTGATCTAAAGCTGCAAGAAAATCCACGGACCTTCACGCTATGGGAGCGCCTTCAGATCTTTGTTGCGACCTGGGTTGGATATTTCGCCGTTCTCCTCATCGGCCGCACGCTGCGCTGGGAAATTCACGGTTGGGAAAACTGGGAGGCGGCGCGGAAAATCGGCAAAGGTTTGATCTACACCTTCTGGCACCGCGAGATTCTCCCCGCCACGTGGTTCTGGCGAAAGCGCGGCATCGTGGTGATGACCAGCCAGAATTTCGACGGCGAGTACGTCGCACGGATCATTCAAGCGCACGGCTACGGCGCGGCGCGCGGCTCGAGCTCGCGCGGCGCCTCGCGTGCCTTGGCGGAGATGGTGCGCTGTCTCAAAAGCGGCCGGGACACGGCGTTCAGTATCGACGGCCCGCGCGGCCCACGCTTCGTAGCGAAGCGCGGTTCCATACTGCTCGCCAGGCCCACGGGCGCCGCGATTCTTTGTTTTCACATCGCCCTGAAGCGCGCCTACGTCTTCCAGAAGAGCTGGGACCACTTCCAGATTCCTTACCCGTTCACGCGCGCGGCCATTTTCATCGCTCCGCCGGTCACCGTCCCACGGGAAGCCGACGAGGATGAGCAGACTCGAATCCACCAGGAAGTGCAGGCGACGCTCGACGAACTTCGGCGGCAGGGCGATGATTGGACCGCGAGCACGCCATCACGAAACTCGAAACTGGAAAATAGAAACTCGTAAGAGAGTACATGAAATTTACTCTCCCGTTGGCTGCTTTCCGATTTTCGAATTTCAATTTTCGAGTTTCTAGCCCTGTGAATTGATCAGCCGTTGGAGTTTCGGAAAAAGGGCTTTTACCTGCCGACGGGTCTTATCCAGCCTTCCCGAGCAATCGATCACATAATCAGCACGACGGCGTTTCTCTTCCACCGGCATCTGGTTGGCAATTCGCCGCTCGGCCTCTTCGCGGGAGACGCCGGCCTTCGAGACTTGCCGTTCGATCTGCTGTTCCGGCCGGCACCAAGCGACAATAACCTTGGCGAACTGACCGCCGATGCCTGCCTCAAAGATGAGTGCCGCATCGACCATGATCACGGTTTGCGGGTCTCGGGAATGAAATATCCTGGCCAGCAATTCCACGCCCTCGATGATGCGGGGGTGCAGGATAGCGTTCAGTTCGTGGAGCTTCTGCGGGTCGGAAAAGACGATGGCCCCCAGTCGCTTCCGGTCAATCTCCTGAGCTGGATCGAGGACATCGAGGCCGATGTGGTGGAGGATTTCCTCGTACGCCGGGAGACCGCGGCGGATGAGTTCGTGGCCCAGCCGGTCGGCGTCAATAATCTTGGCGCCCAACTCGGCAAACATTCCGGCGACGGAGCTCTTGCCGGAGGCTACGCCGCCCGTCAATCCAAAATAGCGCACTCGACCTGTCATGAGGTCTGCCGCCGCGACGGCCTCAGTAGGCCGCAGACGTGACCGCCCGCCTTACCTGCCCGAAGCGGCGGCAACCCGAGCTCCGCGCCGCAGCCGCGCCGCTTCCACCGTGTTGACCATCAGCATGATGATGGTCAGCGGCCCCACGCCGCCGGGAACCGGTGTGTAAGCTCCGGCTTTCTCTTTCACGTCCTCGGGTTGAACGTCGCCGACCAGGACCGAGCCTTTCTCTTCCAACTTTTTCAGGCGCTCGGTGGGGTCGCGGTAGATTTGGCGGACTTCTTCGGGCGTGGAGAGACGGTTCGTGCCGACGTCAATCACCACGGCGCCCGGCTTGATAAAATCGGCAGTGACGAAGGCCGCCTTGCCCATCGCCGCCACCAGGATGTCGCCCTCGCGAGCGACGCCGGGAAGATCCTTGGTCCGCGAATGGCAGATGGTGACCGTGGCGTGGTTGTGCATCAGCAGAATGGCCAGGGGTTTTCCCACGATATCGCTTCGCCCGATGACCACGGCGCGCGCGCCCTTCAGCGTGTAGCCGCTACGCTTGAGGATTTCGATAATCCCCGCCGGCGTGCAAGGCGCCAGTCCCGGGCGCCCGCTGACCAGGTTTCCGACGTTCACGGGATGCAATCCGTCAACGTCCTTGGCCGGGTCGAGCGCCATAAGCACGCGTTTGGTGTCGATTTGCGGCGGCAGCGGCAACTGCACCAGGATGCCGTCGATCTCGTCCCGCCGGTTGAGGTCGTCGATCAGTTTCAGCAATCGCTCTTCGGAAGTATCCGCCGGCAGCTCGATCTTCTCGCTGTACAGTCCCAACGATTCGCAAGTCTTCACTTTGTTGCGGACGTAAATTTGCGAGGCGGGGTTGTCACCCACCAACACCGCCGCCAGGCCGGGCGTGATGCCGGCGGCCTTCATCTCCTCGATCTCTTTCAGCAGGTCCGCTTTGATCTCATCGCGGATTTTGTTCCCGTCAAGAATGCGTGCGCTCACGATCCATCTCCTTAAGTTGTATTAAGCCCGTCGAGTTTAACACACCGCAGGAAAGCGGCCAACGCACAGGGGATTGGCGGATCGGATGGCGACAGACTGTCCGCAACACTAATGCGGAACATGATGCCACCGCTCCTCGTCACATCCGCCGGCAATGCCTTGACATAGCGCGCTTTGGTGGGCTGAGGTGTTTCGTCTATAATGGTCGCACGGCCCAGCCGCTGAGGGACGCTCCGGGTAACGGCATGCCCGGCGGGCGAAGGGGCAATCTGTGGGGCCGGGACGGTGCTTCGTGGCTGAGTCAACAGCAACAACCGATACCGAGAAGCAAGTGGTCTACACGGTCAACGAGATCATGAGGTTTCTGCCACACCGTTATCCCTTCCTGCTCGTCGACCGCATCGTGGAGCTCGAGGCGGACAAACGGATCGTCGGCCTGAAGAACGTTACCATCAACGAGCAGTTCTTCCAGGGCCACTTCCCCGGCGCTCCGGTCATGCCCGGAGTGCTGATCATCGAAGCCATGGCGCAGGTGGCGGGGGTGATGATCTATCGCGACCTGCCGGACAAGGACAAGAAGCTCATCTACTTCACCGGTATCGAAAGCGCCAAGTTCCGCCGGCCGGTGGTTCCCGGGGATCAGTTGCGGATCGAGATGGAGCTGCTGAACCGGCGAAACAATTTCGGCAAGATGCAAGGCCGGGCTACCGTGGACGGAAAGCTCGCGTCGGAAGCCATCGTCCTGTTCGCCATCGCCGAGCGGCCAGATAAATGAAAGCTCATCCCACGGCCATCATTCATCCCCAAGCTCAAATCGCCTGCAGCGTGACGGTGGGGCCCTACACGGTGATTGGGGAGGGCGTCGAAATCGGCGACGACTGCGAGGTAATGTCGCACGTCGTGATCGAGGGCCCCACGCGGATCGGCAAGCGCAACCGCATCTTCCCCTACGGGGCGATCGGCTTCCCTTGCCAGGACCTGAAATACAAGGGCCAGCCGACGCGCCTGGAGATCGGCGACGACAACGTCATCCGCGAATTTGTGACGCTGCATCGCGGCACGGTCGAAGGCGAGGGCGTGACGCGAATCGGAAACCGGAATTTCCTCATGGCTTACGTCCACATCGCCCACGATTGCCGGTTGAGCAACGACATCATCATGGCCAATGGCGCGTCGTTGGCGGGCCACGTGGAGATCGGCGATCATGCCACCGTCGGGGCTTTCTGCGGCATCCACCAGTTTTGCAGAATCGGCGCATACAGCTTCCTCGGCAGCTACACCATTGTGAACAAGGACATCCTCCCCTACTCCAAAACCTCTGCCGAACGCCCCATGGGAATGTACGGCGCGAACCGGCTGGGCCTGGAGCGTCGCGGGCTCGGCTCCGAGGATGTCGCGGAGCTCGACAAGGCATTCCGCCTGCTTTCCCGCTCGAAGTTGAACACCACCCAGGCACTCGAAGCCATCGAAAAGCAGGGTTTCAAGTCCCAGCACGTGCGGGCGCTGGTGGAATTTGTCCGGACATCCCAGCGCGGGGTGGTGAAATAACGGCCGTCGGGTCGTTGGAGAATCGGGTCATTCCATGACTCGAAGTTTCGGCGGTGAGCCGGTGAAGTCCCAATCCACAATCCCACTCGCGACCCCCGCCGCCCGGTACGCCATTATTGCCGGCAACGGCAGCTTCCCTTTCCTGGTGCTGGAGGCGGCGCGTGGCCAGGGCATCGACCCGCTGGTCATTGCCATCAAAGAGGAAGCCTCGCCGGATCTCTCCCGAAAAACCGACGCCATCCACTGGCTGAGCCTGGGCGAGGTGGCGAAGCTGCTGGAGCTGCTGGTTGCCGAAAAGGTGGATCGAGTGCTGCTGGCCGGACAGGTGAAACACGTGCAGTTGTTCAGCGCCATCAAGCCGGACGCGGTGGTGCGCGAGGCCGTCGAATCGCTCGAGCGCCGCAACACTGACGCCTTGATTGGAGCTTTCGTGCGCATGCTCGAGGGACGTGGTATCCGGGTTGAAGATTCCACGCTGTTTCTCAAACCTCTGCTTGCCGAAGCCGGCACACTGACCCGCCGCGCGCCCGACGAGAGCGAACTGGCCGACATCGCCTACGGGCGGGAGATTGCCAAGAAGATCGCCGGGCTCGACCTCGGGCAAACGATCGTGGTGGCCGACCGGGCGTGCGTGGCCATGGAGGCCATGGAGGGAACTGACGCCACCATCGCCAGGGCCGCAACCCTGAGCAACGGAAGACGCCTGGTTGTCGTCAAAGTGAGTAAGCCCGACCAGGATATGCGCTTCGACGTCCCGGTGGTGGGGCGGAAGACCATCCAGGTGATGAAGGAATCGAACGCCGGCGTGCTGGCCGTGGACGCGGGGAAGACACTCCTGTTCGAAAGGCCGCACCTTGTGGCGGAAGCCGACGAGGCCGGGATCGCCATCGTGGGCTTGAAGGATTGACATGAAGATACCGGTCGCGGTGATCGGCGTTGGAGAACACGGCCGGAACCACGCGCGGCATCTCAGCGAAATCGAAGGCGCGGAACTCGTCGGCGTCTTCGACGTGCGTGCCGAGCGCTCCCAGGCGGTGGCAGCGGAACTGGCCGTTCGCGCCTTCCAGAGTCTTGAGGAAACCCTGGAGGCGGTCCGGGCGGTCAGCGTGGTGATCCCCACCACCGACCACGCGGCGACGGGGCGCGCCGCCTTCGCCCGCGGCGTGGACGTGCTTCTCGAAAAGCCCATCACGCGCACCGTCGAGGAAGCCGACGAGCTCACGGCGCTGGCAGCGGAAAAGGGACGCATCCTTCAGGTTGGCCATCTCGAGCGATTCAATCCCGGCGTGGCGGCGGCCAAAGCGGTCACCCGCAACCCGCTGTTTTTCGAGATTCACCGCCTGGGAGTCTTCAGCCCCCGCAGCTTGGACGTGGACGTGGTCTTCGACCTGATGATCCACGACCTCGACCTGGTGCTCTGGATGGTGGACGCGCCGGTGCGCGACGTGCGCGCCGTGGGATTGCCCGTCCTCTCCGACAAGGTGGACATTGCCAACGCACGCGTGGAGTTTGAGAACGGGACCGTCGCTAACCTCACCGCCAGCCGAGTGAGCACTGAAAGGGTAAGGAAGTTCCGCTACTTTCAGCCCAACGAGTACATCTCGATCGACTTTACGCGGCGGGACGTCATCGCCCTCAGCGTAAACCATACCGGCGCATCGCCCCAGATCGGTTTTCGCAAGCTGGATTCCAACCCCGTCGAGCCTCTGCGGGCGGAATTGGAAGCCTTTATCGAATCGGTGAGCACCCGCCGCCCGCCACTGGTGGGAGGAGAGGAAGGGCGCAAGGCGCTGGCCTTGGCGGAACGCGTCATGACGCGCATCGAAGAGCACGCCGCCCAGGTGAAAGTACCTCTGAGGCGACCCGCGGGGCGCAGCGGGGAAATCTAGTTCGTAGCACACCGGGGAACGGACCCTGAACGATGAGCACGGAGCCAGAATTCCACTTACTGCTGGAGATGGAGCAAGAAGCAGCGCGCTGGCGTCGCCGCACGATGTTCCTGCTTTCCTTGATCCTGCACGCCCTGCTCATTACCCTGCTGATGGTCTCGCCCGACCTCCTGCGGCGCGGCGCGGCAATGATGGGCGTGCAGGTCGAACCCGTTGCCCCGCGCGAGCGCACGTTTCTGTGGATTCCGCCCGATGTCCTGAAGCGCATGCAGGAGCCCCCGCCTGACACCGACATCCTTTCCGACAAAGACCGCCGCGCCCAGGGGCGTTCGCCCGTCATCAACCCGTTTGGCAATCGAATGCCCTACTCTCAAGGGAATACACCGTTGCCCGAGATCGCGGGGGGCGCGCCGCAGCTGCCGTCGCCCGGCGCGGCACCCGCTGCGCCGCCGGGCGGGTCCGAAGTTCCTCCCCCTCCTGCGGAGGAGAACAAGGAAAGCCAGCTTCGACTGATGGACGTACGACCCGAGGGCTCGGGCGGGAACTCACGGCTCCGCCTGCCCAGCTCTACTCCCGGCCAGGCCATCCAGCAGTCGCTGGAAGCCGCCGCGCGCGGTCGCGCCGCGGGCCCGGGCGAGGGCGCCGGCGATTCGCTTTCCCAATTCCGCAACTTCGACCCCAACTTCTCGACGGAAGGGCCGGTCATCCTTTCGGACACGCGCGGTGTGGACTTCGGCCCCTACCTGGCAAGAGTGGTGTGGAATGTGCGCCGCAACTGGTACGCGGTGATTCCGGTGACGGCACGGCTGGGCACCAAGGGACGGGTTGGCATCGTCTTCGAAATCCTGAAAGACGGGTCCGTGCCCGAACTCCGCCTGGTGGCGTCGTCCGGCTCGGACCCGCTCGACCGCGCGGCACTGGCGGCGATCCGCGCCTCCAATCCTTTCCCTCCTCTCCCCGAGGAGTTCACGGGCGAGCATCTCGTGCTCCAGTTCATTTTCCTATACAACTTGGGGTATGGCCCTTGAAGCGGCTGAGCCCCTCGGTTAGAATTCCTGGGTGAGGAGTAAGACTGCGGCGGAGTCGCGTCATGAATCCCGGACGGAGAGTTCCCCGCCGCGACCCGGCACCCGTTCCATATCGCCGCCCCAAACCGTGAACTCGAACACTGATGCGCCTCTCAAGGACACAACTACTCGGATGTTTTCTCGTTCTGGGCATCATCGTCTGCCTGCTAGTGGTCCGGGCCCTGAGAGCGCTCTGGTGGGCTCGATAGGAGAAGGTTACGCGTTGCTGGTGATTGTGGGACCCACGGCGGCGGGCAAATCGGCGCTGGCGCTCGCCCTCGCCGAGCGCCTGTCTGGAGAAATCGTCAACTGCGACTCGGTCCAGGTTTATCGCGGCTTTGACGTCGGAACGGGCAAAGTGCCGCCGGGCAAAAGGAGAGGCATCCCGCACCACCTGCTCGACGTGGTGGAGCCTGACGAGGATTTCACGGCTGGGGACTTTCGGCGCGAGGCGGAACGGGTGCTGGCCGCGGTGCGCGCCCGAGGAAAACTTCCCATCGTCGTGGGCGGGACGGGGCTTTACCTGCGCGCCCTTCTGCTCGGATTGTTTGAGGGCCCGCCGCGCTCGGCGGTGTTGCGTTCGCGGCTAGGCGATCTGGCCCGTCGCCGGGGACGGGAGTTTCTTCACCATCTGCTCGGGCGTCTGGACCCGTCCGCCGCCGCGCGGATCCACTTCCGGGACACGCAGAAAATCATCCGCGCCGTCGAAGTTTGCGTGCTGGCACGCCAGCCCGTGTCGGCACTGCAAGCTCAGGGGAGAAGCGGCCTACGGGGATTCCACGTCGTCAAGATCGGGCTGGCTCCTGAACGGACACAGCTCGCCGAGCGGATCAACGCCCGGGTCACCCGAATGTTCGATCGCGGCCTCCTCGAAGAGACCCGCATGGCGCTCGAACGGTCGCCGGACGCCCACAGCCTCAAACCCCTCGGGGCCTTGGGATATCGGCAGGCCTGCGCCGTGCTTCGTGAAGGAATCAGCCGTGAGGAAGCGGTTCGCTCCACGCAGGCCGCTACACGGCAATACGCCAAGCGCCAGATGACGTGGTTTCGTCGCGAATCGGACGTCACGTGGTTCGCCGGCTTCGGTGACGACGAAGCCATCCAGGGCCGGGTTTTTGACTGGCTGGCTAGCACGTGGCCGGACGCCGCCGGCGCGACGCGGAATTCTTCACATCTCCTGCACGTCTCTCGGACGTCAAATGGGAAGGACCTATGATCACGCCCCCACTCAGAAAGAGAGAGAACATGGAAAAACAGACGCAGAACATCCAGGACGGCTTCTTGAATTCCGCGCGCAAAGAGAAACTCCTGGTTACCGTTTACCTCACCAGCGGCGTCAAGCTGACGGGCCGCATCCGCAGTTTCGACAAGTACTCGGTCGTCCTGGAAAGCAACAGCCAGGAGCAATTGATCTTCAAGCATGCCATCTCAACGGTCGTACTGCCGCGCTCCTCTGCTTCACCGCCCGCGGCGGCTTCGGAGGGATAAGCGTATTCGCCGGACCCATGATGTGGAGAAAGCGTACCTGGTGGGCTGGGCGTCGAGCCGGCGCCCGGTCGTGGCAGGCAGAACCTCCGACGTGGAGGAGATGCTCCAGGAACTTCACGAGCTCGCCATCAGCGCCGGAGCCCGAGTCGTGGGATCCACGCTGCAGCACTCACCCAAGCCCGACCCCGCCACCTTGGTGGGCCGGGGCAAGGTCGAGGCGGTTCACGCCGCCGCCCGCGCCGTGGGCGCGGGAGTGATTATCTTCGACCATGACCTCACACCCTCCCAACTCCGCAATCTCGAACAGGCACTCGGCCTGAAGGTCATCGACCGCACCCAGTTGATCCTGGACATCTTCGCGCGTCGCGCCCGCACGCGAGAGGGCAAACTCCAGGTTGAGCTCGCGCAGCTGAACTACCTCCTGCCCCGCCTGGCGGGCCGAGGAACGCTGCTCTCCCGGCTGGGGGGCGGCATTGGAACCCGCGGGCCCGGCGAGCAGCAGTTGGAGTTCGACCGTCGCCGCCTCCGTTCCCGCATCGCAAAACTGACCCAAGCCATCGATCGCGTGCGTTCCCAGCGCGCGCTCCACCGCGCCCGCCGCCGCCAGCAAAGGTTCCTCACCGTTTCTCTGGTGGGATACACCAACGCCGGCAAGTCGACGCTGTTCAACACCCTGACCCGCGCCTCGGTCACCACATCGCCGCGTCTCTTCGCCACGCTCGACCCCACCGTGCGTGCCTTCAAGCTCGAGTCGGGCCGCCCTGTCCTCCTTTCCGATACGGTAGGGTTCATTCGCAAATCGCCTCCTCATCTGGTCGCGGCCTTCCGCGCCACGCTCGAGGAACTCGAAGACGCAGACCTGATCCTCCACGTAACCGACGCCTCAGATCCTCGCCGTGCGGAGCAGGATGCCGCTGTCGAGGGCTTGCTGGAAAGTCTGGGCGTTGGGGCGGCCCCGCGTCTTCACGTTTGGAACAAGATCGATCTTCTCCAGCCCGCCGAACTGAAACGACTGGACGCCGGCAGCGATAACGAGGCAAAGTGTGCGGCCGTCTCGGCCATCACGGGAGAGGGTTTGGAATCTTTGTTGCACCTGATTGACCGGGACCTCTCCGCGGACCCCGTTATCGAGGTGCAGTTTGAACTCTCCGCTGCCGATGGCGAGCGCCTTGCGATGCTTCACCACTTGGGAAACGTGCTGAGTACGGACTTTGAAGATGACCGTGTGCTCGTCCGGGTGCGGGTGCGGGCTTCGGTTCGTGATCGCCTCCAAGTCCTTTTCCAGCAAGGTGTAAAGGCTCCTGCCGAACGCTAAAAGCCCAGAAAAACGCGGCCCCGAGGGTTGTGGAAAACCGTGTGGAAAATGAAGCGAGGGCGGTTTTGGGCGCGCCCCTCGCGAAATCCCCGAAAACCGCGGGCCTGGAATGAGCCGCGTCTGCAAGCTGTTGATTCGTTGAGGTTTAATTCAGGCCTCGGATTTCTCATCCGGACTTAGGCAACTTCTGGGGCGCCGGCGTGCGCGCTCCCCGCGTCCCGAAGTTTTGCACAATTATGAGGCAGTCTCTTGACTGGTCGCGTAGCCTTTGGCGTCTTGAATTTCCGCATCAAATCAAGTCAAACGGAGGCTAGGCTCTGTTCGTAGCCTTCCGGCTCGGGGCGTGCGGAAGGTGACAGGAGATCGTGAGCATCCCGCAGCCGCGAGACGAATCAATGAAGTCTGCCGGCTGATACCGCGCTTGCGTAGTGTGCGGCCGAAACAACTGGGGGAGATGCGCGTTGACACTCCCCGGAGCGTTCGCTATATTGCCGAGGGGTGCCGGTGTCTCACCGTGTGCGGCTCATTGGCGATCTCAACCGCCGGATCCCTCCGATCACTCCCCGCTGAGGGCCGAAGGCGCATGAATCTCCCCATCTCGCTCACACTGTTGCGAATCTTCATCGTCCCCCTGCTGGTTGTGCTCCTTTTCACCAAGGGCCGGAACATGGACCTCTGGGCGGTGGGAGTGTTTTTGGCGGCGGCGGTAACCGACCTTCTGGATGGATACCTCGCCCGCAAACGCGCCCAAGTGACCACCCTGGGGATTTTGCTCGATCCCATTGCCGACAAGCTGCTCATCTCCGCGGCGTTCATCTCCCTGGTGGAGCTCAAGCTCGTCCCTGCCTGGATGGTCGTCATCATCATCGGCCGGGAGTTTGCCGTCACCGGCTTGCGTGCCGTCGCTTCCGCGGAAGGATTTGTATTGCAGGCGTCGGAATTGGGGAAAAGGAAGATGGTCTCCCAGGTCGTGGCCATCACCGTGATCGTGCTCCAGCGGCGCCATCCCCTCATCCAGCCTCTGGGAGAGGCGCTGCTCTGGGTCGTGGTGGTTTTTGCGCTGGCATCCGCCGGGCAGTATTTCTGGAGCTTTTGGAAGAAGCTGGACGTTCGCGTCAAACAGCGCTCTCCCCGCCCGGCGGTCATGTTGCGGGTGAACGAAGACGAACAGGAAGAAAAGGATGTTGCCACTCAGTGAGTCCGACCAGCAACGGCTGCTTCACATCGCTCGCCAGGCCCTGGAAGAAAGCGTCCGGAAATATGAATTGAGTGAGGTTGAAGAACCGGAGGGCACGCTCCGAGAGCGTTGCGGGGCTTTTGTGACGCTCTGGAAGGCGGGGCGCTTGCGCGGCTGCATTGGCTACGTTGAAGCTCAGAAGCCCCTCTACCAGACCGTCCGGGAGTGCGCGCTGGCTGCCTCACTGCGCGACCCACGGTTCGATCCCGTCACCCCGGAAGAACTTCCTGCCCTGACACTGGAAATCTCCGTCCTCTCGCCCCTCTTTGACATTCCTGTCGAGCAAATCGAGGCCGGCCGGCACGGGCTGATGATATCTCAGGGAGTGCAACGAGGCCTTCTGCTTCCCCAAGTGGCGGTGGAGTGGAAGTGGGACCGCGAGAGATTCCTGGAGGAGACGTGTCTGAAGGCCGCTCTGCCTCCCGATGCCTGGCGGCATGGAGCCAGAATCCAGGCCTTCACCGCTCAGGTCTTCGGGACGAAGGAGCGCCCGGAGCGCTCCTCGAATCACGCCGCCTAAGACACGCCGACTGCATCCCATAGCGAGAGGCGGCGGAACAGATCGTTCCGCCCCCCCTTGGATGTCTTGGCGCCTCTTCAAGGATCGAAAAACCTGCCGGCTATTCCAGCCCAGATTTCCAATTTCAATACTGCATCTGAACCATAGGGGGTCATTTGTCATCTGTATTTATGCGGGTTTGAACGCGGTGAAGACGCTTTGGAGGTGCACCCCCAGTGGGTGAGAAGCTGGAAGCAAACTAGCGTGTACTCTTCACAGTCCGGAAGGCCAAAAAGGAAATTTCGGCTTAGGTTTCGTCTTGGCAGCCGGCGCCGCCTCAGACGCTGATCAACGCACCAACTGCCTGTCATCAAGCAGTGTTAATGCGTCTTTAGCATTGAACGGGTACCGACGAGTGGACTGTTTCCCCGTAGGTCTCAGGACGACATCTACGCGGCGGTTCTGGGCCAAGACAATCCCCTTCAAATTGGCGCTCAGAAGTCTCCGCCGATCCTCCGGGGTCAATTCGGGATTGTTTTCCATCTGTTGCCTTACTTGGTCGGCGCTCAGCATTTCCTGTTCACCCACGGACCGCGTCTCGATGCTGGCCGCGGGAACGCCCTGCTCGACCAAGAAGCTCTTGCTACGTGCCACGCGCCGCTCCGTAAGGGCGTTGTTGTATTCAACCGATGCGCGTTGGTCCGCATGCCCCTCCAGGATCAAGCGGGCATTCGGGTCGAATGTGAGGTACTTCTTGAAGTCGTCGGCCAGAGTCCTGAGGATGTCCTGCTGACTCGCCACCAGGCCGCCGTCGGGATGCAGGACCGTGGGCTGAGCCGTCGGAAAGTAAATGCTGTGGAGTTCAAGCCTCGCTTCCAATTGGCTTACTGCCGCAGTTTTCTGAGGAGGCGCCTGCACGTCGAGGTCTACTGAGCATTCGGCGGTTCCGCCGCGCCCATCGTCCACGCGGCCTGTCACCGTGTTGCGGCCCGGCGCCAGACCGGAAGTATCGAACATCACAGACGACCCCGAGTCGATGATCCGGCCGCCGCTGGTACGCCAGGAGAAGGTCAACGGGTCGTTGTCCGGATCGTTGGCCGTAGCAGTGATCCTCACGCGTTCGCCGCCCACGACCGAGCTGCGATCCGCCGAGCAGCTCATCGTCGGCGGGCGATCCGGCGGCGGTTCGGCGCGAACAACCTCCTCCTCCAGTTCGATCCCGTCTCCCAACGAAATCTCGCGGATGCTCCTGATCACCATGGCCACCGAGGACCGCGCATCCACGGAAAGAACGACCAACTCGCCGATGATCTCGCGCGGCGGCTCCGGCAGGGCCTTGAGACCGCGATCCATGTTTTCGCGGAAGATGTGGAAGACGCGGAAGCGCTGGCCGGGTGTTACGCCATCCTCGTTGCCCAGGTTGATGTGGGCAATGGTGCCCTCGCCCAGAACCCCGGCGTGTCCTCCACCGGCGGTGATAGCTCCCACCATCTTGCCGTTGGGAAGCGCAAAGCGATCGAAGCTTTCAGTAGGGGTGTATTCAGGGATGGTGCGCACCTGATAGGGAACGGCAAAGTCGCCGGGGTAGAGCGGGCCGCAGGCGAAGTTGACCTCCGCGATGGCCCCGAACGGCGTGCTCCGAACCACTTTCACCTTTCCCACATCCTCGTACATCGTCCCCAGCGACCGGATGGAGCTCATTTGCCCCGGATACCAGGAGATGTGGCCGAGCAGGTCAAGCTTCATTTCCCCCAAAGGCCGCGATCCGCCGAATAGCGGCGATTTCGCCCTGCGCATGATGGAATACTCGCTGCCTTCCCCCGGGGTGGCGCCGGTGTGGCTCTTCAAGTAGACGAAATCACCGGTCCTGAACTGCCGCATCTCCGACCGCGAATCGTTGTCCGCGCCATCCAGGATGAAGAGGTCTTCCGACAAAGGTGCCCCCGCGATGAATCCCGAGCAGTCCATCTCCGTGCGCGAGGCCGCCGGGATGGGCGTAGGTTGTGCGTTCATCGCTTCTTGGGCAAAGGCACAAGTCACCCCGAGAAGAAATGACACTCCGACCGGAATCAATAGTCTGCGGAACACAGGTTTCCTCCTGTCTTAGTCAGCACTAGCGCGGGCGCGTTCACCCCGGCTCGCCGGGATCGCGGGCAACACCCCCCCTTGCCCGCCAAGTGTAAGAATCTCAAAGGCGAAAGTCAAGCAAAAGGGTGGGGTGGTGGATTTCGCGGCTGACTGGGGGGCCGGCGCATTACTTTAACTTGTCTGAAGCCGGGCGCAGCAAGCCACTTTGGCATCCTTGTGTCTGTGGGTGTTACAATCAGGTTCGGGCCGACATCCTCCTGAGACCTGGGGGAGGGACGATCGAGGCCCGAGCAGTGAACAAGCCATGGGCATTGACCAATTACTGAAAGCCAAGCGGGAGGAGATCCTTCGCATCGCGGCGCGACACGGTGCCCTGAACGTGCGCGTGTTCGGCTCGGTCGCCCGCGGCGACGCCCGTGCGGACAGCGATGTGGATTTTTTGATCGAGCTCGAGCGGGGACGAAGCCTCCTTGACCATGCAGGGCTTCTGGTCGATTTGGAGGAATTGCTTGGTCGCAAGGTGGACGTCGTGACGGAGCGGGGATTACGGCCTCGTATTCGCGACCGGGTGCTTAGTGAAGCCGTGCCTCTATGAAGCGTGACGTCGATCGGTTGGGAGATATTCTGGAAGCTGTCGCGCGGATTGAGAAATACGTTGCCCGCGGACGACAGAAGTTCGAGAGCGACGAGCTAATCCAGAATTGGGTCGTCCATCACTTGCAGGTCATCGGCGAAGCCGTTCGGGGACTCTCTGAGGAATTGAGGAGAGCTCATCCGGAAATCCCCTGGTCACGCATTATCGCTATGCGGAACATCCTCGTCCATGACTACTTCAGCGTCGATCTCGATGAAGTCTGGGCCGTCGTGGAACAAGACCTTTCGGACCTCAAGCGGAAAATGGAAGCCATTTTGCGTGAAAGTGGCGAGTCGCGTGGGTAGGACTGGGACCTGGGCTTTCGGGAGAGGGGAATGAGTGTTCCGGATCTTCTAAGGGGAAAGCGCGAGGAGATTTTACGGATCGCCGCCAAGCATGGGGCCTACAACGTGCGCGTGTTCGGCTCGGTCGCCCGCGGCGACGCCCGTGCGAACAGCGACGTGGACCTTCTGGTGGATGTCGGTCCTAATCGCACACCCTTTTTCCCGGGCGGCCTGATAGCCGACTTGCAGGACCTGCTGGGAAGGCGAGTCGAAGTGGTCACGGAACGCGGTCTTCACTGGTACCTTCGCGATCGGGTTCTGCGGGAGGCCGTGCCGCTGTGAAAGATGATCGCCTCTACCTCGAGCACATTTTGGAGTGCATCCGTCATGTGACGGAGTTCACCCGGCAGGGCAGAGAGGCGTTCCTTTCCGATAGGAAGACGCAGGATGCGGTCCTTCGAAACCTGCAGACCCTTGGGGAATCAACCCGGCGTCTTTCGGACACTATTAAGAACCGGCATCCGGAGGTTGATTGGCGAGCCGTCGCTGCGTTCCGTAACGTGCTCGTGCACGATTATCTGGGCTTAGACTTGTACGAGGTTTGGGAGATCGTGGAACACGATCTGCCAGACCTCAAACCCAAGGTCGAGGCGATACTGCGAGAATTGGGAAATCCTTAGTGATCCTCCATCCTGCCATGGTGGCGAAGTGCTCCAGCGGCTTGAAGGCTTCGCGCAGGGCGCGCTGGTATTCGCCGACGTCGTAGCCCCGCCAACCTTCCCAGAGCGTGAAGGCGCGCACGCGGTCGTCCACCAGGTTTGAATCGGCGTCGGTGATGATGTACTCGATGGTCTCACCGGGGCGCAGCATGACGCCCGAGCGCTCGAGCTGCTTGGCGGCGATGGCGGTGGCGCTGTTATGTTTGTATTCGCTGGGCGCTCGCGTCAGCCGCCGGCTGATGACCAGTTCCTCCACGTTGACGCTGCCGGTCTCCACCCGCGCCAGATACCGCTCCAGCACTTCCCGCGCCTCCTCGAGCTTTTGGCAGTAGCTTTCAAAGTCGTGCGCCTCGGCGAGAATGGTGAGCGCCTCGCGCTGCATGCGGGCGACGATGGGTGGCGTATCGTGCCGGCGGCATTCGAGCCCGCGAATCTTCGGCTCGCCTTCTTCCGGAACGCAGAAGAAGCGATTGGGCACCGGCACTTCGGGCGATTGTTTGGAGGGCAGGAAGACGACGTAGCGATACACGGCCTCGAGCGCCATGGGCAGGCCCGTGCGCTGCTCGATTTCCCGCGCCAGGTGCGCGTAGCCTTCTCGCGTAGTGCCCTGGCGCTGGACGTAGAGCGAATCCACCAGCGCGTGCAGGACGCGGAAGCCGGCGCGCTCGGCGGTCTCCATGGCCACCAGCAGCTTCTCGCGCGCCAGGGCGTTGATGGCTTCGTGCGCTTCGATCTTGCCGAAGCGCGCGTTCTTGTAGCCCGTGTATCCGAAGCAGCAGACCAGCAGCCACTTGAGCGCCGAGCGGCGCAGGCTGTAATTCGCGGGATCATTTGTAGCGCCCCGATTCATCGGGGCAGGTGCCGGGCTAAAGCCCGGCGCTACGGCGAGTCCCAAGCCCCCAGGCTCGGGTAGCCACGGTTGGTGCTGTTCCAACCGTGGGTCTTTTCCGGGGGTGAGGGTCGTATGCAAGCCCCCCTCACCCCCAGCCCTCTCCCCCTCAAGGGGGAGAGGGGTGTCCGTCAGCTGACGGACGGGGTGAGGGGGCGTGACGGCACGGCTCCCGACGAAAGCATCGGGACAAGTTCCGCCGTGCCCTTCCGCCTCGCCGTTTCGGCGGTCATAGACCGCTACAGTTTCCGGCGGTGTGGACACCGCCGCTACAGCCGGCGCTACAATCCGCCGCTTGTACTCCTCGCGCTTCTGGATGAGCCGCTCGACCACACGGCTGGTGATGCCCCGGCGGCGCTGGCAGATCCGGTAGCCCAGCTCCGGCACGCGCGGGGCCTGCGGGCAGCAGCGGCAATTGACGGTCTCGGGCGAGACGTTGAAACGCGCCATGATGCTGGGGAACTCGCTGATGAAGTCCAACTCGCCGACGTTGGTGAAGAACCCGAGGCGAGGCGGAAACACCAGCCCGCCGCGATCGGCCACCAGCAGCTCGTCCGGATGCTTGGGGCTTTCCGGCTCGGCCTTCTGCGCGGGGATGAGCACGCCGTCGCGATAGGCAAGCTCCATCTGCATGTAGGAGATTCCCGTGCCCGTGCTGGTGCGGGAGGTGTACTGTACGGGGAGCTTGGTCACTCGCGTCAGTTCCCACAGACCATCGAGATCGCACTGGTCGGCGATGAAAGAGTTTTGCGTATCGACGTGCAGGCGGCCGCGCAGCGTGGTGGCGCTCTCCTTGAAGAGGATGCGGCCGTAGCTCATGTAACTGCGCGCCCGGCTGCGCTCGACGGCGCCACCGCAGGCGGGATCGCGGTTGAGCGTGAGCTC
>DATKYV010000339.1:0-7792 GCA_035528275.1 Terriglobia bacterium | reverse complement strand
CCGGAAAGCTGGTGAGCAGCAGCACACAAAGGACAACGAGTGTGCGGATACCCACCTGAACTGTCTTTGAATTGGACTTCATACGGCCCTCTCCTCTCTCCTCAAAAGTTGACATAGAACTGGTCAACTGGGCAGGGAAAGACACCTTGCCCCCGAAACCTGGGCTGCGATTGAAAAATTTCCCCCCGAAACTCGTTCGGATTCAAACTGTTTAGGTCCTTCCCACGGCAGAAGACCGTGGTATCAGTGTGACTTCGGTCCGAACGGACCGAATGACGACCGGAGTCTACAACTACAAAGACCCCTTAGCAAGCCAAAATTCCGTGTCCGAACCCAAGAAAAATGTCTTTCGTCCTGACACGAAGCTTGGCCCAACTACCAGCCAGCAATTACCGCGCCAAACGTGAAACCACAGCAACTTTATGATAATAAACAAGATAGTCGAATTTATTAATCCCAACACACTTAAAGAATCCCTAATGTCGTATGACTCCTACAGATTATGGAATTTCTCTGCAATCGGTCGAGGGTTCGCTAATTCCGGGACCAATGGTCACCGCCGGGCCTGGAGGCGGGCTGGTTTGAGGGTCCAAGCCTGGAGCCTGGCAAGACCCATCAGCTTCGGGGCATGGAAGCCGGGCGGGAAGATGACCCAACCCCAGAGGTCCGGGGAATCGTCCGCGACGTACTTGCCTGCCGCAAGCTGAGCGGGAGCAATCTCCACGGATTCCGGCGGCTCGGCCTTGACGAGCAACCTGCTGGTGACGTGGGCAAGGGCCACCAGATAACTCTCCGGGGGAATGGCGGTGCTCCCCAACCACACTTCGTTGGGGATCTGCTTCTCCTTTTCGAGAAAGTCCGCGACATCCAGCGCGGTGCGCGAGAACTGGCTCCAAGGAACTTCGAACGTAGCGCCGTCCTTTAGGACGGCATTGTCAGATGCCGGGCTAAAGCCCGGCGTTACACCGGTCGGAGGACCCGCCGGGCCGACGGGTGTGCCGTCGAGGAATATCGGCTGGGGCGGCGACTTGCGGATGACGCCGGCGACGTAAGTGTTCAACAGCAGGAAGGCCTCGCTCGCCGCCAGGACGTAATCATCGTGAGTCTGGAAGGAGACTTCCGGGTCCACCTGCCCGGCGATGGCCGTCAAATCGTCGGTGGAGTAGGTGCGCCTTTGGGCGGTGTCCCGATAGAGCTGCAAAGCTTGTGAGGCGGTAACGAACTCAACGAGCGGAAAGGATTTCATGTACTTGACGAGTTCCTCGAAATACTTGAAGGCGTTTTCGCCCTCCGCCGGATCCTTCATGGCGGGCAGCTTCCACTCTTCACGGGGAGGGTTGGCGCCGTGGGCGAAATTCACTCCGTCCCAGAACTCACGGTGGATGAACTCGCACGGGTGGAAGTAAAGGCTGATGATACCGCCGTCGCGCCGGGAGGTCATACGGAGATAGAACTCTTGAAACCTCTCCTTGGCTTCGGCCAGATTCGACCAGTCATCGTTGGGACGGAGTTTGCCTCCTTCGGTTGTATTGAAGATATTCAGCAGGCCGCCGTACCAGAAGGGCTTGCCGTCCAACCCGACCTGCCCAGCCTCGTCGAGGTAGACGTTCACTCCCCACTTTTTGAGCGCCGCGTGGGACTGAGGGGCCCAGGAACTGCCCGGCTGGCCGTAGCAAGTGGGTGTCTGACCGAGAATCCGGCGGACATCGTCGAAGCCGGCGCGCTCGCGGCGGTCGAACTCCTCGACGCCGCTCGCCCAGTCAAGATTCGCCTCATACTCGGCGGGAGTGGGATGCTGGCTGTGGGTGTTGGAGTGGTACCCGATCTCGTGCTGGACAAGCGCCCCGATAACGTCTCGTCGTCCCCGCTGCTCCAGTACTCTGGCCTTCTCCCCGACGATCTTGAACGTGGCGCGCACCCCTTGCTGCGTGAGGAATACGGCAAGCCGCTTGGCGGCATCGTCGCTCTGGGGCAAGATGTAATCTTCAGTATCGAACCAGATGATCACATAGACCCGGCCGGAGGGTGGCGCCTGCGCACGCGCCGGGTGCGAAGACAGGATTCCCATCAGCATCACACCGGTGAAAAGTCCGCGAAGGAATTTCATGATTCCCCGTCGCTCCATTGAGAACGTTTCGGTTCGAAGCGCGCCGCGCCACCTCGAAACGAGGCGCCGTTCGCGCGCGCCGGCGATGTTACCACCAACCTGCAAAGGGAAGAAGACCGGCGATAATAAGGCGAGTGCGGCGAGCAGCTGTTGCGGCAGAGGTCGCCTATCCCGCCGCTTCGTTCATCATTTTGAGAATGATCTCTTCAACCTCCTCTGCAACCGCGCGCAGTCCCGGCGTGCCGAACATCTCGAGCAAGGCCGTGGGGCGAAGCGTGGCCAGGGTGACTCCCGAACCCTCCCCATACACCGAGATACGGCAGGGCAAGGCCGTGGAGACTTCCGCATTGGCTTCCAGAACCTTTTTGGCCTGATGGGGATTGCAGACCTCAAAAATCAGGCAGTCGCGCTCAAAGTCCACGCCCTTCTCCTTCATCTTAGCCTTGAGATCGTGGACCATCAGGACTCCGAACTTGTGCTTCTGCGCGGCCTCTTCAAGCCCCCGCGCCACTTCTGAAATGTCCTTCTGAGATTGAACCCGGTAGAGCATGCTCACTTTTCCCTCCCTTCAAAGTGCCTACGGCCTCAAGGACCGAAATCCACAGACAGCCGGAGGCGTGGGACACGTCATATCTGAAGCTCGCCGCGCAAGACCTTGCTTCTCATCAACACGACTCGGGCGAACAGATGAATGTCCTTCATCGCGGAAAGCAGGAAACTCACGGACGCGACACCCGCGCTCACTGGAGCGCGGCAAACAGCCTCCTTGATTCGCCCGGCAATCCGCGACTTCAGGACCTTCTCGCGCAGAGGAGCGTCCAACTCAACCGTGCTCTCCAGGTTCCCTGGCAGTATGCGCACGACGAAGAGTACCATGCTCCCGACACAGTACCGCGCGACCCAGCCCCAATCAGCGCCGGAGTAGTGCAAGTCCTCCGGAATCCACACAATCGCCCCAACCTTTTTCCTCAGCTCTTCAAACCGTATAGCGGCCCGATCGCCCGCCAGGCGGGAAAGCTGGGCCCAAGTCGGCTTGACTGTGGGATCCTGGAAGGGATTCTGAGGCATGTTGGAGGCCTATCCTTCAGCGAACCTCGAGGCCCTTCAGCATCTCCTCGAACGTCGGCCGATAGGATTCGTAAGCCGATTGCGGGGCGATGAAAACCACCACGAGAACTCCGTCGCGGCCGCTGACGGTCACCAGGTGGTCGGTCTCCTTCTGACCTTGGAGGGGAGAATCGTTCTCGAGCAATGTGGAGAAGGCCGCGCGCCCCTTCACCCTCCCTTTCGATTGTCGGACAACGCGAAGGTTGGGATTGGTATTCCGCAGCGAGTCGATGACCTGTTGGGTGGCTTGGCTGAGCTTCACGCGGCGGCCTGGCGGCGGAACATAGCGCGAGATGGAAGCTCCGTAGGCCTGTGCGGAATCGCCGCCCGCTCCCGCCACAATTCCTCCCGCCGGAGCCAGAATCACACCGCCCTCGCTTTCCTGGACTTTCCAGTTGTCGGGCAGCGAGATGGCGAAGCCCTTCCCCTGATACTTTACGAGGCGACTCGAAGGTGCGGCGGGCGCGGCAGGCATACTTGCCGAGGCCGTCGGCGCAGTCTTCCCCTTGGGGGGAGGCGGCATCTTCAGGGTATCGGCTTTGGCCAGCTGGAATTCGCGGCTGTCGGTTTTCCAATCCCGCGCAGGACCGAGTTGAGGAATGAGGGCGTCGACCTTTGCAACGCGATTCTCCGGATTGGGATGGTCGGAAAAGAACTCCATGGTTCGCTGTGGATACTTCTTCTGGATGATGTCAAAAAAATCCGCCATCGCGTGGGGATTGTACCCGGCCTGGTAAAGGATGTAGGTCCCGATCTGGTCGGACTGCGACTCCGCGCCGCGGGAATTTTTCAAGAGAATCGAGTTCACACCCAGCCCGATGCCTAGCTGGGCGAGCTGCGCACCTAGGCTGGTGCTTTGCCCCAAGATGCTCCCGAAAATGGCGAGCGGCATCTGCGCCAGCATCACCTGAGAGGCCTGGTGAGTCCCGTGGCGCATCACCACGTGGCCGATTTCGTGGGCGATCACTCCCGCCACCTCGGCCTCATTGTCGGCCGCCTCCAGCACCCCGCGATTCACGTAGATGCCCCCCCCCGGCAGGGCGAAGGCGTTGATCTCCTGGCTGTCCGCGACCTTGAAGGACCAGGGATAATTGGCATCGCCGGGGGCGAATTTGGTCAGCCGCATCCCCAGGTCGCTCACGTAGCGCGCCACCTGGGGGTCCTTCACGAGCGGCAGCTCCTTCTCGACCTCGGCTGAAGCTTCGCGGCCCAACTGAATGTCCTGGTCGCGAGAGAAGAGGTTGAACCCGGGTTTGAAATCGACCACGTCCTTAGCGAGCGCCGGCACAGCGGCCAGGCACGCCGACATCAGGCTTAGGGCCAGGGGCGCGAGCATTTTTCTCAGGTTCAGGCTTCTCATCGATGCGACATCCTTTCCCCGGACTACTCCCCGGACTACATTTCCCCCTAATGTCTTTCGGCGGCGGCGCACTTCCTCAGTAGGCGGACCCTGCTTGATTAGATGCAACTTCGCAGGGCGGGTTTGAGGCTGGAATCAAAATCTCCCGCCCCCAAGATCACATCGCCTCTTCACTCCCGGCCACGGCCGTCGAGAAGGGATTACGCTGCGGGCAGAAGACCCGCGAAGACTTTCCTGCCTCGGTACAGGCCTCGTTCGCCCAATTCCGCTTCGATGCGGAGGAGTCGATTATACTTCACCATACGTTCCGAACAGGCGACCGAACCGATTTTGATCTGCCCGGCGCCGGTGGCGACGGCAAGGTCGGCGAGCAAATCGTCCTCGGTCTCCCCTGAGCGCGCGCTGATCACCGCCCGGTAGCCGTGCCGGCGTGCGAGCTCAACCACGGCCAGGGTTTCGGTGAGCGTTCCCACCTGATTCATCTTGACCAGCACGGCGTTGGCTGCGCCCTCGCTGATTCCCTTCTTGAGCCGCGCCGCTGAGGTGACGAAGAGGTCATCACCCACCAACTGGCACTGCGCGCCCAACCGCTCGGTCAGCGCAGTCCAGCCGCTCCAATCCTCCTCGCCCAAGCCGTCCTCGATGGAGAGAATCGGATAACGGGCCGCCCAGCTCTCCAGCCGTTCCACCAAGCCCTGCGAGTCGAGCTCCACTCCTTCGGCCTGCAGCGCGTAAACATTTCCTTCGGCAAAATGGCTCGCCGCGACATCGACGGCGATGGCGGCGTCCTCGCCGGGCCTCAGCCCCGCGCGCTGGAAGGCTTCCACCATCAGCGCCAAGCCTGCCTCATTCGAGTCCACTCGCGGCGCGTAGCCACCCTCGTCAGCGACGCCGGGCTGATACGCGCCCTTCTCCTTCAAAACATCCTTCATAGCGCGATAGACCGCCACCGCATCCTGCAACGCCTCTGAATAGCGGCCGGCGCGCAGCGGAATCATCATATAGTCCTGAAAGTCGATATTCCCTCCACCGTGGATTCCTCCACTCAAGATGTTGACCATGGGCACAGGCAACTCACTCGCCGCCGTGCCTCCCAAATAGCGGTAGAGGGGGACACCGGCGGAAGCCGCCGCGGCGCGCGCCGTGGCTAGGGAAACGCCGAGGACGGCGTTCGCTCCCAGGCGCCCTTTGTTTTTAGTGCCGTCGAGCTCAACCAGGAGTTCGTCCACGGCCCACGGGTTCGAAGCCTCCGCGCCATGCAGGGCTGCGAAGATTTCCCGCTCGACGTGTTCCACGGCTTTGAGCACGCCGCGCCCGTGATAGCGTGTCAGGTCACCATCGCGCAACTCCAGCGCCTCCGCCTTGCCCGTCGACGCCCCCGAGGGCACACTTGCCCGCCCCCAGGCGCCGTCTTCCAGCCACACGTCTACCTCGACCGTGGGATTCCCCCGCGAATCGAGAATCTCCCGCGCGTGGATTAGAGCAATTCGTGGCATTCTTTCCTCATCCCCGGAGAATTCATCAGGGTGGTATTGTAGCGCAGACCTTCCCCGGCCCGTTCCCGGACCGAAGGGCCGGGGCGGGCAGGTCTGCGGCTTTTCCCTGCCATCTCACGACACCCCACGCGTCCTCGGCCCGCAGAGCGGCCGGTAGCCACGGTCAATCGTCTTGTGATTGACCGTGGGCTTTCCCCATCGACAAGAACCCACGCTCAGGAAGGCGCTGACCGCGGCTACCCGCTTCAGGCTTGTGTGTGTTAAAGAGCGCCCTCGATACCCTCGGTCACGTCAGGCGCAGTCACAGAAGTTAAATCTGCACCAACGGCAGCGGAAACGCAGGCTCCGTCAATTACATTGATCCCCTTATCCACGGCGTGAAGAACAACGGTTGCGGCACGTGAGAGGAGAATACGTGGGTGCACTGTTTCGCGAGCCTCCAGCAAGGCGTCGATCCCGTCTTCCGTGAACGGAGTAATCTTTCCCTTGTCGCCGGCGTTGATCCGGTAATAGTCCAGATGGGCAACGATGATCTGACGGGCTTCATCTTTGCTCGGGAAGGTTAATTCCACCGAATTCGGTGAGGACGGGTCAAGACGGGCGATAGCAGACAAACCTGCATCTCCCCACGCCTGCGCTAAGCCAACAGAAGCCTGCTGGTGGGTGGTCAATACGCAGGAAAAAAAGCTGTATGCCGTGTTTGCGTATCCCGGTCGAACCGTGCAGAGCGCGAACTCCTTGGCGAATTCGATCCGGTGTTTCCGTGTCATTTGATCGACCAAGTTCTCGATATCATCGATAAACAGATAGCCCCCAGCGAAACCAGCCTCTCTCAGATAGTTGACCAGATCGTTGAACAAAAGCGTCCTGGAATAGTCAAGGATCTGCGTGTCACGCGGGACATAGAAGGGTTCAAGTGAACCATCTCGTCGAAAAGAGCGCAGGTACTTTTCAAGTTTCCCTTGGGCCAGCGGCACAGCACTACGCAGTTCAACTCCAGCAGCTACTAGCTGCTTTGTGACCGCATCATCGAGTTGTGAGGGCGTGATGCCCTTCGCTTCCAAAACCGAGTCCTCCAGTAGATTCGCGGGATCTTGCGAGCCATCAGAGTTCGCCAGAACCGATTCACTTTGCTCGGCGGTGAGATTCTGAAGGCGAAGCGCTGCGCGGGAAGCGTTCAAAACACCACTTCTGCAGGCGTCAACAAGTGCCGACAACGCGAGTTGTTCCATGTAACGACGATCCACTTGCACAGGGAACGACACGTAGATGACACAGGCGGAAAACTTGCCGCTGAATTCTGTGGCGCCCCAATCTTGAATGATTCTGTGCCTAAAGTAGCGGAGAAGAGCGGTTTTCCCGACTCCCCGCCCAGTCTCGCGGTCGCCCTTCGACCACAGATAGGCCAACCGCGCTCTGTTGAAAAAGTCATTCGGGCAAATTAGCAATCTTTCGAACTTGTCAATGGCCTCCCTTGCCGCAGACTCTGCGTAGATGCCCCCGTTCCTACGTGGATCGTCGTTGTAGGGGATGATCACTGGTTCCGTTGGAAAAGGCAAATCCCGAAGACCGAGGGGTTCGTATCGGGACGGTACTGCAACTTGGCCGCGTCGTGGTATGGCAAGTGACATCACACCCTCCTTATCAGGTTAAAGATTTGGATCGACTGTCTGGCCCTCACTAATGGCTTGCGGCGCCCGGAAATTCCCTCGTAGGTCAAAC
>DATKYV010000338.1:0-6613 GCA_035528275.1 Terriglobia bacterium | reverse complement strand
CCGAGGGGGCGGCGAGCGAAACTGGCAGGCCCGTGGTGAGCTCCAGCAGGTAGCGGCCGAAGAGCGCCGCGTTGTCCTGCGTCCCGTCACTCCGCAGAAGGTCGCCGGACTGTTCCCGCTGGTTCTGGAGTCGGCGCGGCGGAGGGACTTCGTGGCGCAGAAGCTCTGCGAGGAAGCCGGGCGCGACCTGGCCGACCTGGCCGTGGCGCTTCTTAAGCGGCTGGGATGGTTGCGCCGCGCCGTGCCGGTGGTTTGTGCGGGAGGAGTGTTCCGCGCCAGCCCACGCATCCGGCGCAGCTTCGCGTTCCATTTGCACCGCCGCGCTCCCAAGGCGCGCATTCTTCTTCACCGCCAACCGCCTGTCCTGGGCGCGCTGGCGCTGGCACGCGAGCTGGCCATCTCCCAAGCGGAAGATTAACCGCGCACGACCCTCGGGCCCTCCCGCCGCTTGCGCTGCTATTCCGGAGTCCCGGTTGCAGGCGCAAGGCAGGACGAATATGATGCGGGCGGCCGCCGGACAAGAGACGACGCGAGAAGAGGATTCGCATGTCGCGCATGTTGGAAGAAATCTTCGAGCAACCCAAAGCCTTGCGGCGGACGTTCAAGGCGGAGCGCGAGCACGCCGAATCGTTCAAGCAGTTTGCGCGCAAGAAGGGTTTCCAGTTGATCGTGCTGGTGGCGCGCGGGACCTCGGACAACGCGGCGCTCTTCGGCCGCTACCTGCTGGAGCTCACCACGGGCCTGCCAGTTTCGCTCGCCGCCCCCTCGGTGCACACGCTCTACCACGCGCGGCTGGACTTGCGCCGGGCGGTAGTGGTGGGGGTGTCGCAGTCCGGCGAAGGCACGGACATCAACATGGTGTTGCGCTCCGCCCGCCGCCAAGGCGCCTACACGGTTGCCATCACCAACGAAGCGCGCTCCACGATGGCGGAGCTCGCGGACGAAGTTTTCCTGGTGCGCGCCGGCAAGCAGCGCTCGGTGGCCGCGACCAAGACCTATACGGGACAACTCCTGATGTTCTACCTGCTCGCCGGCGGTCTCGGCCCCCACGTCACCTTGTCAGCGGTGAGCGAAATCCCCGACCGCGTGGACTCGACGCTCATGCTCGCCCCCGAGATCCGCGAGCTGGTTGAACGTTACCGCTACATGCGCCACTGCGCCGTGGTGGCGCGCGGGCTGAACTACGCCAACGCGTTTGAGCTGGCCCTGAAGCTCATGGAGACCTGCTACGTCGTCGCCGAGCGGTTTTCCTCCGCCGACTTCCGCCACGGCCCACTGGCCCTGATCGAGCCGGATTTCCCGGTGATCGTCATGATGTCACCGGGAAAAGTTTTTGCCGATTTGAAAAAACTTGCCGGGCGCCTGCGCCGGATGCGCGCCGAGACCCTGCTGATCTCCTCGACCGGCGCCAAGCTTCCTCCGGCCACGCGGGTAATCCGCGTCCCGGGGCCCATCCCTGAGATTTACACGCCTATTCCCTACATCATCCCCGGACAGCTCTTTGCCGCCTCGCTGGCGGAGGTCAAGGGCATTGACCCCGACAATCCACGCTCGCTACAAATTGTGACGAGAACGGTGTGATCAAAAGTTGTCAGTGGTCAGTGGTCAGTTGTCAGTCGGCAGCAACGGTAGCCACGGCAAAAGTTCTTTTTGCCGTGCGTTTTTGGTTTGAAGGAGAAAATTCCGCAGGGTCGGAATTCTGACTCCGCGCGCTTCCACGCATTGCCCGCGGTAAGCTGAGGCTTTTTCGAGTTGACAAGCCCGCAGTGGATACGAAATGCGAATCAGTCACGGCTAACGACTGGTGTGGATTCGGGAGTGCCGGGAAGACCCGCGGCATGCGGATCATGCTGTGGCTACGCACCGCCAATTCGTCCCTGCGCCGAAACAAAATTCTTGCGGCTCGTGGGGTTTGCGACTATTGTGGGGGTTTCTGCAATTTAATTTGGGAGGATTCGCATGGCGCAAGTGAAGGTTGGCTTCTACGGCCACGTCCGGCAGTACCACAATCTCAAAAAGGAAATCGACGCGGCCATCAGCGAAGTGCTGGAAAGCGGCTCCTATGTGCTGGGGCCCAAGGTGAAGAAGTTCGAAGGAGAACTGGCCGCGTACATGAACATGAAGCACGCCGTGGGCCTGAATTCGGGGACCGACGCCCTGCTGCTTCCCCTGGTCGCCAAAGGCATCGGCGAGGGCGATGAGGTGATTACCACCTCTAACACGTTCTTTGCCACAGCGGAGGCCATCTGGCTGGCGGGCGCGACTCCCGTCTTCGTCGATATCGACCCGCAGACCTGCAATATTGACACGAATCTGATCGAGGCGGCTGTCACGCCCAAGACCAAAGCCATCATCCCCGTGCATCTCTACGGGCAGCCCGCAAAGATGCGGGAGATCGCGAAGATCGCCAAGGCCCACAACCTCTTCGTCATCGAGGACTGCGCGCAGGCGCTGGGCGCGCGCGGCGACGATTTCGCCATCGGCGAGCTGAGCGACGTGGTTGCCACCAGCTTCATCATCCAGAAGAATCTCGGATGCTTTGGAGACGGCGGCGCCATCGCCACCAACGATCCGGAACTCGCGACACAGGTGGCGAAGCTGCGCGGCCACGGCTCGCTGAAGCGCTCTCATCACAGCATCGGCTACAACAGCCGGCTCGACGAGCTGCACGCCGCGGTGTTGAGCGTCAAGCTGAAGCGCCTGGACGAGTGGAACGATTTGCGGCGGGCCCGCGCCAAGGAATACGACGCCGGTTTGGCGGGCACTTCCCTGAAGCTGCCCTCCACCCTCCCCGGCAATCGGCACATCTTCCATCTCTACATCGTCGAGACCGACGACCGTGACGGCTTGCAGGCTCACCTGAAAGCGCAGGACATCACCGCGCTCACCCATTACCCGATTGCCATCCATCAGCAGGAGGGTTACCCGTGGGGACGCCCGGCTCGCATCGTCGGCTCTCTCAAGCACACGGAGAACTCCGCGGCGCGCGTCCTTTCATTGCCGATGTTTCCGGAAATCACCCAGGAGGAAGTGAAGGTTACAATCGAAGCGGTCAAGGCCTGGGACAAGGCACACGGCGGGAAGAAAGCAGGAGCGGGCAGCGCCTAGGCAAGCCGCTGAGGAGTCCGTCAGCTGACGGACGACGAAGGATCTCGCAAGTGCTGATTCCCCCCGGAGCGAGATTCTTCGTCCGTCAGTTGACGGACTCAGAATGACACTGCCGTGGCCTTTTTCAGCAGCCTGTACGTGAGCTGCTGAGAGGTCTGGCAGAAACGTCACTCAATCTCTGACCGCGGTGGGCTGGAAATCAAGAAGCCGGCCCGCCCGGCCTCCCCATCCGGAAATCAGCCTGAGGAGTCATCATTTATGAGTCCTGACAAGAAGTATTCTGTTGTGGTCGTCGGCTGCGGCAAGCGAGGAATGCATCACGCCGACGCGTTCTTCAAGAACCCGCGGTTCCAGCTCGTCGGATTGTGCGACATCGACCAGGGACGTCTGGAGGCCGCCGCCAAACAGTTCGGCAATCCTGAAACCAGCCTGAGCGCCGGCCAGCTGCTGAAAAAAGTGAAGCCGGACGTCTTTTGCTTCTGCACGCTTCCCAACCTGCGACTGGAAATGGTCCGGCTGGGCGTGGAGGCCGGCGCCAAGCTCATCGCCTTCGAAAAACCCACGGCACTCTCCACCAACGAAGCGCTGGAGATCATGAACCTGGTGCGCAAGGCGGGAGTGAAAACCACCATCAGCCACCAGCACCGCTACGGCGAACACTACAAGAAGGTGAAGGAGATCATCGCGAGCGGGGCGATCGGCCGCGTCCACACGGTTTACGGGACGGCCACCGGCTGGATGATGCACATGATGACTCACCTGATCGAGTACACCCGCTGGTTCAACGACTGCGCCGAAGCGGAGTGGGTGGTGGGCCAGGCGGCGGGAAAAGAGAAGTTCAAGGACAATCATCCCTCGCCCGATTACGTGGCGGGCGTCATCCAGTACGCGAACGGCGTGCGCGGCATCGTCGAGGCCGGCGACGGCGCGCCCGACGTTCCCGAGGTGGACTACTGGTGGCGGAAATGCCGCATGGGCGCGCAGGGCACCGAAGGTTTCGCCGAGGTGCTGACCGGCGGAGGCTGGCGCGCCATCACGCGCGATTCCGGAGGCGTCATCTCCGGAACGGGCTGCATGGACTACGCCCACGACACGCCGCCTTACGTGCAGGAAATCGCCGACTGGCTCGACGACCCGAAGAAGGTCCATCCCTGCGACGGCGAGAGCGCCTACAAGGGCTTCGAAATCATGATGGCCATTTGCCGCTCGGTGGTCGAGCGCGGGAAGGTCAAGCTGCCGCTCGGTCCGGGTGAGCCGGAGCTTGAAGCGCTGGAGCGGAGCCTTCCGGATTGAGTCGGGCCAAGAAGTTTTTGTTTGATCGCGGCGCAAACTTCCCCTCGCCGTGAGACATTTCTCTTCTCACCACCGTCCCGATGAGCAGGGCAGGGCGCCGTCCCCAAATCACAGGTGGAGGTTTGTTCCCATGCGCCGATTGTGGTGGTTGATCGGGCTAGGCTTGATTGCTTTCGCGGGCGTGGTCACTTCCCTTGGGACCGCATCGCCCTCCTCGGCCGAGGCGACAGTTGCGGCGCCGAGCGAATCAGCCGATTTCTTCCCCGTCGGTGTCTGGTACGGCGGCGGAAAAGCGCGCGCGCCGATGCTCGAGCCGGTGGATGCGGCCAGCGCCGAGCGTTGGGGCAAGGATTTGGACCAAATCAAGTCGGTCGGGTTCAACACCGTCAAGTGCTGGGTGGACTGGGCGACGGCTGAACCTAAGCCCGGCGAATTCCGGTTTGAAAACCTCGAGCTCCTGTTGAAGCTGGCGGAAGAACGCGGCCTGCGCGTGGTCGTGCAGCTCTATCTCGACTCCGCTCCCGACTGGGTGGGCGAGCGCTTTCCGGACAGCCAGTTCGTGGACCGCAGCGGCGCGGTGATCAAGTCGCAAGCCTCGCCGGGCTTCTGCATCGACCATCCCGGCGTGCGCGGCGAGATCGAGAAGTTCCTGCACGCGCTCTCGGCGCGCGCCAACCGTTCGCCGGCGCTCTACGGCTGGGACGTCTGGAGCGAGCCGCACGTCATCAACTGGGCGTGGTTTCCCTTCCTCTCCAACCCGGAGTTCTGCTTCTGCCCGCATTCCCAGGCGCGTTTCCGCGAGTGGCTGAAATCGAAATACGGCACGCTCGAGGCGTTGAACGCCGCGTGGTACCGCGGATTCGATCGTTGGGAGCAGGTGGAGCCGCCGCGCGCTTCGACCATTCTTTCCTACACGGACTACCTCGACTGGCGGGGTTTCATAGACGTGAAGCTGGCGGGAGATTTGAAGACCCGTGTCGATTCGATTCGCAGCGCCGACCACGCGCACGCCATCACCAGCCACGCGGCGGTGCCGGGACTCTTCACCTCGCCCACCGACGGCTACGGCGACGCCGACGACTGGATGATGGCCGCCACCGCCGACTTCTACGGCACCTCGATCTATCCGAAGCACGCGGCTTCGACGCGCCCCTGGCCGTACCAGCAAATCGCCGCGGCGTTGGACTTCACCCGGTCTTCGGGGCGGAGTTTCGGCAAAGGATTCTGGATCGGTGAGCTGCAGGCGGGGCAAGGCGTCACCGGAATGCGCATCGCCGACCCCGTGGTTCCGCGCGACCTGGAATTCTGGATGTGGAAAGTGGTGTCGCACGGCGCGCGGCAAATCGCCGTCTACGCCTGGTATCCCATGAGCACCGGATACGAATCGAACGGCTACGGTCTTATCAACCTGGACGGGACGTTGACTCCGCGCTCGCGGGCGGCGGGCCGGGTGGCGACGATCATTCAAAAGAACGCGCGCGAATTGCTCGCCGCCGAGCCGGCGCGCGCCGAGGTAGCGGTACTCTACAACCGCCTCTCCTACATGGTGGGCGGCGCGGAACCTTCGCTTTCGAAGATCGGCAACGCGCCGCGCGACTCGATGATGGGCCTGCACCGCGCCTTCTTCGAGGAGCAGATTCCCATCGACTTCGTTCATCCCAACGACGTCACCGGAGACAAGTTGGGCCGGTACAAGATTCTGTTCCTGCCCTATCCGGTGATGCTTTCCAGGGACGTCGCACAGGGTGTGACGCGCTTCATCCGAAACGGCGGAACAGCGGTGGCGGAAGCCCGCCTCGCCTGGAACGACGAGCGAGGCTTTTCCAGCGACGAAGTGCCGGGGTTCGGATTGGCGGAAGTCTTTGGCGCTCGAGAGAAAATCATCCGTCCGGTCGAGAAGGCGACAATCCTCATCGACTCGCCAGCCGACCTTCCCGGCATGAAGGCCGGCGAGGCCGTTCCGGCCGCGGCCTTTGAGGAAACACTCGAGCCGCTCGGGGATGCCCGGGTGCTGGCGCGATTCGCCGACCGCGAGCCGGCGATTGTCTCCAAATCTCTCGGCAAGGGAAAGGCGATTCTCGTTGGATCTTTCCTGGCGCTCGCCTACCAACGCGAGCAGGACCCGGCGACCAAACGGCTGCTCCTGGCGCTCGCCCGGGCGGCGGGCGTCTCTCCGCAGGTTGAGGTCTCCGGCTCTAACACCGGCGAGGTG
>DATKYV010000337.1:0-5632 GCA_035528275.1 Terriglobia bacterium | reverse complement strand
CCTACCGCTGCTCGGATTGTTTCCGGCGGCACTATGGATTCATCCTCAGAAGTCGCCACGGTTATGCGCCCCCACGTTGGAAGGAGGTCATTCACCCCCTCGCCCAAGCAGTTCCGTTAGCGGGTCTGTTGCTGGTCGTCGGCAGCGTCGCGTTCCTCTTCTCCACCCCAAGCTATGGGCTGAAGCTGCTCGATGGAATGGCTGGCAGCCATGTCTGTAGAAGTGGCCTTGAGTTTGCGGAGCAGACGGATGCCACCCCCGCGCGGGCAGGGCGACAGCCTTCCGGACTGACCGTATCTTCCCCACAACTCGTTGTGGGGCCCGCGCCGATTGGCGGCCCGTTCGAACTGGCTGCCTACAAGGCAGAGACCCTTTTTTCGCTACCTCTCGTCCCCCAGCGGCAGCCGGTCGGCTCACTTCGTGCCTCGGGGGAAGTCTGGGTCAACGATTTTCGAGTTCCGGAGACCGCCACGGTCTATCCCGGAGATGCGCTGCGCACCGGCCTCGGCGGCAGTGCGGGGCTCGAAGTCCCAGATAAAGGGACCATCTTAATCTCCCCCCAAACGCAGATTTCATTCAATCCGTCTGGGTACTTCGCCAACCTGACCGAGGGTGCTGTCAGTCTGAAAACCACGGAGCCGGTGACGAACTTCCAGATCCGGATCGGCCAATTCGTGGTGATTCCCGAGTCGGACGTCGAGAACGTGGCCGCTGAGATCCAGCGCGCCGCAGACGGTTCGGCACGCGTCAGGGCACTCACCGGATCGGTGGGTGTCATCGATCTGGACGGCGTCCAGACGGTCTTCATTTCCGCCGGAGAAGAAGTCGCCATCTCCCCCGACGGAGTGCTGAGCAGAGTTGGGGTAGCTCCCCAGCCACCCGCTCCCGCAATGCCCCAACCGGCGGGACCCGAAGTCAGGACAATCCCGACGCGCTGGCTTTACCTGGCGGGTGCAGGCAGCGGCGCGGCGGCTATCGCGGCAGCCTTGGCCGGTGGCGGCGAGGGCACCCAATCTGTGAGCCCATCGATTCCCTGAGGGGGCAGAGGGTCGCCGCCGTTTCCTGTTGTCGAGACGGGTCTCGGGACATAGGGGGTATCCGGGCAACTCGAGGTCTGGTTCGAGCGGAGTTTCCTTGCTTGTTTTTGAGCCTTGGGGGTTCACGTCCGGCCCACGGGGGTGAACGCGGAGGTTGCTCCTGTGTGGGCTCGCAGCGTAAGCTGCAATCTCAGCAATTCGACGCGGGAGGATTGGGATGACACCTGAACTTGAAGGGAAAGTTGCCGTCGTCACTGGCGGCACGCGGGGTATTGGATACTGCGTTGCCGAAGCGCTGCTCCGTGAAGGCGCGAGCGTCTTCATCTGCGGGCGCGATGGCGGGCACCTGAAGACCGCATTGAAGAATCTCGGAGGCGGCGATGGTGCGCGATTGGACGGCATGGTGGCCGACGTCCGCCGCTACGACGACTGCCGCAAGCTGATCCACACGGCGGCGGAGCGCTTCGGCGGGCTTGACGTGCTGGTGAACAACGCCGGTATCGGCATCATGAAGCCGGTCGATCGGCTCACCCCAGAGGATTGGGACGCCACGATCGAAACCAACCTCTCCGGCGTCTTCTATTGCTGCCGCGAGGCCATCCCGCGCATGCGCCAGCGCGGCGGGGGATACATCTTCAACATTTCGAGCCTGGCGGGCGTAAACCCCTTTGCCGGCGGGAGCGCCTACAACGCTTCGAAATTCGGCTTGAATGGATTCAGCGAAGCGATGATGCAGGACATCCGCTATGACGGCATTCGGGTCAGCTACATCATGCCGGGGAGCGTGGATACCGACTTCGCCGCCGCTCCGGGAAGCAAGTCGCGCGAGACTTGGAAGCTGACCGGCGAGGACATCGCCAAAGCGGTCATCGACCTCTACAAATTCCCCAAGACGTCGCTCGCCAGCCGTATCGAGATGCGCCCCTCGCAGCCGCCACGAAAGAAATAAGGGGGGCCTGGTTCCGAATCATTCCCCTTGATCTTCCCCTTGGACTTTGCCTGACAGCTTCTTCGCCTCGGCGACCAACCGTCTAGTTGCGAGATCTTCCGCCACGAGCGCCTCTAGCGCCAATCGTATGGTCGGGGCGAAGCCCTGACCCGAGTTCCTCATAGCTCGCCGGAGGAGGTCTTCGGGCACGATTACGGTAACTTTCTTCATACGATGTTTAGACATGACCATTCTCCGTACACGCCGGCAAGTCACTCGACGCCACCGTCTATCAATGGCTCAATGGTCCGACGGTTCAATGATTCACTCCAACGGCACAGCGCTCAGCACGTCGTCCCAGTGCTCGAGGGTGACCTCCCAGCGGCGTCGCTCCTCACGCTCGTGGAGTTCCTTGTTTGGGTAGAGCGAAGCGATAATCTCCGGCTCGCGCGAACGGGCCTCCTCCATCGCCTGCCAGTCGCGAAACACCAGGACGATTTTGTAATCCCACGCGGGCTTGGCGGCGTGGAAGCGCCGCTCGTAGAGGTTGACGCTTTTGAGCAGCCCTTCCTTTATCAACTGCTGGAGAATGGGATAGTGGTTTTTCACGTAAAGGGCCTTCCACTCGCTGGTCCCGCCCGGGATCAGCTTGTAATAGTTCTCGACGGTGACCGGCGCCGCCGCGGGCTGCTCGGCTCCCGCCGAGACGCCGATCGCCGCCAGGCCCAGAAACAGCGGTCCGGCGAGGGGAATGAGTCGATTCATGGTTGCTCCTTTCGAGTTCCAAAGTGAGGATGTTGCCTGCGATTATCGGTGGAGCTCGATGATGTCCTTGTCCTCCAGAATATAGTCGCGGTTCACCATCTGCCCCTCGAATCTCCCATGACCCCACACGCGCGCATACTTGAGCTGGGTGATGAAGTCGTGGTGCACCATGGCGGCCAAATCCATTAGGTGCGCGCCGCGCCTGAGAACGTAGGGTGCGGTGGGCTCGAGTTTTCTGCCTGGCGCCTTTGTGTAAACGCGCACCAGCTCCAGCAGGTCGAAGAGCGCCCGGCCGACCTCCGCGAGGCCCTCGCCGGTTTCCGCCGCGACGGGAAGAATCGGAAAGCGCGAGCCGTAGAGTTCCCGCAGGATTTCCAGGCCGTCGCGCGCGTCTAGCGCGTCGAGCTTATTGCCGATGAGCAGCGTCTTTTTCGCCATCCACCCGGGAGCATCCGGCAAAGCTCCGGAGCCGAGCTCGACCTTGGCTTTGCGAAGTTCTTCGAGCGTCGTGTCCAAATCCTCCAGCAAGTCAGGGTCGCTCAGGTCGACGACCAGCAAGACAGCATCGGCGTTGCGAATGACCTGGTAGACCCACGACTCGTGGAAATCCGGGTGGACGGGTGGCAGGTCCACGAGCTGGATTTGAACATCCTCGAACTGGAGCATTCCGGGAATGGGGAAGCGTGTGGTGAAAGGATAGTCCGCCACTTCAGGCGTGGCGTGAGTGAGGCGGCGGAGGAGCGCCGACTTGCCGCTGTTGGGCGGCCCGGCGAGCGCCACCTGTCCCGCTCCCTCTTTGTCGACGCGATGCATGGCATCGATTCGCCGGGCGGGCTTCTTGGCCTGGGTGGTGCGCAGCTTGGAGAGGCGACGCTTGATCTCCGCCTGCATCTTCTCCGTGCCCTTGTGCTTGGGGATGGTTGAGTACATCTCCTCGAGCGCCGCGATCTTCTCTTCCGTGGCTTTCGCGCTCTTGAAGCGTTGCTCGGCTTCCAGGTAATCGGGGGTGAGGTTCGCAGGCATAGGCGTCTGCGTCCGGCTACAGAGTGAGGGCTTATTATGCGACGATTCGCGGTCGACAACCAGAGGTTGATGCGCTCCTTGATGGTTTCGAACCCCCTCGATTTCTCTCAAGGCTGCCGCAGTTATGCTGGAGAGGGACTGCGAAGGGTCGTGATATCATGACGTGCGACACTACCCAATCTTCGCCCGGAGGCCCCGGCAATGCAGCGCTTGGTCTTAAGATTTCTCATCGCTATCGTCATCTTCGTTTCTACGATCGTCCTGTTGCCGGCGGCCAAACAAAAACCCACATCCGGCTTGAATCTCCGGGCGCCGGCTGGGGATCGCCCTACAAAGATCGATCCGGCCGGCGAAACGATTCTGCCCAACGGCCGACTGCTCACGCCCGTCGGGCGGCACGTCAAGGTCGCGCCGCACCCTTACGGGCTGGCGCTCAGTCCGGACGGGAAAACTCTGGTCACCGCGAACAGCGGCCACGCGCCGTTTTCGGTCTCGATCATCACGCAGCTTGACGAGTCCGAGCCACGGGTGTTGCAAATCCCTCCCGGATTCAAGTCCACCGACGCCGACCCGGAAACCGTCTTCATGGGTGTGGCCGTGGCGCCCGACAATCGCACCCTCTATCTCTCCGAGGGCGACAGCGGGCGAGTGGGCATCTTCGACCTCATAACCCACGAGCGCTTGGACTCGTTGACCCTGGACGGCGAGTTTCAGGGCACATCGTACAAGAACAGCCTGCCGGGTGAGCTGAAGCTTTCCGCGGATGGCCGGCACCTGTACGTCCTCGACCTCGCGCATTTCCGGCTGGTGGTGATTGACACTGAGGCGAAGCGAATCATCTCCAGCACTCCGGTCGGCCGCCTGCCGTTCGGCCTGACGCTCTCCCCCGACGGTCGGCGGGCGTACGTGACGCATGTTGGGATGTTCCGCTATTCCATCATTCCCGGATACGACTCCAAGGATCCGCGCGACACGGGGTTGGATTTTCCGGCCTTTGGTTTTCCTTCGAAGGAAGCCGAAGAGGGAACGACGGTTGGCAAGAAGAAGATCCCCGGCCTGGGCGACCCGAACGTTCCCGAATCGAATTCGCTGTGGGTGATGGATGTTTCGAATCCTGCCCGGCCAAGCGTCACGGCCAAGATCCGCACGGGGCTGCCGGTGGGCGCGGAGTCAGTGGGAGGATCGAGCCCGGGCGCCGTGGTCGCCGGCCGAAAGCGAATCTACGTCAGCAACGCGGCGCAGGACAGCATCACCATCGTCAACGCTCGCACCAACCGGGTGGAGAAAACCGCAGTCCTCGAGCCCGCTGAATCGGTCCGCGGCCTGCGCGGCGTGCTGCCCTTCGGCATGGCGCTCAACCCGGATGAGAAGCGCCTTTACGTGGCGTGCGCGGGCATCAACGCCATTGCCGTCATCGATGCGCCAAAGGGCAAAGTGCGGGGATACTTTCCCACCGCGTGGTTCCCGGGGCGAATGGCGATCAGTTCCGACGGCAAGACGCTTTACGTTGCCGATGCGAAAGGCTTCGGTGCCGGCCCCAACGGTGGACCGAACTTTACGGCCGGGCCGGAAGGCACCTACATCGGTGACATCACGAAGGGAGAGTTGTCCATCATCCCGATTCCCAAAGACACCGAACTGAAGGGTCTCACGGCCCAAGTGCTACGAAACAACGGCTTCGTCTCACCCGCCCAGACCGCCGAGCGCGCTGAGGACTTTCCAGTTCCTCCGCCCTTACGAGCGAGTTCGAAGATCCGACACCTGGTTTTCATCATCAAGGAGAACCGCACTTTTGACGAGGTGTTCGGCGACATTCCGAATGCCGGAGGAGACCGTGTCGAAGCCTTTGCGGAACTGGCGCGTTACGGCGAGGACGCGA
>DATKYV010000336.1:0-7602 GCA_035528275.1 Terriglobia bacterium | reverse complement strand
GCGCGCGCGTTCGTCCGCCTTCAGATGGGCGGCGTAGCGCACCCCTTCCAGGCCAACGGCGAACTCGTAGGCCGCGTTATCGGCCTCGGAAAGTCCCATGATCTCCAGAGCCACGCCGACCGCCTGATCGTCGGTTATCCGCTGCCGGTTCTGCGCAACCAGGAAAGCGACCAGCTCGTCGCACGTTTTGCCCGCACTGTCGTAGACCCTGAACTTCGGCTCGGTCTTCGTGACCAGGCACGCCACCAGCCTGGAGCGCCCATCCAAGACCCTTCCATCGCAGAGCCAGATCGGGTTGCGCAACCCTTCTTTCTGAACCGAGTCCACCAAGCAGCGCCGGTCTTTCTCGTTGATCATCGGGAAGAGCCCCGCGAGCGGATGTGGCATCGGCCCCGGTTGACCGCAAGCATCGACCAGCATCCAAATCGACAGGCTCTCCCTCTCCGAGAACGATCCTAGACTCTCGTCCTTGTCGAGCGCCATGCGAACCTTCTCGTAGTCCTCGAGCGTGACCTGGCTTGCCATCGCGGTGCTCTTGATCCAGTCGTCAGGATGCCAGTGGTGGCCCAGGAGAGCATCGGTCTTGGCCAGAAAGTTGGCCGACTTTACTTCCGAGTAGGTGGCGCTGATTGTCATTTCGCCCGCGTCAACCTTCTCGAGCAGTTCCGGCCGCGCGGACTGAACCTCTTTCAGCTTGCGCAGGTTTTCGCGGCCCAACCCCGTTATCTCGGCCACCTGGTCGCGGACTTTAAGGTGTAGCCAATGTTGGCACACCTTTTCTCCCGCGACCCTTCGAAAGCCGCTGCCGCTCTTTGGCCGCTGGCTTGAAAAGCTTTTCGAGCGCCTCGCCCTCCCGGAGCATCTCGCTGGCAGTTTTCCGTCGGTAGCGGTTGGACTCAAGTACCAGGACGTCGAAGTACTCGCGGATCACGGCAGGAACCGTCTTGAGCCCTATCGCCTTCGCCGCGCGCAGCCTCCGGTGGCCGGCGATGACGGTGTTGTCCGGCGCAACCCACAACGGCACGAGGACGCCGTGCACGCGGATACTTTCCACAAGGTCCGGGGGCGGCTCGTGGTCGTATATGCCGGCGCTGAATGACGACTCGCGCAGGATCGCAACGTCGACTGGCTTGACCTGTCCGTTGATCATCCTCGTTTCCTCCCGTCTTGTTGGCCCTTGTGCGCCCGGCGCAAGGCGTGCCTGCCTGCCCGACAGGCCGAAGCCTGGGATGGGGTTTGCTCCTCGGCGCGAGGCCCTAGAAATGCCGATAATGCAAAGCGCGCGAGCTCCATCACGGCGCAGCCTGGCGAAGCATTCTCGGCTGCTCGCCAAACAGAATCCCGCGGGCCGTTTCGACCAGCTTCGTCGTCGCCCTCCACAATCCCCTGGCCATAGGGTCCTAAAATGTAGCTAGATCACGTTTAAGCTTCTCCCGCGCCGCGTGACCTCCGGCCGCCGGAGATCTTGTTTCAGGATTCGGCGGGCCTGCGTCCGGAGCCTTTGTACGCCTCGCTGTTACGATATTCGGGGCTGGTAAGGGGTTGGTAGCCAAACGCCCCAACCACCCCTTTCGGAGCCAGTGTTTATACGGGTGCGCTGTGCGCATATCGTTTCAGCCTGGCAGCGGAAGCCTTTCTCTGGCGGTATGCCCGCAAGCGACATCGGCCTGAGCAGTAAAGCCCCTTGCCCCTCCCGTCCGTGAACTCCTGGTCGCACTGCTGGCACTTCCGCAGTGTGCCCGCCGGCTTTCCTGCGTTCGGTCCTTGCGTCCTCGTCTCGTAGCGGTCGCCGAAGTAAACCCGGTCCCGGCAAACGGCTGAGCAGTAGACTTCTGGCTTGCCAGCGATCGTGTACCTGACGGTTTGGTTCAGCAGCTTTCCGCACCCTTCGCACTTCTCGGTGATGTAGAGACCTTGCGAGCGGACGTAGGCGAGTTCGGCGGCGGTGAGCTTCATGCGTCACGACTCCGGAGCAAGATCACACAGCACCCGCTTCCTCGCCCGGCGAACTGGGGAGCAAATAGGGAGCAAATGCTGCCGAAAACGGTGCTAAATCGTGACCTATGACGCTGAAAAGACGGGCAGAATCAACAAGATATGTTCAGGTGGGTTGCCTTGGGCGCAAGAGGTCCCCGGTTCGAATCCGGGCGCCCCGACCATCAATTCTCTCCCTTATCTCAGCCAATCGAGTTCTTCCCTTCAGGCGCAGAGCCGCCCAGATCGAGAACAATCGAGCCCGAGAGCCTTGCCGCCTTCTCTCCATGGCCGCCGCTCCACTTCCGGTGAGTGCAAAGCTTTGGCGGGTTCGCCCAATGCGCTTTCGCCAGACGTGGCTAAACCACGGGCTGCTGGGATCGCCAATCAGTTCCAATGCTTCAACTTGGGCCAGACCTCTGAAAGCTTGAACTTGGGACCTCGGCACAGATAGATGGGGTTGTCTTCTTCCTCCATGCCATAGGGGTGGTAATGTGTCGCGGCTTCGTCAACCGATTGGAAGTGTTGTTCCAGGTCGGACCGTCGACCCTGCAGAACGATGTACGTGTCGCCCGTGAAGTCGGGCGGTCCCCAGAAATAGTAGTTCTGGTGCGCGCAGATGGCAGGCGGCAAGCCGTGCTTGGGGCCGAAGAAATCGATGGCGCCGGCTTCACCGTAGTTGTTGGCGAAGATCGCGGTCTGCCGCCGCTCCTCGGGGGGCAGCGACTGGTAGATCTTCGCCACTTCCGCCACCAATTCTTCCCATCCAAACTGGTCCGCGAAAATCTGCGGCCAAGTGCTTTTGTGGTGAACCTCGGTCTGGAGTTGACTGAGATGAAGGAAAGCCGAGTGCTTGATGTATTTTTCCGGCGGAAGGATGGGCAGCATGAACACGTCAACCACCGACGCAACGAACACAATCACTACAACGATGGCGGCGCGGGGCCACAGCTTTCGGCGCGTCGCGGCGCGCGCTTCGAGCCAGCGCTCCATCGCCACCGCGCCGCCCGCCAGGAGCATCGGATAGATCGGCAGCAAGTAATAATGCTTGGCGTGCACCGCGAACATGGTCAGGAAAAAGACGACGAAGGTCCACCCCAGAATCCTTGTCCGCCGATGCCACAGGAATGAGACAAGGCCTGCCAACCAGATGGGAAAGAGCAACGGATGGAGCAGGTAAATCTGCTGCCACACGAACTCCACCGGTCCCAGCACGATGTTCTTCCCCATGCGCCGAACATTCTCCAAATCCTCCAGCGTGGCGAAGTTGTGACGGACCTGCCAGAGTAAGTTAGGAAGGAAAATCAAGAATGCCACAGCTCCGCCGAGCCAGATCCAGGGCTTCTTGAATTCGCTGCGGTGCTCGGTCAGAAGCAGCGCCACCACGACGGTGAATCCAAAGAACACCGTGGAGTGTTTATTCTCCAGGCCCAGCCCGGCCAGGACCCCAAACCACAACCAGAGGCGGGAGTTGCCGGTGTTGACGATGCGGATGAGCACCGCGATCGCGCCCATCCAGAAGAGCGGCTCCACCGCATTCATGGAGAGGATATTGTCAATGACGAGGAAGCCGGATGAGAACAGAACCGCGAGCCCTGCCAGAGCCTGGGCGAAACGACCTCCGCCCAGTTGTTGCGCAATATACATCGCCAGCGCGACCACACCGGCGCCAGCGAGCGCGGGTATCAGACGAATAGCATGGAGAGAGCCCCCAAGCATCAGCCCGACCTTCGCGTAGACAGCCACCAGAGGGGCGAAGTCCACAAATCCCCAATCCAGATGGCGAGCGGCGTCGAGATAATACAGCTCATCTCGGAAATAGCCGTACCGCCCGCCCGTGAGCAGATGGATCAGCAGCTTGGTCGCGGCAAGCCCCACCACCATCCCCACGGCCAGCGGAGGAACCTGCCGTTGCGACGACGGTGCCGTCTCAGAACCGGTCTGTGCCGGTGTAGAGGTCTCACTCACAATGTTGCGAATGCTATCGAAAATCCGGAGAGCTCGCAATGAAAGCAAATAGCAGCCGGTCTTTTCGTGGAGCGACGGTGTGGGCTGCCAGAATTTATCAATCATCTCTGACCACCTTTCGGACATTCTGAACAATCTTCAACCATCGCTCCTTTTCGCAGGGGAACATATTGACTGACTCGAAAAGTTTTTCTGCGCCTTCATGCAATTGCCCGGAACATTCGAAGTTCTCTTCTCGTTACAAACTCAGAAGGTTCGGAGAATGTCACGAGAGCTGGTGAACGAATCGTGAAACTCACCATCGAATCAGTCAGCAAGCAATACAACCGCAGAGTCTGGGGACTTCGAGACTTCAGCTTGGAGATCGGCCCAGGCGTTCTCGGCCTGCTGGGGCCGAACGGCGCCGGGAAGACTACCCTGATGCGGATCCTGGCCACCGTCACCCGCCCGACGGAGGGCCGGGTAACGTGGAACGGCGTTGACATCGCGAAATCGCCGGATACCTTGCGCTCGGAGCTTGGCTACCTGCCCCAGGACTTCGGCGTCTATCCCAATCTGAATGCGATGGAGTTCCTGGAATACCTGGCCGCTCTCAAAGGCCTCAGCGGCCGGCCGGCGCGACTGCGTATTGAAGAGTTGCTGGAGGTGGTGAATCTGGCAGACGTCCGAAAGCGTCCGCTGGGTGGGTACTCCGGCGGGATGAAGCAGCGGATCGGCATCGCCCAGGCCCTGCTCAACGACCCCAAACTGCTCATCGTGGACGAGCCCACGGCAGGCCTCGACCCCGAAGAGCGCGTGCGCTTTCGCAATCTGCTCTCTGAAATCTCCGGTCAGCGAGTGGTTATTCTCTCCACGCACATCGTCTCCGACGCGGAAGCCGCCGCCACCGAGATGGCGGTGATTTCTCACGGTCGCCTGGTCACTCACGCCACTCCGGAGGCGTTGCTGGAGTCCGTGGAAGGCAAAGTGTGGGAATGGGTGATCCCCAGCTCGCAACTTTCGACGGTCAAGGAGTCCTTTCTGATCAGCGGCACGACGCACCGTGCCGACGGCCTCCATTTGCGGGTGGTGGACAATGAGCCGCCGGAGAAGGACTCTCGTCCCGTCCCACCCACGCTGGAAGATGCTTACCTGCGCTGCATCTCGACCCACCGGCAAGGCATGACGGTATGAACACGATTCGAGTCATCTACCATCTGGCGCGCGCCGACTTCCTCGAGCGGGTTCGGCGACACAGCTTCCTCGCCACGCTGGCGGCTACTGCCTATCTCGGCTATGCCGTCATGGTGGACGACATCAAGGTCGTCTTCGGCTACTACCGTGGCATCAACAACTCCGCCTGGATCGGGCTGAAGCTGGCCTTGGTCGCAGTCCTCGTGGTTTCTCTGGCGGGGTTCTACGTCGTGAAGAATGCCGTGAACCGCGATCTGCGGACCCGGGTGGGGCAGATCTTGGCCTCGACTCCCATCGGCAAGCTCGATTACATGCTCGGCAAGGCGCTGAGCAATTTCGCCGTGATGACGGCAATCGTTGGTCTTTTGATCGTCTTCGGGGCGCTGGGCTCCCTGTGGATTGGAGAAGACTCGCGGTTGGATTTGTGGGCCTTGTGTTCACCTTTCCTTTTCATCACCCTGCCGGCGCTGGCGTTTGTTGCCGCTCTTGCCCTGTTGTTCGAGACCATTCCCTGGCTGCGCGGCGGGTTCGGAAATATCGTGTACTTCTTCCTGTTCATGTTCCTGATGACCTTTTCATTCGAGACCCACACCGCCTTCACCGACTTCATTGGGTTGGGTTGGTTTGAGTCTCAAATCATGGTTCCGCTGTACGCCAGGCTCCCGGATTATCGAGGTGGACTATCCATTGGTGGGGGCGCCGATCGTCCCATCGAGGCATTCTTGTGGGGAGGCTTCAACTGGCAGTTCGACATGGTATCCGTGCGACTGTATTGGTTCGCCGTAGCCTTGCTTGTCGTGCTGCTGGCCACGTTGCTCTTCAACCGGTTCGATCCTGCGCGGGGTCTGTTCCGGAACCATGTCCCCGCCGGTGGTCCCGTGCGAAGACGTTTCTTTGCCCGCTGGAGGGACAGGATCGCGGCGCAGCCAAGCGTCCGGAGAACGAAAAACGCAAACGGGATGGTGGCCGGATCCGCAGTCCACTTGTCGGCGCTCGACCGCGCCGCCGCGCGCTTCCGGTCCACCCCGGTTATCCTGGCCGAACTACGCTTGATGCTCAAGGGCCAACGCTGGTGGTGGTACCTTGGGGCGGGAATATTGCTCATCGTCAGCCTGGCGGAGTCTTCGTCCGGGGCGCGCGCCGGCGTGCTGCCCTTTGTCTGGCTCTGGCCGGTGCTGGTTTGGTCGGGCATGGGAACTCGCGAAATGCGGCAATCGACCCGGGAGTTGGTCTTTTCCGCGCCCCATCCCCTGCGCCGCCAGTTGCCCGCCCTGTGGCTGGCCGGCGTGGGCGTGGCTCTACTGACCGGTTCGGGCGTGGCCCTGCGAATCCTCGCCGCCGGCGATTGGGCGGGGCTTCTCGGCTTCCTGGTCGGCGCTCTGTTCATTCCAACGATGGCACTGGCGATGGGGGTCTGGAGCGGAACAGGCAAGCTCTTCGAAGCTGTCTACGTCGTGTGGTGGTACATTGGTCCGCTGCATCACGACCGACCGCTGGATTTCATGTTCACCTCACCCGCCTCCTTCTCTGGCGAGATACTTCAGGCATACCTCGCTGCCACTCTCATCCTCTTCGCATTTGCAGTTGTGGGGCGACTGCGCCAAATGCGCGCGTGACCTGAGGAGATCCGTCTACTCCAGCGTCACCGTAACCGGGCCGCGCGTGGCTTCATCGAATGAGAATGTTGCCGCCCGCTCCCGGCCTTCTTCGCTGGCGGCGACGCGGTATTCGCCAAAGAACCCGCGGAACTTCGCTTCGCCATCTTCTCCGACCACGGCTTCGGTCCTCGTCCACCACTTGCCCTTGATCAGCTGTTTCAACGCCTCATAGGCGGGCTTGGGAGTCATGTCCTCGCGGAGCAACCCGCAGGGAGCGCCCTGCCAGGCCCCCTGGTCGGTGAGGTCCCACCAGGTAATGGCCTCCACGGCGGGATGGCTGAATAAGATGGTATAGAATCGCACGACCTCTTCGGCCTGTCGCCGCTCGCCCTCCGGTGTGCTTGCCCATTTGAAATCCGGGTTCTGTTCCCGCAATTCCCACCCCAGTTTGCCGGAGAGAAATGTGGTCTCGGTGAAATGCAGCGGCTTACCGAACGCCGCGAAACGCTCGCAGACTTCCCAGATTCTCTCCACCGACCACGCGCCCGCGTGCTGGTGGCTCTGAATCCCAACCACATCGTAAAGCGGCTTCCCGGCATCGTCCGTGAGTTTGGAAATCACCTTCTCGGCGTAGTCTGCATCAGTCCGATAGTCGTTGATGAGCAGAACCGTCCGAGGATTGGCTTCGCGCGCCGTGCGAAATGCGGAGCGAACGTAGTCAGTTACACCCATCCGGCGAATGGCCTCGGTGAGCACCGGCGAGTTTGCCTGGGTCTCTTCGCGGTCGAACTGCGCGGCTTCGTTCACCACGTCCCAAAAGTTGACCTCATCTCGAAACCTCGTGACGCATTTCCCGACGCGATCCATTTGGGCGCGCATCGCCTGCTCG
>DATKYV010000335.1:0-2622 GCA_035528275.1 Terriglobia bacterium | reverse complement strand
CGTGTTCGTGGTGGGCGGGGGAGCCAGCGCCGTCCTGCGCGCCGCGGCGGTGGCGGCGATGGCCAATAAATCGTTCTGGCTGCAACTGGTGGGGACGGGCGTCACGGCGACGTTTGCGCTGCATCTGGCGGCGGTGGTCTCCCACGCCACGTGGCCGGCGGTGAACTGCCATCAACTTTATGAGAATCCGCTGATCAAGCCGGGCATCGCCGTCTCGAACGGCACAGCGGCTGTACCCGAAGAGCCGGGCCTGGGAGTGGATTTGGATGAAGATGCGATAGCCCGGTACCGCATTGAGCCGCTGGCGAGCCAGCCCGACTCGCCGGACGCCTTGATTGCCGTGCGCTGGCCGACCGGCGCAATACGTTACTACGCCTATCGCCAGCAATACTGGGACGATTTCCGCAGCGGCCGGCTGCCGGTGTTTGCCAAGGGCGTGCGCATGGACGACGTCGAAAACGACAAAAGCCGGGAGTGGAGGGAGTTGCACGAAAGGGCGAAGACCGGTCCAGTGTTTTCCGCCCAACGCATTTTGTGAAATCAGCGGAGAGAGTTTCCGGGCGTACTGGAGATCGCAGGCTTGGAAATCAGGAGGCGTCATGGCCATGACGAATGTAAACGACCGACGAACATTCCTTGCATCTGTGGCGGGCCTCGCCGCTGTGGGAACAAGCCGTGCCGTGGCGGACGAGGGCTTGCCGCTGCCGTCTTCAACCGTGGCGCGGGCGGGGGACCGCTACGTGAACCCGCGCAAGGTTCTGCTCTGGGAGAGTACGCGGAAGGAAATCCGTGAAAGGCTCGAAGCCGGAAAACTCAGGGCTGCCATCGTGCCCACGGGCAGCACCGAGCAGCACAACGAGCACCTGGCAATGATTCAGGATACAGCGAGCGCCGTGCTGGTGGCGCAGCAAGCGGCGCTCAAGCTCTATCCGCATGTGATTGTCTCAACGCCCGTGCCGGTGGGGATCTCGCCTTACTGGATGGAGCGCCAGGGAACGCTCACTTTGCGGCCCGAGACCTTCCTGGCATTCGTCTACGATATCTGTGACAGCCTGCGGGCCCACGGCTTCAAGACCATCTATATCGTCAACGGGCACGGCGGAAACGACAAGCCTCTCAAGTCGCACGTGGCGGAATGGCGGGAAAAGCTGGGAGTCAATCTCGACGCCTGCTCGTACTGGGACGCTTACACTTCGTCGGAGGAAATCAAATCGGAAACAAGCAAACTCATGCAGAGCGGCATCGAGCGGGTCCCGGGGCACTCCGCTGAATTTGAGACTTCGTTCGCTCTCGCGGCGTTTCCCGAGCGTGTCCACCGGGAGGGCGTGGATTACGAAAAGGTCAGACTCCAGCTCAAGGATCCCCAGGATGCCAAAGATGACCGCGCCTATTACCAAGAGTCTCTGTTGGCAACGGCGGAGAAGGGCGAGGCGCTCATCGGCATCGCGGTGGACTGGGTTGCGGCAAAAGTCCGCAGCATGATGGAAGGCGGTTGAATGCCCAGACGCTTTAACCTCCGATTGAAATTCGACCGGGTGGAAACAAGGTGGCAGGAGTGAGGGGCGGAAGGCAGCTTTCGCAGCCGCCGGCCAGGACTGGAGGCCGCATGTGCTTTCACGCCGTTGGAGGTCTGTCCAGGCCGCTGAGAACGAGACATGGGAAGGCTGATCGGCCTATTGCGACCGGCGAAAAAATTTGCATCCTCCTCGCTTCTCACACATCTTAAGGTGTGAGTTCGAGCTCGAGGGAGCTTCCTTAGGATGAGCGGTGGGCCGGATCACCTGCGCACCTCCCGCCGCCACAACATCCGATAAACTCGTCAAGATGCCCACGCACCTGGAAAACGAGTCTGCGCTGGTGGCGGAAGCGCGGGAAGGGAATCATGAGGCATTCACCCGCCTCATCCGCCAGTACGACCGGCACATCTATCGGCTGGCGCTGAACATCACGCGGAATCCCGCCGACGCCGAAGATGTGCTGCAGGACGCGTCTCTGAAGGCCTATGAAAAGCTGAACCAGTTTCAGGGCGATTCGCGATTCTACACGTGGCTGGTGCGGATCGCCGTGAACGAAGCGCTGATGAAGCTCCGCAAGCGGCGCGGCAGCTCCGAGGTTTCGCTGGATGCCCCAGTGGAAACCGACGACAGCGACATCATGCCGCGGGAGATCGAAGACTGGGGTGACGATCCCGAGCAGCAGTATGCCAAGACGCAATTGCAGGAGATTCTGGCGGAAGCGATTGATGGATTGGAACCTCCCTATCGGACGGTTTTTGTGCTTCGGGACATTGAAGAGCTTTCGACGGAAGAGACAGCCGCGACGCTGGGACTTTCCGTGCCCGCCGTGAAATCACGGTTGCTTCGCGCCCGGCTGAAAATGCGCCAGCGTTTGAACAAGTATTTTAGAAAAGGATAAAGCCTTGACCTGCCGGAAAGTGATTCAACAACTTTCGGAGTTTCTGGACGGGGAGCTCGATCCCGGTCTGGCCGAACAGCTCGCGCGCCATCTGGAGCACTGCGAGGATTGCAAACTCGTCGTGGACACGACGCGCAAGACCATCGAGATCTACTGCAACACCGAACCGATGGACCTCCCCCCGGCCGTGCGTGAGCGGCTCGAACG
>DATKYV010000334.1:0-2729 GCA_035528275.1 Terriglobia bacterium | reverse complement strand
GGTTTCGCACCGTCCGTCAGCCGACGGGTTCAATAATCCGTGGAAGCGCGCCTTGACCCCTCACCCGTCCCGACAAGTCGGGCCACCCTCTCCCTAAGGGAGAGGGGCGGAGATAGGCGCCGCGCCGAGGACCGTGGGTTTAACCCACGGCTATTCATATTGTTCCCCTTCGGGGAACGCGAGCCGCCCGTCGCCTGACAGATTACAAAACAACTGTGCGCTACTTGCTACTCCTTGCCATTTCGGAGGCGCCGGTAGGCGGGCGGGTAGCGATAGGGAGCTCCGTACACGGGATTCCAGTCTGCCCTGACCTTGCGGAGAAGCGTGAGGTCCAGGTCGCCAATCAGGACAGATTCGGCGTGGTCCAGCTCATCCTGAGTTGATCCCTCAAAATCGATGATAGAGCTCGTCCCGGAGTTATGGGGCGCGCCGTAATTCACTCGAACGATGAACACGCGGTTCTCGAGGGCGCGAGTCTGGTAAAGGTGAATGAGCAGAGGCCGCGAGAAGTCATCCGTGCAGTAGGGATTGAAAACAATTTCCGCCCCGCCCAACGCCAGCTCGCGCGTCGCCTCGGGATGCTGGATGTCGTAACAAATTTCGATCCCGATTTTGGTCTTGACGCCGCCGATTTCAACCTCCCAAACCGGAAAGCTATCGCCGTGATTGACGCCCGAGGCGACCATCCAGTTCTGCAGATGGACCTTGCTGTACTTGCCCACGATTTGGCCCAGCGGATTCGCCAGCACCGCCGTGTTGAATAGCTTTCCGTCCCGATTTTCGTCGATTCCGAAGACGATCCAAATTCCCAGGTCCTTGGCAAGCCGCGCAAAGCGGTCAGTCGAGGGCCCCGGAACGCTCTCCGCCGCCTGGAGTATCTTCGCCCGCTCACCCACAATGCGCGGATCGTCCATGGGCGTTCCGGGAGGCAAGTCCACCCTCACGTAACCCTGAACGGCAGCTTCCGGAGTGCACACGATCTTGGCTCCTCGAGCCGCCGCCTGCCGGATCAGCTCCTCCGCGCGCTGCAGATTAAAGTCCTTGTCATAGTGGCGCGCATTCATCTGGATCAGGCCGACGCGCACCGTCTCTTGCGCCTTGGCGCCGGAAGGAACCAGAGCAACAGTCAACCAGAAGATGATCCCCATCAAGCTCAGTTGCCGCACTTTCGCCTCCCCCTCGTCGAATTCGCCAGCGCGTACTCACGGTCCCGCGGAGCGGGCGCGACGGCTTTTCCATTTCTCGTACCTTAACCACTCCACGGCCCGCCTGCGGCCTTTCTGCTGAGCGGGCAGGCACGAAAATCGTGCCGTGACCACCAACCTTCGGCGTTGACGAAACCGCGGCTAATTATAAACATGAACCACCCGCGGCTACCTACTTGAACTCTGGGGCTTTTACTGGAGACCCGCGAGCGGCGCCCCACGGCCATGCCGGGACAAGTCTGCGGCATCGCGAGGTTAGGTGCGCATCACGGCGGGGCGGAGGCGGCGGGCGGCGGTTGCGCGCTACCGACCGGTCGGACGGCTCACGGCCCCGCCCCGGACCCCGTCCATCGGGCAATTTCCAGGCATACGACCTATCACGGAATCACGATCCGGGTGATGATAAGAGTCCAGTGATGAAGGCATTGTGAGAGGGCTACGCTTCTTCACGGAGTCGGTTCGGGCTTGGGCTCGGTCTCTTCTTCGCGAACCTCATGCTCCGGCGCGCGGCCGGTGAGGAAGGTCCACTTGAGCGGGTAGACATCGGGGTCGAAGATGACGGCGTAGAAGTGCCAGATGACGATGGCGAGCGTTGCGAGGATAGCCTCGTAGTAGTGAATGGCCGTCGCCACGTCGAGCATCCACTTGGGGAGATACTCGAGCATCAGGTTGTGCGCCCAGAGCAGGACTCCGGTGGCGACCATGACCACAGTTCCCCAGACCAGCGCCCAGTACTCCACTTTCTCCGCGTAGTTGAATCGAGGGTAGGAAGGAAGAGTCGGGCGATAGCCGAGGTTGTGGCCGACGGTGTGGACGGCGTCGCGCACGTCGCGCACTTTGGGGAGCATCTCGCGCACCCAGCGCCTTCCATCCTTGGCGAAAAACATGTAGATGATGTGGTAGACCGCGCCGGCGATCAACACCACGGCGGCGATGCGGTGGATCAGCCCGCGGAAGGCGAACTCGGATTCCCAGCGCACGAAGGGTTCCGCCCAGAAGCTGTCGGGGAATTTGAGCACAAAGCCGGTGACGACCAGCAGGATGAAGCTCACCAGGAGCAGGGCATGCTGCACCCGCTCGCTGAGAGTCAAGCGGATCCGCGTATGGAGGGAGCGGTACTGCGCCAACCGCCGCCGCGCTTTCCGCCACCAGTCGAGAAGGTTGTGGATCAGCATGAAGCCCACGACGGTGGGAATGGTGAAGAGGTAGAACAGGCGCACGTAATAGAGGATTCGATTGCCTTCCGCCCGTCCGCTGACGGGCAGCACGTGAATGGGCCCGATCGCGAACCTCTTGCCGGCGTCGGGATGGCACTTGCCGCAGGTCGCGGGAAGGTTCGCCTTATTCACCGTGGAGCGCGGGTCGCTGGAGGGCAGAATGTTGTGAACGCCGTGGCAACTGGCGCAATTGGCGACCGTCAGTGATCCGGCCTTGGCGGCCATCCCATGGAAGCTGCTCTCGTAGCTCGCCACCTGCCCCGCGGGGAGGTCCAGGCGCGTGAGCAGTTGCTGGTCTTCGTGGCAG
>DATKYV010000333.1:0-11863 GCA_035528275.1 Terriglobia bacterium | reverse complement strand
CTCTTCTACTATGACCTTGCCGCAAGAACCTTCACGTCTTTGTCCGAGAGCATTCCCTGGGATATCGAGGAACTTGACCTCTCACCGGACGGCAAGGTTCTGGCCTTCACAGCGAACGAGGACGGGATCAGCAAGCTCCATTTGCTCGACACTTCGACCCGCAGGGAACTCCCTGCACCCAGCCTGCCCCAGGGACAAGTCTTCAACCTCAAATTCCGCCGCACCCACAATGAGCTGGCGCTGAACATCAACTCCGCCAAATCGCCCAGCGACGTCTACTCCTACGACCTCGATAAGGGGAAGTTGGAGCGCTGGACGTTCAGCGAGACCGGGGGCTTGAACGCGGAGAGGTTTCCGGAAGCAGAACTTATCCATTACCCGACCTTCGACAACGTCAATGGCAAACCTCGCCAGCTTGCGGCGTTCGTCACCAAACCTCCGGCCAAATTCAAACCCCCTTATCCCGTGCTGATTGACATTCACGGCGGACCGGAAGGACAGTCCCGACCGGGGTTTGCGGGCCGGTCCAATTACTTCCTGAATGACATGGGAATCGCGCTGATTGAGCCGAACGTCCGCGGCTCGACGGGCTACGGCAAATCGTTCACTCAGCTCGACAACGGTTTCAGCCGCGAAGATACGGTGAAGGATATCGGGGCGCTGCTCGACTGGGTGGCTGCCCAACCCGATTTGGACAAGAATCGCGTGGCGGTGATCGGCGGGTCGTACGGCGGTTATATGTCGCTAGCCTCGATGACCCACTTCAGCGATCGGTTGCGATGCGGCGTGGATGTCGTGGGGATTTCCAACTTCGTGACCTTTCTGGAGAGCACCCAGGAGTATCGGCGCGACTTGCGACGCGCGGAATACGGTGATGAGCGCGACCCGAGAATGCGCGAATTCCTGGTTTCCATCTCTCCGCTCACTAACGCCGGGAAAATCAGCAAGCCGCTGCTCGCGGCGCAGGGCCAGAACGACCCGCGAGTGCCGGTGAGCGAGTCGGAGCAAATGGTGAAGCAGGTGCGCGAGAACAGCGGCGATGTCTGGTACATCCTGGCCAAGGACGAAGGTCACGGCTTCGCCAAAAAACAGAACGCCGACTACCTCTGGTACGCCATCAGCATGTTTCTTGAAAAGTATCTGGTGAAATAACCGCGCGACGCTCGGAAACCTGCCGCTGTCGGATCTCTGAGCTCAGTCCAGGATCTGCCTCAAGTGATGCTCCAGGTGGCGGACATAGTCCCGGACCAGGAATTCCAAAGTCACGGGCTCCTGGTCGCCGATGATGCAGGTATTCGCCAACTTCTCAGGCGGAATACGCGAGACCACATGAAGGAGGTGGAGGTTGTAGCACCTCCAGAGCTGCACAAGGTCACTCCACCTTTCGTTTTGATATCCCTGCACTCCAACCCAGAGACTCTGCGCGTAGCTGGGAAACGAAATCCGCGTCTCGAGCTGTGCCCGAACGAAACGCTGGTGGTTATTCGAAGCAGAGTCGATGAGATGGCCGAGGATTTCCTTCTTCGACCATTTTCCAGCCGCCGCGCGAGTTCCGCTCACCGACTCTCCAATCGCTTCCAGGCGCGGGGGAGTCGTTTCGAGAAGGGTTTGGAGTCTTTGCAGTGCCTCTTTCATATATGCCGTAGCCTCCCGGGAGATTCTGGGACTTCGCCCAAGCAGCGAGAACCGGGCGCCTCAGGGTATGATATAGATTGAATGGCGACACCGCCATAGTAGTCCGGGGGCAAACATGTTGCAGATTCGCATTCTTGGAGTACCGCTTGACCTCGGGCAGTCGCGGCGGGGCGTGGATATGGGCCCCTCGGCGGTTCGCGCCGCGGGTCTGAACTCCTCGCTTAAAAGCCTGGGGCACAAGGTGGAAGATGCCGGCGACATTCACGTCAAGATTCCCGAGATGCAACACTTCGGCGACAGGCGCGCGAAGTACTTGACCGAGATCGCCGAGGTGTGCCAGGAGGTCGCACACCGGATTTACCAGACTCTGGAAGCAGGGTACTTTCCCGTTTCACTTGGCGGAGACCACTCGGTCGCCGTGGGAACTCAGGCCGGCGCCGCCAAGTTCTACCGCGACCGCAACCAGGCCATCGGGTGCATCTGGCTCGACGCGCACGCCGACATGAATACTCCCGAGACCAGCTCCAGCGGCAACGTTCACGGCATGCCCTTTGCCGCCACGCTGGGGCTTGGACCTGAGCCCCTATCGAAGATTTTCGGATTCTCCCCGAAAATCCGGCCGGAACACTGTGTCCTAATCGGTGCCCGCGATCTTGACTCGCGCGAGCGGCGGCAGGTGAAAGAATCGGGCGTGAACGTATTCACCATGCGGGCCATCGACGAGCAGGGAATGCGCGCGGTGATGGAAAAGAGTCTCGCCCTGGCCACCAAGGATACGGCGGGATTTGTGGTTTCCTTTGACATGGACGTCATGGACCCCGACGAAGCGCCGGGCGTGGGAACGCCGGTACGTGGCGGCATCACCTTTCGCGAGGCGCATCTGGCCATGGAAATGGTCTCGGACAGCAAGAAGATGCTGGCCATGGAGCTGGTCGAAATCAATCCCATCATCGATATCCTGAACAAGACGGCAATCCTGGGAGTGGGTCTGGTGAGTTCGGCATTAGGGAAGAAAATCCTGTGAGCAAAAAGATCCGTTTGGGGATTCTCTTCGGCGGACGCTCAGGCGAGCACGATGTCTCCCTGACCTCGGCGGCTTCGCTGCTGAAGGCCCTCGATCCGGCGAAGTACGAGGTCGTGCCCATCGGCATTACGCGCCAGGGGCGATGGTTGCTGGGCTCGGCGGCGGACAAGCTGCTTCCCGGGGTGCTCAAGAACGGCCAGCCCGTCACGCCTTCGGTCGACCCTACCGGGCCGGGACTGATTCCACTCCCATCGGTTTCGCGCGCCCCGCGTGGCCGCCGACCGGCAGTGGATGTCATCTTCCCGGTCCTGCACGGCACGTTCGGCGAGGACGGCACTGTCCAGGGGCTGCTCGAACTCGCGGGAATCCCGTACGTCGGCGCGGGCGTGCTGGGTTCCGCCGTCGGGATGGACAAGGACGTGATGAAGCGGCTCTTCCGCGACGCGGGTCTGCCGGTGGTGCCGTGGATTGTGATTCTGCGCCGCGAGTGGGGCGAGGAACGGCCCCGGGTCAGAAAACGCATCGAAAAGGAAATTGGCTATCCGCTTTTCGTCAAGCCCGCCAACCTCGGCTCTTCCGTGGGAATCAGCAAGGTGCGCCGCGCGCGCGAGCTCGCACCCGCACTTAATCTGGCGGCGCAATACGATAGGAAGATTCTAATTGAGGAAGCCGTGGACGCGAGAGAAATCGAGTGCTCGGTGCTCGGCAATGACCGCCCCGAGGCCTCGGTCCCCGGCGAAGTCGTTCCCGTCAATGAGTTCTACGACTACGAGGCAAAGTACATCAAGGAAGGATCCGAACTGATCATCCCCGCCAAGCTCACCAAGCGCCAGTCCGCAACCGTGCAAAGACTTGCCGTTGGCGCATTCCAGGCTGTGGAATGCGCCGGCATGGCGCGCGTGGATTTCCTCATGGAGCGAAAAACCGGAAAGGTCTTCGTCAACGAGATCAACACCATCCCCGGCTTCACACCCATCAGCATGTACCCCAAGCTCTGGGAGGCGAGCGGGATTTCCTATCCAAAGCTCATTGACCGCTTGGTGGCGCTCGCCCTGGCGCGACACAGGGAGAAGAGGCGGACCCGCTACCGATATCGCCCTTCCGCCTAACTCCGCTCCGTGCGACACCTCCCGGGGGGCGATGGGCAAGCTCCACCGCCCTCGCTCCTTCTCAGGAACTCCCAAAGCCCTTGACAACCCCTGGCAGATTCGTACAATCTAACCATCTGGTTAGTTAATTATGCCCGGACCTCGCAAACTCCCCTTCCGATCCGTCCCAGCTCACGATAGCGCCCGGACGCGCGCCGCCATCCTCCAGGCCGCCGAGCGGATCTTCGCCGAGGTGGGTGAGGCGGGGGCGCGAACGGAAACCATCGCCGCGGCCGCCGGCGTCAACAAGGCCATGCTTCATTATTACTTCCAGAGCAAGGACGGACTTTACCGCGCGGTATTGGATGAACACTTCAAGCAGTTTCATCGTCAAGCCATGGAGGTCCTCTCCTCCAGGGGCCCGGCGCGCGAGATTCTGCTTCGCTATGTTGGCATGCACTTCGATTTCATCAGCGCGCGCCCCTACTATCCGCGTCTTTTCATTCGCATGGCGATGAGCGGGGACAAGGGTTTCCAACGCCTCATTCGCCGGCACCTCGCGCCGCTCTCCAGGAAACTCGTGGCCCTCATTGAGCGCGGCAGGCGTGAAGGGGAATTTCACGCCCTCGACAGCGCCCACGCCGCCATTTCCTTGATTGGCCTGACGGTCTTTTATTTCAGCGTGGTGCGTATCGTGGCGGGAGCCAATCCTTACCGGAAGGCGAGCTTAGCGCGGAGGCGGCGGGAAGTTTTCAAATTCGTTCGCTATGCGATGTTCAAAAACCCGGAGGAAACGAAAGCATGATCCGGAGAGTCCTTCTGCTGGCGGTCATCGTCGCTGTCCTAGGCGGGGGCATTCTTTACTACCGCGCGGTTACCCGGCCCCGCGACGTGGTTCTCACGGGGATCGTCACCACACACGACGTCATCGTGAGCTCGCAAGTTCAGGGGCGCTGGCGGAATTGCGCGTGAAGGAAGGGGACCAGGTCGAAGCCGGCCAGGTTGTGGCGATCATCGAGCCGGAAGAACTGGAAGCGGACCGCGCTTTCTTCGAGCACAGCGAGGAGAGTTCCAAGGCGCAAGTTGACGAAGCCGAAGCGGCCCTGAAGTTCCAAATCCTCCAGACGCGCGATCAAATTCGTCAGGCGGAGGCGCAACTCGCCGCCACCGAATCGCAGCGGGCCGAAGCAGGAGCGAACTTGGAAAGTGCCCAGCTGGATCTGGAACGCGCCGAGGGTCTTTACAAGCAGGAGATTCAATCGGCGCAGGCGTACGACCACGCGCGCACCGCTTATGAGGCGGCCAAGGCGCGGATGGAGGGCCTGGCCAAGCAGGCCGAAGCCCAGCACGCTGCCGTGGCCCTGGCGCGCGCCACCGAGGAGCAGACCGAAGTCCGCCGGAGCCAGCTTCTGGCGGGGCGCCGTCTCCTGGCCGCGGCCCGCTCCCAGGCGGACAAAGCCCAGGTGCGGCTCGGCTACACGGAAATCCGCGCCTCCATCGCCGGGCTGGTCGCGGTGAGCGCCGCCCGCCGCGGAGAGGTTGTGAATCCCGGCCAGCCCATCGTTTCACTGGTCAATCCCGACGATTTCTGGGTGCGCGCCGACGTGGAAGAAACGTACATCGACCGCGTCCGCCTGGGTGACCAGATGCAGGTGCGCTTGCCTTCGGGTGTGGAGCGGACAGGGACGGTTTTCTATCGAGGTGTGGACGCCGGCTACGCCACGCAGCGGGATGTGAGCCGGACCAAGCGTGACATCAAGACTTTCGAAATCCGCCTGCGAGTGGACAACAGCGACCGGCGCCTGTGGCCGGGCCTGACGGCTTTCGTAACGCTACCGCTTGCCCTCGGACGCTAAGGTTTTGGTTCGCGCGGGGCTAGCCGTCCAGCATCCGATCGGCATTGGAAAGGACAATACGTGGCGGCCATCGAGGTCGAAAACCTCACAAAGTGCTTCAACGGTTTCTGCGCGGTCGACAGTCTGAGTTTTAACGTCGAGCACGGGGAGATCTTCGGCCTGCTGGGTCCGAACGGCGCGGGAAAGTCCACGCTCATCCGCATGCTGACCACGCTTCTGGTGCCCACCTCGGGAACGGCGCGCGTCAACGGGTTTGATGTCCAGCGATCCGCCGACGAAGTTCGTCATTGCATTGGAGTCATCCCCCAGGCGATGACCTCCGACCTCGACCTCCGTGTCGCGGAGAACATGCACATTTTTGCCAAGCTCTACGGCGTGCCCCGCGAACGCCGGATGCGGATCGTCGAGCAGTTGCTCCGCGCCGTGGAACTGGCCTCTTGGGCGGACAAACCGGTCAAGAACCTTTCCGGCGGGATGCGGCGGCGCCTCGAGATCGCCCGCGGTCTTGTGCACGAACCCAAGATCTTTTTCCTCGATGAGCCCACCACCGGTCTGGATCCCGTCTCCCGCGTCGCCGTGTGGGAGATGCTCACCAAGCTCAAGAAGGAGCGCGACCTCACACTTCTCCTCACCACGCATTACATGGACGAAGCCGATAAGCTTTGCGATCGCATCGCCATCGTGGACCACGGCAAGCTGGTGGCCCTCGATTCGCCGCGGAAACTCAAAGCGGCGATTCCCGGGACCAACACCCTGGAAGTCAGTTTTTCGAGCGTCCCCGAGGAGTGGACAGAAACCCTTCGGAAGCTGGCGGAGGTGGAAAGCGTGACCGCCACCGACCACGTGTACCGCGTCGCCTCCAACAATGGCCCGCGCACCACGGTGGAACTGGTGGAGGCGGCCCGGCGCGCGGGAATAGAAATTGCCTCGCTTTCCGTCCAGAGCACCACCCTGGACCATGTGTTCGTGCACTTCACGGGCAGGCAGCTTCGCGACGAGCTGCAGGAATCCGTTTTCGATCCGAGCTTCATGTATCAGAGGCGTTAGAAGAGATTCGTCATGCATCGCATCTTGGCCCTCATCGAGCGGGACGTGCGCAAGTTCATGCGGAGCCCTACGCTCATCATAGTTTCCATGTTCTTCCCCCTCGTCCAATTGGTGGTGCTGGGATATGCGTTCGGCGGAAAAATCAAGGAACTGCGGGTAGGAATCGTCGACCAAGACCATGGGATGCCGACGGTGAAGCTCCGCGAAATGTTCGGAGCCGTGGCCGCCAACGCCCGGACGTTCGAGACCATCGAGTATGCGGACCCTCGCCAGGCCATGCGCGACCTGCGCGACGGGCGCATCAACGCCGTGCTGAACATCCCGCCGGAGTTTTCTCGGCGCGTTCTTGCCGGAACTGCGCCGGAGCTGGCTCTCATGGAAGACAACACGGATAACTTCTCAGTCGGGGCATTGCAGGGAGTTTTCGCGGAGCTCCTGCGGACTTATAACCAGGGAGGAGAGGACCCGCGGGTTCCCGAAGGTGCGACGCTTTCTGTGGTCGAGCTTTATCCCTACGTGCCCTACATCCAGTATCTGCTGCCCGGCTCCATCGTTCTCGCCATCTTCGTCTCCGCGATGATCGGCGGGGGAATCATCTACATTGACGACAAAGCGCGCGGGCTGCACGAGGGATATCTCGTAACCCCCATCACCAAATTCGAGTTGATCCTTGGCTTCAACCTTTCGGGGGCCATCAAGGCGTTTCTTGCGGGCCTCGTGCTGGCAACACTGGGGTCGATTATCGCCGGCATTCCCAATCCCCTCGACCCGGTGCGCCTGTTGAAGCTGCTCGTGGTTATCGTCACCACCTCGCTGGCGCTCATCAGCATGATGTTTATGATGATGGTGCGCGTCAGCGACCCTTTGGTTCCCCGGGCCACCTTCGGCGTGTTGAACACCTTGCTGTTCTTTCCCAGTGGTGCCGTTTATCCGACCAACGGTTTTCCCGCATGGATGAAGGCCATCGCGGCAGTGGATCCCTTCACCTACGCCGTGCATGCCTTCAAGAGCCTTCTGCTCAAGAACACGGGATTGATGGCGATTGCCGGCGATCTTGGCTACTTGCTGATTTTCACACTTCTCGCCATGGTCGTGGCGACCGTCCTTTTCCGCCGCACCCTGTGAGCTCGATTCGCCCGGTTTCGTGATAGTCTTTCAACAGGTGGTGGGCGCCGTCGCCACCTTATAATCCCCCGAGCGTCGCATTCATGTCGCGAAGGGGATTCATGGAGCTGTCTACCGTGACTCTGTTGGATGCTCAAGCCCCCAAGCCTCCTAATAAGAAATTGCGGTATGCGCTCGCCGTGCTGATCCCCCTGATCGTTCTCGGAGCTCTGCTCTTCGTCAAGTTCCGCAACTACACGGAGGAACGCGCCGTGGCCCGTTTCCTGACCGTCCTGCACGAAGGCAATTACCAGGAAGCCTATCGGCTTTGGAAGCCCAGCGCCTCCTACACCTATGAGGATTTCCTTCGCGGCTGGGGCGAGCACGGCGACTACGGCAAGATCAGCGATTTCCAGATCCTGGGCTCGGAATCGAAGGGGTCGAACACCGTCGTCGTTACCGTGCGCATCAACAACGTGGATCCCCCGCTGGATCTGGTTGTGGACCGTAACACCAAGGGCCTGGCGTATTCGCCCTTTTAGATCACAGGAAACCCTTCGCGCTCAAGGCACAATCGGCAACTTAATGTGAGAGGGGTGTTGGGCGTCGTGGTAGACCGCGTTCTTGGCGATCGCCAAACGGCGGTTGTTGTTCAGCGGCTCGCCGGTGTTGGGATTGATGTCGAAGCGCGGGAAGTTGCTGCTCGAGATGTCCAGGCGGATCCGGTGGCCGCGCTTGAAGACCAGCGAGGTGGGATACATTTCGATGGTGAAAGCGTAGACCTCTCCGGGCCGCATGAAAGTGGGCTTTTCGAGCGAGTCGCGATAGCGGGCGCGGACGATACTGTCGGCGACGTTCAAATCCACTCCGGCGGGGAAGTCGGCATTGGGCGGATAGACGTCAATCAACTTCGCCGTGAAGTCCGTGTCCACGGCGCTCGACGACGCCCACAACTTCACAATCAGTCGGCCGGTGACTTCGACGTCGCGCTCCAGCGGCGGCGTTTGAAACACCAGCACGTCGTTCCGCGCCGAAAGCGGGCGCGTATCCTCGCACGTCCAAAGATCGGCGCGGCAGCGCTGGTCCGCGGCGCCGCGGAACATCAACGGGCCTTCCGATGAAATATTGCCGCCAATCGTAGGCACAGGGTGGCGGGGATCGAAAAGAAAGTGAGTAACCGAATCAGCTTCGCCGGGTTTCTCGGGCGAGAGGGTTCCGTCCGCGTGGAGGTAGTAAGCGGTGATTGCCGCGCGCGAGGGTGGCCATTCCTGCTCGTCGCGCCAGTGGCCGCCGACGAAGATGCGATCTTCCGGCGTCTTGTGCGCGTCACCTCCACCCATCACGAAGATCCGGACGGGTGGTTCGCGGTCCACGCCGTTGTCAATTCCCTTCAGCCAGTGGTCAAACCAGCGTAACCTGAAGGCGTTAAAATCCAGCGCGGCTTCCGGACCAAACTCCGCCTCTCCCGCGAAACTCTGAGTCTGCCCGCCGTGCGTCCACGGTCCCATGACCAGCCGCTGCGGTTGCTTTTTGACCTTGGCAAGCTCCACGTAGTTGAGGTTGGCGACCTGCGCCCCCCAGGAGTCGTACCACCCGCTCACGTGGTAGACGGGAATGTCCTTGTACTCGGCCAGATGGTCGACGACGCTCGCCCCCATATTCTTCCAGAAATCGTCATCATCGCCGTGGCTCATGGCCTCGACCAGCCAGGCTTCGTAGTCGGGCGCCAGTCGCAGGGGAGATGTCCCGCGCCGAAGGGGCATCCCTTTAGCGTACTCGCGCACGTGATCTGCCAATTGCAGGAGGGCCTGGCGCACTGCGGGATCGCGCGCCGCGTCGCTGCCGTTCGGCGCGCCGATATTGAAAATCCAGTTCATCCAACGCATCTCGAAGGCGCCATTGTGGCGGATGCCGTAGCGGCCGTAGTCGGACATGGCATCCACGGGAATCATCGTTTTGAGATAGGGTGGATTGGAGATGGCCAGCGCGTGCTGCGTGCCGCCGGGATAGGAAGTGCCCACGGTGCCGAAACTCCCGTTGGACCACTCCTGCTCGCCGATCCACTTCGCGGTGTCGAATCCGTCGTTCACATCATCGCGGTGCGGGCGCCACGTTCCCTCTGAAGCGTAGCGTCCCCGCACGTCCTGGCCGACGGCCACGTAGCCGCGCGGCACGACATAGCGCGCCCAGCTTTCGATCCCATCTTTGTCGTAAGGTGTGCGTTCCAGGATGGCGGGGAATTTTCCCGGCGCCGGTTGACCGTTCAATGCCGGGCGATAGACGTCGGTGGCCAGGCGCACGCCATCGCGCATGGTCACCATGACGTTTTTCGCCACAGCGATCTCATAGCGGGCTTCCTCTGGAGCCGCGGGGCGGGCAGCGGAACTCGCCCTCGGCGCAACCGCAGTCCGAACGAGGAATCCCACGCCGAGGGCAAGCGCGGCAACCCACGCAGCTCGTGAGCGGCGAAGATTGATGATTGGAAGCATGGAAGTTCCCCCAATTCGTTCGCGTTCCAGCCTTCGTGGAAGAGTCCTTGCAGCGCGAGGGTACCGGATAGCGCGTCCCGAAATCCGGTCAGGTTTTCTGGAGATTACCGGCCACGGCGTCCAGCAATTCGCGTGGTGAGATCTCGGCCGTGCCGAACTTAAGGACTACGCGGCTAGCGGCGAGGTTGGCCAATTCCGCCGCTTCTTTCATCGTGGCTCCCGAGCAGAAGGCCAGCGTCAGGACGGCAATCACTGTGTCGCCCGCGCCGGTGACGTCATAAACGGGACGCGGCACGCTGGAGATTTCTTGCACGTCGCCGTTCGATTCAAAGAGCGTCATGCCCTCGCTGCCGCGGGTGATGAGGAGATATGAGCAGTCGAATTCGGCAAGCAACCGCTGCCCGCCCGTCTCCAGCGACTGTCGATTGCGCATCGTGATGCCCGCCATCAGTTCCGCCTCGCGCAGGTTGGGAGTAACCACCGTGGCGTTGCGGCAGATCTCCGGATGCTCGGGTTTGGGATCGACAAAGACGGCAACGCGCTTCTGCCGGGCGAGCGCCGAGATCTGATGGCACAACTCCGTCGTCACCGTCCCTTTTTGATAATCGGAGATGACCAGCGCGTCCAGCCGGCCCGCCCAACGGGCGAACCTGCGGATGAGGGACGCTTCGGTGCGCGGTGAGATTCGCGCGGGAGACTCGAAGTCCAGCCGCAGCATTTGGTGCTGGTGGGCGACGATGCGAACCTTGCGCGGCGTCACGCGGCCCGGTTCGCGCAGGAGCGCAGTGGTCGGGATGCGATGACTCCGCAGCAGGGCGCGCAGCCGGTCGCCACTCTCGTCGTCGCCGATGGCCCCGAAGGGAATCGCCCGACCGCCCAGTGCAGCGATGTTGGCCGCGACGTTCCCCGCGCCTCCCGCAAAGAGTTCGCCTTCGTGCGGGCTCCCCATCTTCACCACGGGCACGGGGGCCTCGGGCGAGATCCGAGTGGCCTCGCCGCGCAACAATTCGTCCAGCATGTAGTCGCCCAACACGCCGATGGTTCGCCGTCGGAAGTTGCGGACGATTCCCGTCAGTTGACGGGCCCTGGGTTTCTCCATCAATTTCTCTCTCTACCGCGAAGTCTGCGCCGATTCGACCAGGATGCTCGCGACCGCCGAGCGCACCTGCTCGAAGCTGACGGAAAGGATACACTCGGGGCGTTCAAAACGGTAGCAGTGGTCGCCCGGGCAGGGATTGCAGTCGTAGAAATTCTGCACCACCCGGCCCCCGGCTCGCCGGGGCCACGGCCCCCAGATTTGGGAACTTGATGAGCCGAAGATGACCACCACGGGCCGTCCCAGAGCCGCCGCCATGTGCGCCGGGCCGCTGTCATTTCCCACGGAAAGGCGGGCCTCGGCCAGCACCGCGGCGAATTCTCCCAGGCTCGCGCTTTCGACGCGCCGCAGAGGTGTGTTTGCAGCGCGCTCCACCGCATCAAGAACTGTCCCTTCGCCGGGACCGCAGGAAAACACCGTGGCAAGCCCCATCTCGCGCTCGAGATAAATCCCCAATTGGGCAAAATGCTCGGGCGCCCACTGCTTGGTCGCGTAGAGTGCCGTGGGGTGGATTAACGCGTATT
>DATKYV010000332.1:0-10873 GCA_035528275.1 Terriglobia bacterium | reverse complement strand
AAGCCCACGGCATAAACCCATGCGGTGACTACCCCTGCGGCGCGCGCAGAGAGCCCGAACCGAACGACCACTAATTCCCCGACAACAATCTCAATAGCTCGCTGAGCCTAACTCGGAGCGATCGGATCCAGCCGACGAGTGGCCCCGCGCGCTCTTGCCTTTTCCATTGAAAAGGAACCCCCGGACGCGCCGGACCGCAAATCGAAAGGAGTTTCTTGCCGTGCCCAAAGCGGAAGATCTTGGATGGAATCCATTTTTCGCCTCACAACTCGGTCCACAAGATTGTGAGCCGTTCATCCCTGCCCGGATTGTAGAGGAGCAGAAGGACAGTTACCGGCTTTGGAGCGAAGCCGGAGAGCGGATCGGAGAGGTCGCCGGCAGAATGCTCCACGCGGCCGTCGAGAGGGGCGATCTCCCCGTCGTTGGAGACTGGGTGGTGGTGCGCCCGCGTCCCGGAGGCGATCGCGCGGCAATCCACCGAATTTTGGCGCGAAGGACCAAATTCTCACGAAAGGCGGCGGGAAAGCGGACGATGGAACAAATTCTCGCCGCCAACGTCGATTGTGCGTTCATCGTAACCTCGCTGAACCGGGACTTGAGCCTGAGGAGAATCGAGCGATACCTGACCTTGATCTGGGACAGCGGCGCGCGCCCCATAATTCTGCTCAGCAAATCGGACCTCTGCCCCGATGCAGACAGGTTCGTCATCGAGGTGGAGACCGTGGCTCCCGGAGTCCCCATCCACGCGATCAGCGCGCTCACCGGCAAGGGTCTCGACAAGATCCTCACCTACCTCACCAAAGGGCAGACCGCCGTGCTCCTGGGGTCGTCGGGGGTGGGAAAATCCACCCTCATTAACAGTCTGGCGGGCGGGGCAATGCTTCGCGTGGCGCCGATCAGGGAAAGCGACGGTCGCGGTAGGCATACCACGACGTCCCGGCAACTGGTCCTGTTTCCAGACGCCGGAATGATCATCGACACGCCGGGATTGCGCGAGCTGCAGCTCTGGCAGAGCGAGGAAGGGCTCGATCATTCCTTCAAGGATATTCGTTCACTCGCGGCGCGCTGCCGCTACAACGACTGCCGTCATCAGACCGAACCCGGCTGCGCGGTCTTGGAAGCCTTGGATGAAGGCGCTCTCCAGCCCGAACGGCTTGGAAACTACCGCAAGCTGCAAAAAGAACTCGATCATCTGTCGGTGAAGCAGGACGTGTATCTGCGCCAGGAGCAGAAGAGAAAGTGGAAACAAATCCACAAGGCGTTCAGGAACTTCAATAAAAGGGGGTAAGCGCGCTGGGCCGCTCCTTATTCACGTCATCGCTACACGCCTGGTTATCGACGGAGAAAGGGATACTGCGATCGTGGCCAGAGCAGTTGCGCTCCTCAGTCGCGCCCGCTAGAATGCCCGCTGGCTGTTCCCAAACCACGATGAGGAGATCGACCCTCACGGCAGGTGTCCATGAAAGGGATTACGGAACCGAGAACAGAAAAGTATCTCTATGCTTTGCTGCCCCGCCGCGACCGAGTGATCGCGGAAATGGAAAGGTACGCGGCGCGCCACAAGGTGCCGATCGTCGGCCCGGCGTGCGGGCGGTTGCTCTACCAACTGGCGCGGCTGGCGGGGGTGCGGCGGGTGTTCGAGATGGGCTCAGCCATCGGCTATTCCACGGCCTGGCTGGCGCGTGCCGTGGGGCCCTACGGGATGGTCTATTACACGGACGAAAACCCGGCCAACGCCAAGCGCGCGCGGAAGTATCTTCGACGCGCCGGCGTCGACGACCGCGTCAAGTTTCTGACCGGTGATGCGCTCCAGTTGCTGCAAGCAACCGATGGCCCGTTTGACCTGATCTTCAACGATGTCCATAAGAGCCAATATCCGGAGGTCTTGCGGATTGCCGTCCCCCGGCTGAGGCCCGGGGGGCTCTTCATCAGCGACAACGTCCTCTGGTCGGGACGCGCGGCACGCCTCGCGCCCCGCAAGGACGCCGCAACCCGCGCCATTCAGGATTTCAACCGTCTCATTTACCGCTCCCCGGATCTCTTCACGACGATTATTCCTCTTCGCGACGGATTGGCCGTGTGCGTGAAGAACCCCGGAAAGGGAAAAGATTCGCGCTACAAACCCGCTTAGGGCCTCCTTGATACATCGCCTCAGCCTCGAACAAGATTCTTGAGCAGAAACAGCAGATTGGCAGGCCGCTCGGCGAGGCGTCGCATGAAATACGAATACCACTGCTTCCCATAGGGAACATAAATGCGGACTCTGTAGCCTTTCCGGAGCAGGTCGCGCTGCATGCGCCGCCCGATTCCATAGAGCATCTGGAATTCAAACCGCTCCGCTGCGATGCCGCGGGCGCGGGCAAACTCCCGCGTGGCGGCGACCATCTTCGAGTCGTGGGTGGCGATGGCGTGATCAAGGCCGCTCGCCAGCAGCTTCTCCATCAGCATGACGAAGTTGGCGTCCACATCGGCCTTGCGCGGGAACGCGACTTCGGGGGGTTCCTTGTAAGCGCCCTTGCAGAGGCGAATCCGCGCCCCGCAACCCAATAACTCGGCAATGTCCGTCTCGCTGCGATAGAGATATGCCTGGATAACAATGCCCAGCACTTCGGGCGGAGCCTGGGCGGCCCGGAAGACCCGCAGCGTGGCGTCCGTGTGGGCAGAGTTTTCCATGTCGATGCGCACAAAACTTCGGCAGCGGACGGCGCGCTCGCAGATGGCCCGCAAGTTGCGGCACGCGAGCGCCTCATCAATTTCCAGCCCGAGTTGCGTCAGCTTGACGGAAATGTGGGATTGGATTCCTTCCGCCTCCAGCCGGTCCAGGATGCCGAGGTAAACGTCGCGAGCCTGTTCGGCGTGCCGCGTTTCGTGCACGCTTTCGCCCAGATAATCCAGCGTGACCGCGAAGACTTCACCCGTCAAGCGGCGCACGGTGCGAACCGCGTCTTCCAGCTCCTCACCGGCGATGAACCGGCCAGCCAGACGGCGCCCCAGGGCATATCGTGAAAGGAGATTCTTGAGGGCTTGGCGTTCCGACAGGTAGAGGAGGAAAGATCGGAGCATGAAGAACGGGTTTCAGGTGTCAGGTGCCAGGTTTCCGCTGCCAGGTCATTGCAAAGCCGCGCGCCCCGGAGCTGACTAGCACCTGACGCCTGGCACCTGACACCTGCCTTTCAGTGTTCGGCTTCGAGGAACTTCTCCGCGTCGATGGCGGCCATGCAGCCCGAGCCGGCGGCGGTGACGGCCTGGCGGTAGACACGGTCCTGAACGTCGCCGGCGGCGAACGCGCCGGCCACGCTTGTTTTTGCCCCGTCGTGCGTGCCGATGTAGCCGAGATCGTCCATCTCGAGCTGGCCGCGGAAGAGCTCGGTGTTCGGCGAATGGCCGATGCCGATGAAGACGCCGTCGCAGGGCTTGAGCGTTTCCTTGTCTGTTTTCGCGTCGCGCAGTCTTACTCCCGTGACCTCGCCTTTCCCCACATCCTGGATATCCACGACCACTGAGTTCCAGATCGGCTTGATCTTCTCGTTGCGCAACAGGCGGTCCTGCATGATTTTCGATGCGCGCAGATGGTCCCGGCGGTGGATGAGATTGACCTGGCTCGCATAGCGGGTGAGGAAAAGGGCCTCCTCGGCCGCCGTATCGCCTCCGCCGACAACCGCAACCTCTTTGCCGCGGAAGAAGTATCCGTCGCAGGTGGCGCAGGTGGAGACGCCATGACCCAGGAGTTTGCGCTCCGATTCCAAACCCAGCAGTTTGGCGGAAGCGCCCGAGGCCACGATGAGAGTTCGGGTTTCGATCTTTTCCTTGTCCACTTCCAGGGTGAAAGGGCGCCGCGAGAGGTCGGCGCTCATGACGTTTCCCTCCTTGAATTCCGCGCCGAACTCCGCCGCCTGTTTCTGCATCTGGTCGATCAACTCCGGACCCTGAACGCCCTTCGGAAAACCCGGGAAATTTTCGACCAGAGTCGTGAGGGTGAGCTGCCCGCCCGCCTCCACACCACGGATGACGAGAGGTTGCAGGTTGGCGCGGGCCGCATAAATGGCCGCTGTCAGCCCCGCGCACCCCGAACCGATGATGACCACATTCCTCATGCCTTCCGCCTTTCCGAAAATCGAACAGCGGCCGCCGCCGGTTCATCTTACTCGAAGCGCAAAGATTCGTACAGCGGCTCCGCGGAAATCCGCAGCAGCCGGTCCCGGTGGAACATTTCGCCGCAGCCGGGCAAGTTGCCGGTTGCCTGCCAGGGCTATTTGATGCTAGAAATGTAAATACGCTTCCAAGCCAGGCTGCTGGCGCCGAACCGGATCTCCCGATTGAGAAACACCGGTTCGTCCCGAGGAGGGTGAACCGGTTCCCGCATGGACGCTGTCGTTCTCCAAAACGTAACCAAGCGCTTCGATTCGATTGTCGCCGTCCGTGACCTCTCCCTGCGCGTCCGGCAGGGAGCGGTCTTCGGACTGCTGGGTCCCAACGGCGCCGGAAAAACCACCACGCTGCGCATGATCATGCGAATCCTGCTGCCGGACGAGGGCAGCATAGAAGTGTTCGGCGAACCCGCCAGCGACCGCACGCAGGATTTGATCGGATACCTGCCCGAGGAGCGCGGCCTCTACCCGCGCATGAAGGTCCGCGAAGTGCTGGTTTTCCTCGCCGGGCTGAAGGGACTGTCGGAAAAGGAAGCCACGCGCCGGATTCACCAATGGCTGGAGCGGCTCGACCTTGCGCCCTGGGCGGAGAAGAGAGTCAACGACCTTTCCAAAGGCATGCAGCAGAAAGCGCAGTTCATCGCCACCGTCGTCCACAAACCCTCGCTGCTCATCCTCGACGAGCCTTTCACGGGGCTCGACCCGGTCAACGCCGGGCTGATCAAGGACCTGATGCTGGAACTTCGCGAGCAAGGGTCCACCATTATTCTTTCCACCCATCGCATGGAGCAGGTGGAATTGATGTGCGACTCCATCTGTCTCATCAACAAAGGGCAAAGCGTTCTAGACGGCGACCTGCGAGCCATCAAGCAGTCTTTCGGGAAAAATACTGTGCGCATTGAGTATTCAGGTGACGGAGATTTCCTGAATCAGCCCGCCCTGATCGAGAACCTCAACCACTTTGGGGCTGTGGTGGAGGCCAAGCTCCGGCCCGGAGCGGACCCGCAGGAAATCCTGAGGCTGGCGGTCGCGCGGGGCGTGCGGATCACGCGGTTCGAGCTCGTCGAGCCCCCGCTCAACGATATCTTTATTCAGAAGGTTTCGGAGACCCATGCGTAAGATCTGGCTGGTGATGAAACGCGAATACCTGGCGCGCGTCCGGACCAGGAGCTTCATTATCGGCACCGTCGCCTTTCCGCTCATGATGATCGGCGTCATCGCTCTGCCCGCCATTTTGCTGCGCCATCAGAGCGCCCACACTTTGAAGATTACCATCCTCGACCAAACGGGAGAAATGGCGGCGCGCGTTACGCAAGGGCTCGACCAAAAACTCCCCAACGGCGAGCCCGCCTACCAGGTGGTGAAAACTGTTCAGGAACCGAGCGACGAGGATGAAGAGAAGCTTCGCGCCGAGCTCCGCGCCCAGGTGAACCAGGGCAAGCTCGACGGTTTTCTGGTCATTCCGAAGGCCGTATTGGAGGGGGATTCGGCAACGTTCCACACCCGGAACCCGGGTGACCTGGAGTTCGCCGGGGCCGTCAGGTCGGCGGTGAGGGAGGCGGCGATCGCCGAGCGACTGGAGGAACGGGGCCTCCAAATCGACAACGTGCGCGACCTGGTCGGGGGCGTGGAAGTCACACTGGTCAAGGTCACCAAGGAAGGCGAGGTGGAAGAGAAGGGACAGACCCTGGCCACGGCCCTGGTGATGATGGTGGTGCTTTACGTGACGCTGCTCGTCTACGGCCTGGCCACCCTGCGGTCCGTTCTGGAAGAGAAAACCACACGGATGAGCGAAGTCCTCGTCTCCTCGCTGCGGGCTTTCCATCTGCTGGTTGGGAAGCTGCTGGGCGTAGCGGCGGCGGGATTTACCCAGTACTTGATCTGGACGATTTCCGCCGCCCTGGTCGCCGCTTACGGCGGGTTAGTTGCTTCCGCGGTGCGGCCGGGCAGCTCCATTCCCCACATCGTGCTTCCCATTTCGACGCTGGTTTACCTGATTATCTTCTATCTGGGCGGGTATTTCCTCTACGCCTCACTTTACGCCGCCGCCGGCGCCATGGTCTCGAGCGACGAGGACGCGCAACAGGTGCAGATGCCGCTCACCGTGCTGGTTTTGCTCGGCTACATGATGTTTATCGTGGTCATGCGCAACCCGAACTCCACGCTTTCCATCGTGCTCTCCATGATTCCCTTTTTCGCGCCCATCCTCATGGTCCTCAGAATCGTTCTTCAGACGCCGCCCCTCTGGCAGATCGCCCTCTCCATCGGCCTGATTGTTCTGACCACCACGGGCATCCTGTACGTTTCCGCCAAAATCTATCGCGTCGGCATCCTGATGTACGGCAAGCGGCCCTCGGTGGTGGAACTCTGGCGCTGGCTTCGTTACACCTAAAAAGGCCGCCGGGGGCGCGATTCGCGCCGCGGCTTGACAGGGCACTCCACGGCGGGTGATGCTGGTGAACCATGACGCTCGCGCCCCTCGATGTCGCCTGCCCGCAATGCGGCTCACACAACGTCCTCTACTCGTGCAAGCCCGAATGCTGCTTCAATCACGTCTGCAATAATTGCTACACCACCTTCGAGCTCGAGACATCGCGGCTGGGCGAGTTCGAGGGCGAGTTCCAGATTCCGCCCGAACCCGATCCGACCCGCCCCACGGCTCCCTGCGCTCGCTGCGGCGAGTGGAAGGTCTTCGCGATACGCGACGGGGAAAACTCACCGTCTCAATTTGTGTGTATTGATTGCCGGGCCCTTCTGACGCTCCACCTCACCAACGTCGAGCCGGGATAGGTCTCTGCGGTGCGGTGAGGCGGGTTATCGGCGCTGACAACACTCGCCGCGCGGGATGGGCGAACCGTGCGGGCAGGTTTTGGGATGTTGGAGGAAGGTGCAGATCTTCTCCGTCACTTCGGAGCCCAGGGTGTGCTCGATCTTGCAAGCGTTGGCGTCGAGCAAATCCTCTTCCAGGCCGAAAGTGTCGAAGAAAAGGCGCTCGGCGAGTCGGTGGCGGCGGATCACGTCTCGCGCCCGGCGCTCGCCGTTCAGGGTGAGGGCGAGCTCTCCGCCGCCCAGCCTGACCAGCTCCTCCTGGGCCATCAGGAGAAACGTTGCGCGGTTTTCAAGAAACTCGGGCAGCCCCTCGGCGGCCAGCGCCGCCTGACCGGAATCCTCTCGAGTCTTCCAGACGGCTTTCAACAGGTTATCGATCAGTTCTTCTTCGCTGGCGGGGAAAACCGAGACATCGGTCAAGCGTCCGTGGTGGAGCTCGATGCGCCGCTCGGCCATGCGCCCGATTTCCGGATCGTGCGTGACCATGACAATCGTGTGACCTTCGCGGTGCAGTTGGGTCAACAGTCCCATCACCACCGCCTCATTGACTTCGTCCAGGTTCCCCGTGGGCTCGTCCGCCAGGATCAGATTGGGTTGGTTGATGAGCGCCCGGGCAACGCACACGCGCTGCTGTTCGCCCCCGGAAAGCTGGGAAGGAAGGTGCTGGAGCCTCTCGCCAAGCCCCACGCGCCGCAGGGCATCGGCCGCCTCCTGCTCATCCGCCAGGCTGTGGAAGTACTGGGCGAGCATCACGTTTTCGAGCGCCGTCAGGTAGGGAACCAGGTGGAACTGCTGAAAGATGAATCCGATTTTCTCGGCGCGGAAGCGCGCCAGCTCCGCCGAGGGCAGGCGCGACAATTCCTCATCGGCAACCCTCACGCCGCCGCGAGTGGGAGAGTCCAAACCGCCGAGGATGTTCAGCAGCGTGCTCTTGCCCGAGCCTGACGGTCCCATCACGGCAATCCACTCGCCCTTCTCCACGGCGAAAGAGACTCCGTGGAGGGCGTCAATCGCCGCGCCATACTTCTTGGTCAGTTCCCGCACTTCGATGAATGACAACGTTCTACTCTCCCTTGAGCGCCGTGGCCGGTTGGACCGAACGCACGATTCTGACCGGAAAAAGCGTGGCCGTCACCGCCAGACCCACGCTCAACAGACAGACCACCGGAAACGCCCACCACGCGGGATCGAGCGCCACGGCAAACAATCGCTGGCCCAGGTCGCGGGCAATGAGATACCCCAATCCGAACCCGGCCAATCCTCCTATTAATCCCAGCCCCGCTCCCTCGGCAAGAAATAGGCGCATCACCAGACGGTCGCCGGCCCCCAGGGCCTTCATGACCGCGATGTCCTTTCGACGCTCGAGCACGATGGCGGTCATCGTCGCCATCACGCACAAGGCGATAATGACCAGAATCAGCGCCGTCAAGGAAAGCAGAAGGCCGCGGATGGTCTCCAGGACTTTGCCCTGGGAATAGACGATCTGGCGAATGGGGCGGACTTCCGCACCTCCCAGCGCCGCGGAAAGCTCTTGAACGACGCCTTCGATTTCCTCGGTCTCCCCCGGAACGCTCAGCTCCACGAGGCTGATCTTCCTTTCCAGTTCCGCGAGACCCTGAAGAGGAGCCAGCGAAACGAAAACCCGGTCGTCCTCGGACGCGCCGGAGGAAAGAATCGCCAAGACCCGGAACGCCATGGAATCCAGCCGCGCCTCCTTCCCCTCCTCGAGAGTTTTTTCCAGCTCGACGGAATCCCCCACTTGCAGCCGCAGCCGCGAAGCCACGTGGGACCCGATGACGCATTGGTCTGAAGAGAGAGGGCCGGAGCTTCCCGGCCCCTGGACCCTCCAGGCCGGGGAGAGTTTCCGCAAAGCGGCGAAATCCGCGCCTACAGCGACGACGTTTTGAAACTCCGGGAGGCGAGGATCGAGGGGCACGCGCCGCAAGCGCACGACGACATTGAGCAGAGGCACGGCCCGTCCTGGTAATACCCCTGCGCCCCGCAAATCTGGCAGGCGTCCAGCCCCGCGTGTACGTCCCCGGAGGCGTCAAGGATGACGATGAACCGCACGTCGGCCCCGCCGGCGCGGACGACATACCGGTGGAGCTTGTGATCGCCGAGCGCGGCATTGGGCATGCGCACCTCGCCGTTGGCGACGCTCACCGGTTCGGGAGGCGAAATGGCCTGGGCGGCGCGCGAATAGATAAACTCCGCGCTGATCAGAACGATGATGAGCGCTCCGACGGCGCTCGCTGCGGTCTTCCAGAAGCGCTCTCTCCGCTGTTCGGCCAGCGCCTTGCGGCGCTCCGGTTGGGAAAGCCCCTCCGCGGAGGGCTCCGATCCTCCCGCCCGAAAGCGCTGGGCGATAATCAGGAACAGACAGAGCGCCACGATTGCGACGAAGAAGAAGGCATCGTTGTTGACGATCGGGCCGATCAGAGCCATCTCGCGCCGGCTGGAGGGGAGTATCCGCGCTTCCGACAGTTCGTGCACACCGGCGACCAGCAGTTGAGCGGCGACGACCATCAACACCAGCGTGGTGACGGCAAAAAACTTCCGCAGATTGACCTTCAGGCTGCCCTTGAAGAGTGCCACGCCCAAACCAATCGCCAGGCCCAGCCCCAGGATGCCTCCCATAAAATCCATGAGTTCGCTCGTGCGCAGGGAAACCACCGCCAGGAAGAGCACCGTTTCTACACCTTCCCGGAAAACCATGAGAAAGACAAAGAGGAAAAGCCCAACGGCCGCGGCGCGCGACGGCGTGGTCGTAAGGTCGGACAGTTTCGTTTCGATTTCCTGCTTCAGGTGCTTCCCCGTCTTCCACATCCAGACAACCATCGAGCCGACGAATACCGAGCCGGTAATCAAGAGCCAGCCCTCGAAAGCCTCCTCGTTGACATCAACCCGGCTCAGGGCCAAGGCACCCACCAAGCTGGCTCCGAGTGCGGCGGCCAGGGCCCAATACACAATGCGATTCCACGCGCCACGCCCAGTCTTGCGAAGGTACCCGAGGACGATGCCGACGATCAGCGCCGCCTCAACTCCCTCGCGCAGTGTAATGACAAGTGATTGAAACATGGAGACGGTTCTCGACGATTACTCCCGCTCAGGACTCCTGCAAGTTAAACACTTTAGATATTAAGAGGAATACGGGGAAGCTGTCAATCGGAGGGCTGAGACATAAGGACTTACGGGCTACTCAACCGCTTCTTGTTGCAACTTAAATGCAAATAGTTGCAACCTCAAATTGTGCGCGACGGAAAGGAAATCCGAGCTGCGGCGAGCTCTGCAGGATGCGGCGACCTCGAGCATCATGGGGATGCGGTTCCCTCCGGCGTGCCGCCAATGAAGCGGAACGACTTGATGATCTTGTTGAAGACGGCCTGCTGAAACTGGTAGGTCTCAGCCGAAGTCAATCCGATAATCCCGAAGAGTGTGTTGCCCCGTGCCGCGTGGACCGCGACCCCGTGCCACTCTGTCCCGTCCAACAGGCCGGTGAAGGAACGCCGAATCGCCGCCCGACCGTCCAATTGCGCCGAGGATTCCGATTCTTTTGAGAAATCCTGATAGGCTTGCCGGAGATTCTCCTCCACCGTGTCGCTGTGCACATCCGGCGGGCCAGTCCAAACCTGGCGGTCGACGATCAAGAGCGTTCGCTCATCCTCGGTGGCGATGGCCACAATCGCGCGCCCGGTTTCGCGGGAGATTCCCCCGTAGATCTTCCACCCCGGAGGCTTGTACATGGAGAAGTGAAACGTCTCGTTGACGTACTCCGTCCCCTCCACCCGTTCCTGGATGTCCTTGGGCAGAGGCTTGACCAGTGGCTGGCTGGGGGAGGGAGGGGTCTTGGCCGCCGCCTGTGCAGTTGAGGCCGCAGTTTCCCGGCCCTTCCCCGT
>DATKYV010000331.1:0-12748 GCA_035528275.1 Terriglobia bacterium | reverse complement strand
TTCTTTCCTGTCTTCCCCAGCGCCGCGGATTCCAGCTTGAGCTTGGCGCGCTTTTCGCCGGCGGCCACAAGTTGCTTGCAGAGTTGTGTCAATTGGCTGGCTTGATCGATCTCGGCCATACGGCGGAATCTACCACAACTTCCACCGTCTGGCGGCTGGAATCTTTCGGCCGCGGCCAAAACCAGCAGATGAACATTAGAGCTGATTGCGCGGAACCCACAAAGATCCGCCAGCGACAATTTGGCGCGGCGATAAATGCGCTCTATCCTCTCCATAAAAATTTCGAATTTTACATTGACGCCAACCGGCTCCAATCTTGACGATGCAGTCGAGTCGCTTGGCGGCGCGCGAATGCTTCGTGGGCCGGGCGATTCGCTGCACCGCAAGAAGGTGCCATGGGAAACCAATCGGTTCTGGTTCGAGTTCCGGCCACGGTGGGGAATTTTGGCAGTGCGATGGATTGCGCGGCGCTGGCCCTGGACTCTCCGCTCAACGTCAAAGTGACGCCGCGTCTCGATGGCCACGTGGGCATCCGGTATTTCGGCGAGAACGGTGACCGCGTGCCCCGTGATTGCTCGAACCTGGTGGTCCGCGCCATGCAGGCGGCGCTGCACCTGAAGGAACTGGAGTTTACGGGGGCCGACTTCGAGATTTACAGTTCCGTGCCGGTGGGCGTGGGGCTGGGCTCGAGCACCGCCGCAGTGCTCGCCGGGGTCATTGCCGCCGACTGGTTGTTCCGCCTGGGGCTGGACGAGAAGACTGTGTTTGACCTTGCCTCGATCTACGAGTGTCGTGCAGACAATCTGCGCGCCGCGTGGTTCGGCGGGTTCGTGGCCAGCACCGAAGAGGGAACTTGGCACGCCCATCGGCGCACCGTCGTGCCCGAGAATTTCGTCCTGAGCGTCGTCACACCGGAAACCCATTTGGTCAATGGCGCCCGGCCCGGGCCGGCGGGGACCAAGCCTTCTGTCGAAGCTACCGGCCATCTGAGCAGGGCTCAGTCGCTCTGCGAATTCTTCGCCCGGCCCGATAATGGCACGTCTCCCGATGCCGACGCCCCCTTGCCTCCCACCTGCGAGAAGCGCGTCCCGGGACTCGAGGAATCTTTGAGGGTTCGAGTCCCTGGCGTGCTCGCGGTCTTCGTGTGCGGCTCGGGTCCCGCCGTGGGCATCCTGGCGGACGGGAATGCCGATCAGGCGGTTGCGAAAGTTCGCGAGTGCTTTGCCCGGCGCGGCGTCGGCTCGAGCGCGGGCGATTTTCGCCCCACCAACGCCGGAGCGCGTGACTGGAACTCCGTACCACCGGATATCGCCTTGCCCCCGATGAGGGGGCTGGGCGCTTCGCCCCGGAAATCCACCCTAGTCCAGGCCTAAAAAAGGGGCTTGACGCCCCGTTGGGGGCCGTGGTAAATTACCTACCGACTGGTCGGTATTGAGCCCCAGAGGGCGTCCTCAGCAAGAGCGAGAGTCTATGGGAAAGATTTTCTCAGGATCGGAGATTCTTCTCGAGAGCCTCAGCCGGCAAAAGGTGGAGGTGTTCTTCGGCCTGCCTGGCGGCGCGGTTCTTCCCCTCTACGACGCGCTTTACAGTGCCAGCATCCGCCACCTCCTGGTGCGTCACGAACAGGCGGCGGCGTTTGCGGCCGATGGCTACGCCCGCGTCACCGGAAAGCCCGGCGTATGCCTGGGGACTTCCGGGCCGGGGGCAACAAACCTGATCACCGGCCTCACCTCCGCGATGATGGATTCCATTCCCGTCGTCGCCCTCACCGGCCAAGTGCCCGCGGCCATGATCGGCAAGGACGCTTTTCAGGAGGCCGACACCATTGGCATCAGCCTTCCCTGCACCAAGCAATCGTTCCTGATCCGTTCGGCGGCCGATATCCCCTCGGTGATCCAGCGAGCCTTCAAGGCCGCGGTCTCTGGGCGCCCGGGCCCGGTGCTTGTGGACCTGCCGAAGAGCGTGCTCATGGACCGGGCGGAACCCGTCTACCCTGACGTCGCCGAATCCGAGCGCCCGGAGAGAATCCGCGAGTGGACCGACCAGGATATCGAGCAAGCAGCGGAAATGATCCTGGAGAGCCGCCGCGCGGTCCTCTACGTGGGGGGCGGGGCGATCTCTTCGAACGCCTGGCAGGAGGTACGCGAACTCGCCGAACTGGCCCACATCCCGGTCACCACCACGCTGATGGGTCTCGGGGCGTTCCCGTCCCGCCACCCGCTCTCGCTTGGGATGCTGGGGATGCACGGCTCCTACGCCACCAACCTAGCCATCTCCTACTGCGATCTCCTGATCGCCGTGGGCGCGCGTTTTGACGACCGCGTCACCGCCCGGCTGAAGGACTTCGCCTCGAATGCCAAGAAGATTCACTTCGACGTGGACCCCTCGGAGATCAACAAGAACGTCCACGTGGACCAGGCAATCGTCGGGGACGCGGGGGACGCCCTGCGCGCCCTCCTCGACGAACTGAAGCAGCGGATCCGCCAGGGAAAGACGGCGGCGCACGAGGGGCGGCAACAGTGGCTGCAACGGATCGAGAGCTGGCGCGCCGAACACCCCCTCACCTACGACAAGTACGCCAACACGGTGAAGCCGCAGTACGTCATCGAGACCCTGTCGCGCCACGCCGACGAAGACGCCGTCATTTCTGTGGACGTCGGCCAGCACCAGATGTGGGCCGCGCAGTTCTGCAGCTTCAACAGGCCGCGCACTTGGCTCTCCTCGAGCGGGCTGGGATCGATGGGCTACGGTTTTCCGGCGGCGATGGGGGCGCAATTGGGTTTCCCCGACCGCCAGGTGATCGCCATCGTGGGCGACGGCGGGTTCCAGATGACGCTGAACGACTTGGCCACCGTGGCGCAGTACCGCGTGCCGGTGAAGATTGCCATCATCAACAACCGCGCGCTGGGGATGGTCCGCCAGTGGCAGGAGATCTTCTTCGAGAAAAGGTATTGCGACACTGACCTGAATTTCGCCCCCGACTTCGCCAAGCTGGCGGAGTCTTACGGGATTCGTGGCGCCCGCGTCGAGCATCGAACGGACGTCGTGGACGCGGTGCGGGATTTCCTGAGCGACCGCGAACCGCGCCTGATCGATTTCTGGGTGGACCCGGCGGAAAACGTCTATCCCATTGTTCCCCCGGGGGCGTCGCTGGCGGAGATGGTGGTGGAGCCACCGCGCGTTCTGGTGGAGGAAGAGATTCTGGACGACCTCTGGGCAGTTTAGAGGGGCGGTGGGGTGAGCAGCCCCCTGCAATTGAGTTTGAGGAGTGCGACATGCAGTGGCTGATGGCTCTTGAAACCAACGAAGACCCGATCTCCACTTGCCGGCTGATGAACATTTTTCGCCGCAAGGGAGTGAAGATCGCAACTCTGGCCATGGCGGCGCGGCCCCTGGGATATTCCATCATTGCCCTGGTAGAGACCCCGGAGGCCGATGTGGAGCACATCTTCAATTATCTTCGCCGCACTGAGGGCGTCCACCACATCACTTATTACCGGCACGAGCCGGCGGGAAAGGCCTCCTTCGTGTTCATCGATTCGGAGGCGGACTCCTCGAGTGTCACGCGATTTCTCGAGACGGTTCCGGAATCGAAGCTGGTCTTTGCCAGCCACGGGAAGTATCTTCTGGAAATTCCAGCGGAGAAGTTTCCCCGCTCGACTTCCGCGGCTTTCGGCCGACCGGAATTTCTGCCCTTTGCCCGCGTCCGTACGTCCCGGAGCGTGCTGCATCCGGAACTGGCAGTCGCGCGGGCCTCCTAGGTCGCGCTCGATTCCCGATGAGTCAGGGTCTCCGGCTCCCACCCTGCACGCGGCTGCGGCGCGTCTTCGTCAGGTACCTATCTTCGACAAACAATTAGGAGGAGGAATGGCCAAGGTTTATTACGAAGCAGATGGGGATCTAGAGAGTTTTTCAGGAAAAACGATCGCCATCATCGGGTATGGCAGTCAAGGACACGCCCACGCTCTAAACTTGAGGGACAGCGGGCTCAAAGTCATCGTCGGGGAGCTGCCCGGCTCTCCGCCTTTCGCCAAGGCTAAAGAGGCAGGGTTCGAGGTCTACGATGCAGCAGAGGCTACGCGGCGCGGCGACCTGATGGCCCTCCTCGTCCCCGACCCGGTACAGGCTAAGATCTACAGAGAACAGATCGAGCCTCAGCTCGGTCCGGGCAAAGCGCTGCTCTTCGCGCACGGCTTCAACATTCACTACAAGTTCATCGTCCCGCCGCCCACCGTGGACGTCATCATGATCGCTCCCAAGTGCCCGGGGCACCGCATGCGCGAGCTTTTCGTGGAGGGTATCGGCGTACCGGGATTGCTGGCCGTCGAGCAGGACGCCTCGGGGCAGGCGGAGAAGATCGGTCTCGCCTACGGCAAAGGCGTTGGCTGCCTGAAGGCGGGCGTCATCCGGACCACGTTTAAGGAAGAGACCGAAACCGACCTTTTCGGGGAGCAAGTGGTGTTGTGCGGCGGGGTGACGGCGCTCATCAAGGGGGGATTTGAAACCCTGGTCGCGGCAGGCTACCAGCCGGAAATTGCCTACTTCGAGTGCCTGCACGAGTTGAAGCTCATCGTGGACCTCATCTACCAGGGCGGTATCAAATACATGCGCTACTCGGTGAGCGATACGGCCGAGTACGGAGACTTCACCCGCGGGCCGGTGGTTATCGACGACCATGTCCGTGAAACGATGAAGAAGATTCTCGCTGCCGTTCAGGACGGTAGTTTCGCCCGCGAGTGGATGGACGAGAATGCGCAGGGCCGGAAGAATTTTGAAGCCATGCGCGCCCAGGCCGCCGAGCATTTGATCGAAAAAGTCGGCAGCGAGCTGCGCAGGATGATGCCCTGGATTCAAACCGCCAAGGGCGAGGCAACCGCAGCGCAGGCACAGGCCCGACGCTAGCGGGTTGCTGAAATAGCGGGTTCGTGCTTTGTAGCGGCGGGTTCATCCCGCCATAAGTCCGATCATTCCAAGACGAGGTTTGGCTCCGGCAGGCCGGAGCCGCTACGGTTTTTCAGCAACCTGCTAGTGTCCGACATCGGGTTCAGGGAAAGGCCAGGAGAAGATAATGAAATCGGGAACCGAAACCACTCAAAAAGGTGTTCAAGCCGGCAAGGAAAGTCACGGCCAGGTCAAGAAGCTGGCGGTGATCGGAGCCGGGAAGCTGGGAGAAGGTTTGCTTGCCGGCCTGCTGAGCTCGCAGTGGGTGCCCGTCGCGCGCGTTGTCGCGACCGTGGCCCACCAGCCTCGCGCCGATTTCTTGACCGACAAATACGGCATCAACGCGATGACCGACAACGTTCGGGCCGTCAAGGGCGCCGACCTGGTCCTCATCTGCTTGAAACCGCAGCAGGTGAAGGGCTTCCTCCATCAGGTGAAGAAGACTCTCCGCAAAGACGCGCTGATCATTTCCGCTGCCGCCTCGGTGACCACAACGTTGATCGAGCGGGAACTTGGCCACCCGGCGCGCGTGGTCCGCGCCATGCCCAATACTCCCTGCCTGATCCGCCACGGCATGACGGCGCTCGCCGCCGGCAAGCATGCCGTCGCCGCAGATGTGAGCATCGCCCAGGAAATCTTTGGCTCGATGGGCCGTGCCGTGGTTGTGGACGAGAAACACATGGACGCGATCACCGGCCTCTCGGCCTCGGGACCGGCCTACGTCTACATGATCATCGAGTCACTCGCCGAAGCGGGAGTGAAGATGGGCCTGCCCCGAGAACTCTCCACCGAGCTTTCCGCGCAGACGCTGCTCGGCGCCTCGGCGCTGGTGCTGCACACCGGCGAGCATCCCGCCAAATTGAAGGATATTGTCACCACGCCGGCAGGCTGCACCATCGACGGCATCCTGGAGCTCGAGGAGGGCGGCCTGCGCGTCACGCTCATCAAGGCCGTGGTCCGTGCCGGCCAGCGCGCCAAAGAACTGGTGGAAGAGCAAAACTCGTAGCCAAAACAGGACGCACCGGACTGTCGAACGCAGCATTGCCTGGCTGGGCAACTTCCGCCGCTTGGTCGTGCGCTATAACCGCTCGCTCACCATCTACCAGGCGTTTCTTCATATCGCCTGCCTCCCCATCGTCCTACGGAGGGTTTTGAAATAGCTTCTAGTACAGTCGGCCCCCGAGGGCAATTGCGACGAGCGCAGAAGGCCGGGCAGGTGGGCGGGGTGTTTGGATCGCAAAGAACTGCCCATAGTCAAACCTGAAGGCGGTCATGCCGTCGGCATCGATCTGGTCGTTGTCGCCATCTTCGGCAGCGACCGGAGCGCGGTATCGTTTCGAAAGAACCTCCTGGCTATTCGGTGAAAGCTGTCCCTTGGCATCAAGCTCCACAACTTCCCCTCGATTCATGACCAGGAGTCCGTTGCCGGCGAGTGCCATGATGATTTGGACTCTACCCTGCTCGGCCCGCCAGGTCCACTTCACTGCACCAGTAACAACGTCGTAACCCACCACCTGATTTCCGACGGCCGCCATGCCCGTGGTGTGTTCACCCAGAACCATGTTACGGTCGGAGGGATCCCATCGCGTTCCGCCCCAGCCTGGAATTGGCAGGTTGAACTCTTTCATTTCCGAAGCAGAGATACGAGTGATCCGCGCTTCGATTCTTGGGGCAGCCGATTCCACCAAGTACGTCCACGCCGCCTGAACCCCTCCCTGGCCATCCGGAATGACTTCGCTGGCGATGGCACGCGGTACGGATTTGGCCTCTGGCGAGTTGGGTGAGCCGTCGTAGGTAAACTGTTTGATCGTCCGCCATTCGTGGCTGCCGTCTCGTTTTACCTCGACCAGACGAAGCGAGTTGTTGATGGAAAGAGTTCCCCCACGGTCACAGGGCTGCGAGTCACGAATGCTCGAGGAGACTTCCACTTCGACAAAGACCGAGGCGTGCTCAGAAGTCAACGGTGCCCCCGCGGAGGAAGGGTACTCGACGATGTGATCATTCCCCGGCTTGCATCCGGAATTCTTCTCACCTCTCTGCGAGACTGGAAATGGAATACGGGACTTAATGACGCCGGAAACGGTATCGATGCCGACCAGCGCAGTCTCTGGCTTGGGCGATTGCTGCATCTCCACGATGTACAGGGTTCCGTCATAGTGCGTCGTCGACGTGCGGTAGAGCCAGCCCGGCGAAGCGTAGCGCCACACCTCCTTGCCGGTCAAAGTATCCAGCTTCGCCAGGAGCGAATGCGAAGAAGCGTCTTCAAACTGTAGAATCACCCCGCCTTGGGTATCGGGCACGGCCCTGATGAAGGCTTGGACGCCAGGCTTCAAGTGGGTGGAGAGGACGGGGGTCGGGGAATCCTCCAAGGATGCGGCCCCAATCGGCTCTGCCCATCGGAATATCCACATCTGAGTACCGTCCAGGTCGAGGGCTCGAACCAACAGGCCTTTCTCGCCTCCATTCTCAATGGAATAGATCGCCGGGGCATTCTCAGCAGGTTGCGCCTGCTGAAAGCGAATTGTGGAGTGGCCTGGTCGTGCAGTCACTACCCAGCGGTTCGCGCCACCCTCTAGATATGGACCGGAAACAATCTCGATCATCGCCTGGGCCGCTGCATTCTTGGAGCGGGCTGTGACCGTCACCCGACCGGCGGCCTTTCCCAACAGTACGACGGTGCCATGTCGGGGGCGCTCCCCTGTCTCTGGGTGGGCTGCCTTCTCAGATTCTGCGCTAACAATCTCGCCGAGTTCAGGGTTACTGAGAGACCAAGTTGCATCAGTGATTTGCTCGCCGACGTCATTCCACAAACTGAGCCGCCGAGGCCGTCCTACGGCCACAACCGCCGTCGTCGGTGTGATCTCCAGGAAAGGCGATGATTGCGCAGTTCCTTGCGCCGGAGCGGCGGTTTGCGTCGCGCCGGTCCTCGCCGGGTGCTGTTGCGGTGCGCTATTCTCACCAGAGTAGGTGCAGGAACTGCCGGGACAAAAAAACAGACCCGCTACAAAGCAAATCAAGACGCCGATGTTTTGCCTCTGCGAAGATATCACCGCGCGTATTACGGGCAACTGTATCAGGACCTCCCTCTCCTGTAATGTAAAGTAGGTGGCCGACTTGTCGAAGGTCAATCGTACCATCTCCCGACTCGCTAGCCGTCCGGCAACGGCAGAGCCGCGTCAGCTCAGCGGATATTTCCTGAAGTCCCGGACGGGCTCGTAGAGCGCCGCTACATTCAGGCAGGCACGCCGAGGGCGGTTTCCAAGGCTTTGCGCAGCGCGTCCAGGTTGGGCTCGACGCGCAGGCGCTGGTGGGTTTCCTGGGACTCGGAGCGGTGGCGCATAATGTAGTCGGTGTCTTTCAGTTGATTGCCAGTCAGCACGGCGACGACGTCGGCGTGGCGATCGATCTTGCCCATGCGCACCAGCTTGCGCACGCCGGCGATGGTTGAGGCGGAGGCGGGCTCGCATCCCACGCCGTCCTCGGCGAGCACCGTCTTGGCCTCGAAGATTTCCTCGTCGGTGACGGATTCGCAGAATCCACCCGTCCATTCGAGCACGCGCCGCGCCTTCTTCCAATTGGCGGGGCGGCCGATGCGGATGGCCGTGGCTTCGGTGCGCGGATCGTCGACGGGAATCAGTTCCGCCGAGCAGGCGGCGAGCGTGCGATAAAACGGATTCGACCCCGCGGCTTGAATCACCACGACGTGCGGAACCTTCTCGATGAATCCCAGGTCCTTCAACTCCCGCAAACCTTTGCCGATGGCGGAAGCGTTGCCCAGGTTCCCGCCCGGCACGACGATGTAATCCGGAGGACGCCAGGCGCGCTGCTCCATAAGTTCGGCGACGATGGTCTTCTGGCCCTCGATGCGAAACGGGTTGACCGAGTTCACCAGATAGAGGCCCAATTCGGGAGCGATCTGGCGCAGCAATCCGAACGCCTCGTCAAACGTGTCGCCCACCTCGATGACCAGGGCGCCGAAATCGAGCGCCTGGGCGAGTTTCGCCGCCGAAATTTGTCGATAGGGAACGAACAGCAGTGACTTCAGTCCCGCGCGTCCGGCGTAAGCGGCCATGGAAGAAGAAGTATTCCCCGTCGAGGCGCAAGCCACCATGCGGATGCCGCGCGAGTCGGCACGCGTGATGCACGCCGTCATCCCCAGGTCTTTGAACGAGCCCGTGGGATTGTTGCCTTGGTGCTTGATGGTCAGATGGACGGGACCGGCCCACCAGCCCGCGCGGCGCGTCCCCACCAGCGGCGTCGAACCTTCCGAAAGGGAGATGATTCGGGCGCCAGGATCGAGAAACGGGATCAGCTCGCGGAACCGCCACACGCCGCTGCGGTCGATCGGCTCCCCGCTCAGACGCCGCTGGTGCCAGGTGTGGCGTAACTCATCGGCGTCGATCGTATCGAACTCGTACCTCGCCTCGAGCAGCCCGCCGCAGAAGGCGCAGGAGTGCGCGTCCTTCTTGGGATCCTGCCGGCGCTGGCAGTTTTCCTCGATGCACTGGAGATAGGCGGAAGACATTTGTTTGAAACTGTCAGTCGTCAGTGGTCAGTTGTCAGTTGCTGATTGCCTGGCGAAGCCGCGGCTTCGGGTCAGAAGGCAACGCCGATGTGCCCCTTGACAACTGACAACGGACAAAGGACAGCGGACCATTACAATTGAAACTCCTCGTGAATTGCCTTCACCGCGTCCTTAACGTCAGCGGATTTTACGGCAAAAGATATACTCAATTCCGACGACCCCTGGGCGATGGCGATGATGTTGATTTCCCGCCGGCCCAGCGCACCGAACGCCCTGCCGGCGATGCCGGGAGTGCCCTTCATATTCTCGCCGATGGCCACCACGATGGCGATCTTGGACATCACTTCCAGAATGCCCACGTATTCGTGAAGCATTTCGAGCTCAAAAGTTTTCTCCAGCCGCGCCTTCACCCGCGGTAAATCCGCGTCGCGGATGGCGAAACACAGGACGTTGTCGGCGGAAGACTGGGTCACCATCAAGGTGGTCACGTCCTCCAGGTGCAGGCCGTTGAAGACGCGCGTCGCGAGGCGCGGAAAACTCAGCGTGTCCTTGCCGCTCATGGTGATCAAGTCGGCGTCGCTGATGGAAGTGATGGCCTTCACGCCCGGCTGCTCGTTCTTGGCTACGGGAGCAATCCTGGTTCCCGGGCACGAGGGGTTGAACGAGTTTTTGATCCACACCGGGATCTTCTTCTTCATCACCGGATGAATGGTCTTCGGATGAAGCACCTTGGCCCCGAAAAACGAAAGCTCGATGGCCTCGCGATAGGAGATCTCCGGAATGATTCGCGCCCCGGGCACCAGGCGCGGGTCGGCGCTCATCACGCCGTCGACGTCGGTCCAAATCCACACCTCATCGGCATCGAGCGCCGCACCGATGATCGTGGCGCTGTAGTCCGACCCGCCGCGCCCCAGCGTGGTGCACACGCCGTCCGCAGTGGCACCGCGGAAGCCTGTCACCACGGGGATGGTTCCCTGCCGCCGCAGAGGCGCCAGGCGCTGGCAAGTCTTGGCGTGGGTCTCTTCGAAGTGCGGCGAGGCGTTGCCGAAATTCTCGTCAGTCACAATCAGCTCGGTGGCGTCCACGGCCTCCGCCGCCACGCCGGCGGAGCGCAAGATCGACGCCATCAAAATCGCCGACATCACTTCGCCCAGACTCGAGAGCGTGTCCATGGCGCGTGGCGTCACCTCGCGCACCAGCGAGAATCCCGAGCAGAGATTTTCCAGATTCCCCACCTGTTCGGCGAGGCGCGGAAGCACGATGGCCTGCTCGGCGGCGCTGAGCAGCCGGTCGGCCACCTCGCGATGGCGCCGCGCCAGTTCCTGCCGCACCCCCTTCCACTGTTTGCGGTCGCCCCGGCTCGCCTCCCGAGCGGCGCGGATGAGCATGTCGGTCACGCCGCCCATGGCCGATAGCACCACCACGATTTCGGCGTTGCGGGCCTGTTCGGCGATGATTTCGCCCACGGATTGCATCCGGTCGGCGTTGCCCACCGACGTGCCCCCGAACTTCATCACGATCAGCGGCTTCTTCCCTTTCGTCGTCGAGTGTTCTTTTTCCTTAACCATAGGCCTCAAATGGGCGGAGAACCGTTGTCGCGTCGAGCCGGAGTCTGTCGCCGCGGCGGCGTCTCCGGCTCGTCAGCGCGTGGTAATGTTCTTCGTCGCGGGGGATCCGGGCACCTTGGTGGACTCGCGTACGACCTCGATAAATACCTTGGCGGGCAGCGAGTGGTGCCGATCGCGGCGGTAGATCAGGCCCAGCTCGCGGTAGAGTTTCTGGCCTTCCAGGGGAATCAGCTTCAGCATGCCGACCGCCACTTCCGGCTGAGCGTAGGTGCGGCTGATCACCGAAATTCCCAGGCCGGCGCCCACGAATTTCTTGATCGTCTCGACGCTCGCCAGCTCCATGGAAATCTGCAGGTGTTTCCGGTAGTCGCGCAACAGGCGATCGAGCATCACCCGCGTGTGGCCCATCTTGGGAAGGATGAGCGGATAGTGCGAGAACTCCTCGATGGTCACACTGCGCTTCTTGGCCAGAGGATGGTCCTTGGGGACCACCGCCTGGACTTCGTCGCGGAACACCGGAATCACTTCCATGTTCTCGGCGTTCTGGGGCAGCGTGACGATCCCCAGGTCCACGGCGCCTTCGTGCACCTTCTGCAGAATCTTGTGGCTGAAATTCCGGTAGATGCTGATCTGCACCAGCGGGTAAAGCTGCTTGAATTTGGCGAACGTCTTGGGCAGCACGTAGAGGCAAGTCGCCTCATTGGCCCCGATGTAGAGCTTGCCGCGTGGCGTCTGGTTGAACTCAGCGACGGCCTGCAGCGCCTCCTTTTGAAGCCCCAGCATCTGCTGCGCGTAGCCCTGCAGGATTTCTCCCGCCGGAGTGAGAAGCACTTTCTTGCCGCTGCGGTCAAATAGCTTCTCGCCGCACTCCTGCTCCAGCAACCGCACCTGAGCGCTGATCGCCGGCTGCGTCCGGAACATCTTCTCGGCCGCCAAGGAGAAGCTTTGCAGCTTCGCGACCTCCAGAAAACCTGCCAGCTGGTCGTAGTCCATCGTTTTGCACTAACGTTAATCGCCCATTTTACCAGAGATTACCACCGCCGCAAGGGCGGAAATGGGGAGGGACACTCTGCGGGGGCGGGCATGAGAACTGTCGAATCGGCCGTACATGGACAGTGATTTACTTCGATTGTACCAAGTATTGATTCAGCAGGACTTGCACTCCTCAATCGGAGCTTGGTGGTAAGTTTTCCGCAGATAAGAACGTAACCAGCTTCTCCTTCACGTCTTCCGGAGACTTGTACTTCTTGTTCGGTTTCTCCCCGGGGCTAGACGCCCCCCCTATATCAGCACACGTGCTTGCGGCAAAAGGTCTCCGTCATCGCTCCGATGTCGGACTCGCCTAGGCGGAGGCCCGTCGCCCTGTATTTCTTACATTGCCCCTCCGCCAAGTTTAACGCCCCCTCGTTGGAGAACTTCCTGCGCGGTCTGGCTGCTGGTCTTCCTTGCCCTCTGGTGATCGTGTGGGATGGCTGTCCAATAGATGCGCTGAACGCATATTTTGGTTACAATACCCCGGTGGTATTTCGCTACCCTCAGACCTGATTGGTCGTGTCTAGGATTGAAGCAGAATCGCCAGCGGCAAAAACCTGACTGGATTGGTCCAGACAAGACCAAGCGGGTGGTCGGGGCAGAATTCGAGACCGAATCTCAGAAACGGTTACCGGATGCGGTCTGACAAATTTGAGCCGGGGTTGGGAACAATGGACAAGAA
>DATKYV010000330.1:0-2145 GCA_035528275.1 Terriglobia bacterium | reverse complement strand
ACCACCTGGCGATTCCAAACATTCTGGAGTTGGTGGATTCCGGGGCGAGCGCGGACGCGGTGGAGAGCGTTTATCCTTCCACCACCTACCCGGCGCACGCCACTTTGGTAACCGGTGTTCCACCCCGCGCGCACGGCATCTATAGCCACCTGGCCTCGCTTGACCCGACCGACCGGGCTCGCCCCTGGCACTGGTTTGCCCCCGCCCTTCGCGTCCCTACGCTCTGGAGCGCAGCGCAGGCGGCGGGAAAGAGAACCGCGGCAATCGGCTGGCCGGTGAGTGCCGGCGCTCCGATTGACTACAACATTCCCGAAATCTGGGACCCCACATGTCCTGACCCCCAAAAAGATTTCTCCACTGTCGCCCGGCACACGACCCCGGGATTGTTCGAGGAAGTCACGAAGGCTCTCCAACCGATACTGTCGAATGCACACTCCGATCACATCCGCGGCGAGGCGGCGTTGCACGTTTGGAGAAACTACCGGCCGGATCTGCTGCTGGTTCACTTCGTGGGTTACGACGAGCAATCGCACCGTCACGGGCCGCTTTCGCCCCGCGCGTTTGCTGCGCTCGAGCAATCCGACGCAGAGATCGGGCGCATCCGTGAGGCCGTCACAGGTGACGACCCGGTCGAGCTTGTGGTCCTTTCCGACCACGGATTTGTGCCGGTAGAAAAAGAGGCGGCGCCGCTGGTTGTTCTATCAGAAGAAGGGCTGTTTGATTCAGACGCGGAGGGAAACCCCCAACTGCGAAAACTGGGCGCCGTTCATGCGGGCGGGTCGTTTGCGATTTATTGGCTGGAGAAGCCCGGCGCCGAGGAGCGCCGCGCACTCGATCGGGCACTCCAGAGACTCAGCGTGACGGGAGCGGTGGCGGAAATCGTGGATCGCCAAAGGCTCGAAGCGCTTGCCGCCGACCCGGATGCCGAATTCATCCTCGACGCGGCGCCGGGATATTACTTCTCCGACCGGTTCGACGGTCCGGTGGTCCGGCCGACCGTCAAGGACCGCGGGACTCACGGGCATCTTCCCACGCGGTCCGGGCTGGAAGCGGCGTTTATCGCTGTCGGACCGGAGATCGCCCGGGGGAAGAACCTGCAGCGGATTTCTTTGGCCCGGATCACCACGGCATTGGTGGGCGCGCTGGGGTTGGCAACTGATATGCTTGCGACCGAAGAAAGCCCCCTTGACCTCACCTAGGATAGACCGCGCCCGGCTCCGCGGGACTAGAATAGGAGAGCATGGACAGAACCCTGGTTATTTCGCCCGCCGCCATCGAAGGCTTCTTGCGTTCAAGGACGCGATGGGTCCGTTGGAAGGAATGGGTGAGCGGTCGAAGGTACTTGACCGCCCGCTTCCTGGACCGCTCCATGCCGCTGGTGATCATCGCCCACGCGCTTCGAGACGGCGCCATGGCCCGGCATCTGGCGTTCGTTGTTGAGCAGGACTGGATGGGCGTGCCGGCGGCATGCCGCGACACCTACGACGAAATCCTCTATAAGGCACCGGGATTGGTGGTCGTACAGCTTCGGCGAAGCAATATCTGCGGGTGCCTGGGGCACCGGCACGTCCTGGTGAAGGAAGCGCCCTTCGCCGAGCATCACGACGCGTTTGGCGGCGCCAGCGTCGGGGAGCTAGACATCGCGTACCAGCGCGTTGAAAAGTGGCAGGCCTTACCCCTCAGCGATACGGCTCTGGACACCCGGTTCCTGGAAGGAAGCCGCCTCCAGGAGTTCCGGGCCCTTCAGTTTCGCCTGCGCTTGCTGAGCGTGGTTCTGCACGAGACGAACCATCTCGTGTTCCCTCACGAGCCGGAGTCCTCGGTGCGGGGACGCAGCCTGGCCTTTTACCGCGATGCGCTGGCCAGCTACGTCGAGAGCGCAGTGGCGACAATGTCTTTCACCATCGACCGGTCGTTTTCGCGATTCGGGTAGCAGCGCCCCGGTGGGTTGCCCCGAGCAGCGATCTGCCTTCCGGCGGATTCTCCGTACCGCTCCTCAGGGGTTCTTTTTGCTCGACGAATGCGGCGTCTGTCTCTAAAATAGGAGGTTCGGGCCGATGAAACACACTTCTACAGGCATGGCGCGTGCGCCGGGCGCTTTTCTCATTGCGCTCCTTGTCGCCGGCGGTTCATTGGGCTGCCGGC
>DATKYV010000329.1:0-5085 GCA_035528275.1 Terriglobia bacterium | reverse complement strand
GAGGTGGCGGCTCTCCGCTGCTGAAAGCACTCGCGACAGTACACCGGCCGGCCCTGAGTCGGCTTGAACGGTACCGTCGTTTCTTTTCCGCACTGGGAGCAAACTGCGCTGGTTTCCACTCGCTGGTAACCCTGGCCGCTCAACATTCGGCTCCGCTTTGCCTTGCAGGGTTTGCACCGCTTGGGTTCGTTCTTAAACCCCTTGTCGGCAAAGAAGAGCTGTTCGCCCGCAGTAAAAACAAAATCTGCACCACAATCGATGCACTTGAGGACCCTATCCCGGTATTCCATGCCTGGCTCCCTTGGTCCGATCAGGTCCCCCCTGCCCGGTGTAGCGGTTGGGTGGAAACCCGGGAGTGCTCCCGAGTTTCCACCGCGGGTAATCCCGGGAGGTTTAATCCTGGTCGTGTCTGGCCTTCTTGCGGCTTCGTTTTCGAGCCAAAGCTTCCTTGACTCGGCGTTTCTCCCCGGGTTTCAGGTAGAAGGAGTGTTTCTTGATCTCCTTGATGATGTCTTCCTGTTGAACTTTACGCTTGAATCGTCGAAGCGCGCTCTCTAGAGACTCGCCTTCCTGAAGTCGTACTTCAGCCAAAATTTCAACACCCCCATTTCCTTGAAGAAATATGAATGCTCACCTGCAGTGATGTGGAGGGATTGTCACCCATCCGTTTTACGCAAGTCAAGCGCAAATTTGCCGGACGGCGGAGGGGCTCGGACCGGCGCCAAGCGGGGCGGGAGGGGAAGGACGCAACACCACCGCAACTTGACCCGCTTCGGTCCTTATGCTACGGTCAGCCTCGCGCTGCGCAAACACCTCCTCACGTGGCGGTTTCATGGCCGAAATCCTCAAGGTAGCAGACCGGCGGCTCGAATACGTCCTGGAATATTCGACCCGCATGATCCTGGCCGGAAAGGTCGTGGCGATTCCCACCGACACCTTCTACGGCCTGGCGGCGGACCCTTTCAACCTCGCGGCGGTGAGCGAGGTTTACAGGATCAAGGGCCGCACCACCGACCGGCCTCTGCCTCTCCTTGTGAGTTCCATCGATCAAGCTGCGGATCTTGTCCACAACCCACCCGAGGTGTTTTTCAGGCTTGCGGAAAAATTCTGGCCGGGACCGCTGACCATCGTAGTGGCGGCCACGCGTCGCATCCCGCTGAAGGTAACGGGCAACACCGGAAGGGTGGGCGTGCGGTGGCCGAAGGCGCCGCTGGCCGTGGCGCTGATCGCCGCCTGCGATCGCCCTCTCACCGGGACCAGCGCCAACTTCACCAAGCACCCTTCCTGCTCCACCGCCGATGAAGTGGCTTGCCAGATTGGGGATGCCGTGCAGCTCATCCTCGACGGCGGGCCGACGCCGGGAGAGCTGGCCTCGACCGTGGTGGTGCTGGAGGGTGGGCGCGGCCGCATCCTCCGGCCGGGCAGCATTCCTGAGACCGAACTGAAGGAGTTTTTCGGCTGAGCCCCCCACGACTCCGTTTTTTGTTTCTCCTGGGACTCGTTCTGCTGGTGGCCGCAGCCCTCGCCGAGCGGTCTCTCTACCACGCCATCCGCGAACAGGCGGCCACCGACGAAGCCCGGCCCGCCGACGCCATTGTGGTTTTCGGCGCGGCGCAATACAACGGCACGCCCTCTCCTGTCTTCAAAGCCCGCCTCGACCACGCCATCGATCTTGAAGACCGCGGGCTGGCTCCGGTGGTCATCACCACGGGGGGCAGCGGAGGCGATCCGAAGTTTACCGAAGCGGGTGTGGGGCGCGATTACCTCATCCAGCAAGGCGTGGCGGCGGAGAAGATCCTCTCCGAAGAACGGAGTGAAACCACGTACCAGAGCGTCCAGGCGGTCGCGCAGATGCTTCGCCGGCGGGGCGCCAAGACCTGCCTCGCGGTCAGCGACGGCTTCCACCTCTACCGCGTCAAATTGATGTTTTCTTCCCAGGGGATTACCGCGTACGGCTCTCCCGCTCCGGCCAGCCCCATCGAGGCCGACCCTACCCTGCGCCCGCTTCATTCCTTGCGCGAAACTTTGATCAATACGCTGTGGTACGTGGGGATTCGCGGGTGATCTCGCCGCCTATCGACTTGCGCGCCTTCCTTCCCCCGCCTTTTGACTTTGAGGCTTGACGATCTTGCCCAGGACCGCCGGTTCTCGCGCCCCCGTGACCGTCGGGAGATTTCCCGGAAGTCCTTGCAGGGTGCGGTCCGCGAGCACCGCGAAGGCGATCGCCTCCTTGGCGTCCACGGGAAGCCCGTAGCGGTCGGAGAGGTTCACGGTAAGCTCGGGGAGCAGTTCGCGGAGGCGTTTGACAAGCACCCGGTTGTGAGCTCCGCCGCCGGAGACAATCAACCGCTGGACCTTGGCGCGCGGGAAAACAAAGCGGTCGAGGGCATCGGCGATCGAGCGGGCGGTGAGTTCCGTCGCCGTGCGCAACGCGTCCTCGAATCGGGAGCGACGGCGGGCCAGAAAATACTCCCTCACGAACGCCTCGCCGAACTGCTCCCTCCCGGCGCTTTTGGGAGGCTTTTGTGCGAAGAACGGGTGGCTCAGGGCATCGGAGAGAATGGGCTCGATGATCTTGCCCAATAAGCCGACGCGTCCCCCGGCGTCGTAGGATTCCCGGTCCTTAGTGAAGTGGCGCACCAGCGCGTCGATGACCATGTTACCCGGTCCGGTATCAAAGCCCAGGACGTCACGGGGTTTCGCCCCTGCGGGAATGACCGTCACGTTGGCAATGCCGCCGATGTTCAGCGCCACGGTTCCCTGACTTGAATCATTGAGCAGCAGGTAGTCCAGCATGGGCACGAGCGGCGCGCCTTGCCCGCCCGCGGCCATGTCCGCAGTGCGAAAGTCGGCGACGACGGTCGCGCCGGTCCGCGCCGCAATCACCGCCGGCTCGGCGATTTGAAATGTGCTCGCCACCTGCCGTCCGCCCTCCGGCTTCGGCGCGCCCTGATGATAGATGGTCTGGCCGTGCGAGCCGATCACAGAAAGCTGCGACGGAGAAACCTTGCCCCGCCGGCAGACTTTGAGCGCTGCTTCGGCGAACAACTCGCCGAGCAGAAAGTTGAGTTGACTGATTTCTCCCGCACCTACCCCTTCACCGGCCGCGACGCGCAGGATTCTTCCCCTCACCATTTTCGAGTAGGGAAGCGTGGTAAAGGCGAGCAGGCGAACACGAGGCTTTTCTGGCGCACCACTCAGACGGACGAGAGCCGCGTCCACGCCGTCCATCGAAGTCCCGGACATCAGCCCCACGGCAAGGCGTTGTTGGCGACTGGTGCTTCTAGGCAATCTTCTCCCCCTGGGACCGGAACTCCCCGGCGAATTTCTCGAATTCGCAGGCCAGCCGGTCGAAGTCCCGATGTGGGAATTTTGCGCGCGTCGGCACGAAAACCTTCCGGATCCGCTGCAACCGCGCCGCAGCTTCTTTTGCCCGCGCGGCAGTAATCTTACCGGTTTCCAGGCCGCGTTTCAGCCCATCCAGTACCGCGGCGGCGGTTTTCTCCTTTGAGCCGTCGACCCGCAGCAGGTCGCAACCCGCGTTGAGTGATTTCACCGCGGCCTCTTGCGCGTCTACTGTTCGGCGAATCGCCTCGGAAGTGAGATCGTCCGCCACCGCCACCCCACGATATCCGAGTTTCACCCGCAGCAGGCCCTCGACAACGCTCGAGGAAAGCGTGGCGGGGCGCGGCAAATCGAAGTCGTAGGCTTTGTACGCGCCGTGGCCGACCATAACCAGGGGCAGGCGATTGTGAAGCGCGCGATAGGGAACTAGGTCTTCCCGCCAGAGCTTCGCCATTGTCTTACCGACGAGCGGCATTGCGGATTGGCCGTCAACCACCGCGCTGCCGAGGCCTGGAAAGAATTTCACGCACGCGAGGATTTTATGGCGTTCGAGCCCGTCGAGATACGCTTTGCCGCAAGCGGCAACCACCTGGGGGTCGGGGCTGAACGTGCGCGTGTCCTCAGAGCCGGGCGGCGCGACGTCAAGAAGCGGCGCGAGAACCGTATTGAAGCCCAGAAGTTTCAAGGCGGCGCCGGTGAGCTCTCCGGCGCGGGCCACGGCCTTCAGGCCCTTCCCGGCTGCGGCGCGGGGCGAAGGCAAAGGCGCGAAAAACGCCCGCAGCGGATCAACTCTTCCACCCTCTTCCTCGATGGCGAGAAGCGGCGGCTCAGGCAACACGGCGGCAATTTTCGCAAGCAGCTCGGCGGTCGTTTCCGGCGTGCGCAGGCTTCGCGCGGAAAGCAGGATTCCCCCGGGGCGAAGGGCGCGGAGCCGGCGTTCGAGTGATGCGTTCCAGCGCTCATCCTCGATTTCCAGGAGCAGGAATCGGCCGATGGCTTCTGCGCGGTTTGCGCTCATGATTGAATTTGTTTCTTGAGCTCGGCGAGCAAGTTCAGCGCCTCGAGCGGTTTCAGGTTATCGAGGTCGGCGTTCTCGATGGCGCGCACGACCTCGGCGTTGAGTGGGGTGAAGATGGTCAACTGCACGGCGTCCTGCCGCGGTGCGCTCGACGCCAGTCGCTCGCTCAGGGTGTGCTCGCTCTGCTCGTGGCGGGTGAGGATTTCCCGCGCCCGCTCGATGACGCTCGAGGGAAGTCCCGCCAGCCGCGCTACTTCGATCCCGTAACTCTTGTCGGCGCTGCCGGGTTCGACCTTACGAAGGAAAACGATGTTCGAGCCCGATTCCTTCACCGAGACGTGATAGTTGCGCACGCCGGGCAGCAGGTCGGCCAGCTCGGTGAGCTCATGATAGTGCGTGGCGAAGAGCGTTTTCGCCGGCGCGTGGGTTTGCAGGTGTTCGACCACCGCCCAGGCGATGGCCAGGCCGTCAAACGTCGCTGTCCCGCGCCCCACCTCATCGAGCAGCACCAGGCTGCGCGGCGTGGCGGTGTTCAGGATGCTCGCCACCTCCGTCATCTCCACCATAAAGGTGGAGCGCCCGCGCGCCAGGTTGTCGGAGGCGCCGATGCGGGTGAAGATGCGGTCGAAGATGGGCAGCGACGCGCGCTCCGCCGGCACGTAGCTGCCCATTTGCGCCATCAGGGCGATGAGCGCCGCTTGGCGTAGATAGGTGGATTTTCC
>DATKYV010000328.1:0-11566 GCA_035528275.1 Terriglobia bacterium | reverse complement strand
GCAAGGCTTCGAACTTCACCGTCTTGGGGGCGGTTTTCATTCTTCAGTTCGCTGTGTTTCCACTCATGGCCCAACAGGTGAAACCGCCCGACAAAACGCGGCCGCCACAGGTCACCCGGCCGCCCGCACAGGTCTGGAGATCCTTGACCACGGGCAAGGAATACAGCGTGCGAGTGGACGGCCAGACGCTTTACGCTGAGTGGGTCAACGTTCCCCCGCCGCTTGTCCAGGGCGGCGCCTTCATCCGCAGCGAATGCCGCCGCGTAGGGACCCGATGGGTAGGAATCTCCCGCAGCTACCTCCCCTGTGACACGATGGAGGGTAACAGGCGCGTGCAGAACTGGTGCAACCTGGTAACAAGGATCGAAATCGATTCCATGACGGCGGACCGGATCACCGGGCGCGCCGAGGCCTTGCGGAGATTTGATTGCGAACGGTGCCGAATCATCGAGAAGGTGTGGGCGAAATTCGAGTGGGTACCGAAGGCAGAGACCCGCACTCCCGAGAGCGCGCCGCGGGGAAAAGGGTCCGGCGGGCGCTAGCAGGGCGCTGAAAGAGGGCCTGAGAGGATGTCATCCTGAGTCCGTCAGCTGACGGACGAAGGATCTAATTGCTGCGTTTTCATCACACGACTGAGATGCTTCGCTGCGCTCAGCATGACAAAAACCTCATTTTCAACACCCCGCTAGCCCCCCTTGAGCTTTTTGATCTCTTCAATCAGCGGCGGAACCACTTCAAAGAGGTCGCCGACAATCCCGTAGGTTGAAACTTCAAAGATCGGCGCTTCCTTGTCCTTATTGACGGCGACGATGGTGCGCGCGCCTTTCATCCCCACCTGGTGCTGAATCGCGCCGGAGATTCCCAACCCAATATAAAGCTTGGGCGCGACCGTCTGCCCGGAGCTGCCAATCTGCCGGTCCATGGGAAGCCACCCGCTGTCGCAAATGGGTCGTGACGCGCCGACTTCCGCACCCAGTGCCTCCGCCAGTCTGTTCACCAATTCCAGGTTTTCCGGCGCCTTGATGCCTCGGCCCACGGCGACAATGATTTCCGCCTGGGTCAGGTCCACTGCTTGCTTCGCCTCTCGAAAACGCTCGCCGGGCTTGGCACGGATGGCCTCCGGCGACAGCGCGGCGGTGAGGGACGTCACCTTGGCGGGCGCCGTCCCGCGGCGGAATGAATCCTCCCGAAACGCCGAGGCTTGGAACGATACGAGGTAAGGCGGCTCGCCGCAGAACTCCACGTCGGCGCAGTACTTTCCCTGGAAAACCTGGCGAACGAAAATCAATCGGCCGTCCTCTTTCCGGTAGCCGAGGCAGTCGCTCACCAGGGCGCGGTCCAGCGCCGCCGCAAGCTTGGGCGCAAAATCGCGGACCTGATAGGTGTGGCTGAAGAGGAGGAAACGCGGCTGGCGTTTCTCGATGACCGCGCGCAGGGCGAGCGTGTATCCGTCAGCGGTATAAGCGTCGAGGAGCGCCGACTCGACGCTCAGAACCTCGCTGACCTCAGCCGCCGCCAATTCCGAAGCGAGGCCCGACGAGTTGCTTCCGAGGATGACCGCCGCAACCGACGCACCCACATCCTCGGCCAGCGCCTGGCCTGCCGCCAGCGCCTCCCAGGTGGGGCGGACCAGCTTGCCTTCTTGGTGTTCCGCGAAAACCAGGATCTCGTCAGGCATGTCAGAGATTACGAACTATGAATTCTGAATGATGAATTCACTCCTCCAAGGCGCCGGCGTGCTGAAGGCGACGCCCTTCATCATTCATCATCGAATTCATTCGCCTTCCGGAGTCGAATCCACAAAACCCTTGGGGGCGGACTCGCCTTTCTCGGCTTTTTCGGCTTTCTCGGATTTTTCGCCTTTTTCGGCCTTCTTGCTTTTCTCGCCGCCCGGCGAGTCGAAAGAGCCCAGGGACTCGCAGACCAACTCCAAGGGGATCGTCTTATAGAACTCCCCCTCTTCGAACTTCTTGATCTGCTCCCGCCAAAGGGGATTGTGGCGCGCCGCCTCCAGGGATTTGTTGTCCTTCCAGTGGACCACCCAGAGGTACTCGGGCTTTCGCGATTCGTAGACCCTGAAGAAGTAGGCGTCCAGGCATCCGTCGATCTTCTTCAATGCCGGCAGCGTCACCTGACGGCCGAACTTCTCGTATTGCTCCACTCGTTTCTTTCGGGCCCGCATTCTCCACACGTGAACGAACATGACGGCTCCTTTCTGAAGCTAGAGCACCCTCGCCTCGTTCTTGAGTTTATCGGCCAGGCGGGCTGCGATTTCCTTCGCGGTTCCCTGCAAAAACTCCGTCTGGGCTTTCTTGACCGGAACATAGACTTTCGAAATCTTCTGCCGCGGCGCCAGGTCGTCCGGGGTCAGGCCCAGATCCGCCGGGGCGAGTTTCTGAATCGGTTTGCTCTTGGCGGCCATGATGCCCTTGAGCGTAGCGTACCGCGGCTTGCTGATGCCGGACTGGATGGTGAGCAGGGCGGGCAGGGCCATCTCCATCCACTGGAACCAACCGCCTTCGAGCTCCCGCTTCACCTTGAGCGCCGATCCCTCGACCTGGATTTCCATGATGATCGTGGAATGGGGCAGCCCGAGCATCTCAGCCAGCAGGACGCCGGTCTGGGCGGACCCGGAATCGTCCGACTGCAGGCCGGTCAAGACCAGATCGGGATTCTCTATGGCGATGGCCCGGGACATGGCGCGCGCCACGCCGTGGGGGTCCAGCTCCTCGAATTCCGGGGCGTCCAGATGCAGGGCGCGGTCGGCGCCTTTGGCCAGCGCCTCCTTGATGGCCTGCTGGGCGCGGGCGGGACCCAGGCAGCAGATCACCACTTCGCCGCCGTGTTTTTCCTTGAGGCGCAAGCCCTCTTCCAGCGCGTAAATATCCGGCTCATTCACCTCAAAGCTGATGTCCGCGAGCTCCACCCACGTCCGGGCGGCGTTCAAGCGGAGGACGGCATCACGCGACGGAACCTGCTTGAGGCAAACGATAATCTTCACAGCCGCTCAACCACCCTCGTGAAGCAATTCGTCCACAAACTTAAGGCGCAGGGTCGAAGGCCGAAACGCGCCGGGGATTGCGGGCCGTTGAATACCCGGCTGGCCCGTCCGCGGTCGTGCGCTTTGAGACCGCTATCCCGTATAACGCTTGAGAAGCAAGGCCGCGTTGGTGCCCCCGAAACCGAACGAGTTCGAGAGCGCGTAATCGACTTTAGCCTTCCGGGCCTGGTTGGGGACGTAGTCCAGGTCGCAATCCGGGTCCGGATTTTCGTAATTCGTCGTCGGCGGCAATATCTGGTCGCGGATGGCGAGAGTCGTCAGGCCCGCCTCCAGGCCCCCGGCGCCTCCCAGCAGGTGGCCGGTCATCGACTTGGTGGAGCTCACCGCCAGCTTCCGCGCGTGGTCTCCGAAGACCCTCTTGATCGCCAGGGTCTCCAGCTTGTCGTTGTAGGGCGTGGAGGTCCCGTGGGCGTTGATGTAGTCCACCTGCTCGGGAAGGACCTTGGCGTCGGCCAGGGTCTGCTTCATGACGCGCGTCGCGCCGTCGGCGTTTTCATCGGGCTGGGTAATATGAAAAGCGTCGCCCGACATGCCGTAGCCCACCACTTCCGCCAGGATGTTTGCGCCGCGCTTCTGCGCGAAGCCCATTTCTTCGAGGATGATGATGCCCGCGCCCTCGCCGATGACAAAGCCGTCGCGCTCGCGATCGAAGGGGCGGCTGGCCCGCTCCGGCTCGTCGTTGCGCGTGGAAAGGGCGCGCATGGCCGCGAAGCCGCCCACCCCCATGGGCGTGATGGCCGCTTCCGCGCCGCCGCAGATCATCACGTCGGCGTCGCATCGGGAAATGATCTTGTAGGAGTCGCCCACCGCGTGGGCGCTCGACGAGCACGCCGTGCAGGTGGCCGAATTCGGCCCCTTCGCCCCCCAGCGGATGGAGACGAAGCCCGAGGCCAGGTTCACAATCGACGCCGGAATGAAGAAAGGAGAAATCCGGCGCGGGCCGCCCTGCAGGAGGGCCGTGTGCTCGCGCTCGATGACATCGAAGCCTCCGATGCCCGAGCCGATGTAAACGCCCACGCGCTCGGCCAACTCCGGCGTAATCTTCAGGCCCGAATGCTCCATGGCAAACTGCGCCGCCGGCAGGGCGAACTGGATGAACAGACCCATCTTCTTCAGTTCCTTCTTCTCCACGTACTGAAGAGGGTCGAAGCCCTTGACTTCCGCCGCGATGGTGGCGGAGAAGCCCGTGGTATCAAAGTGGGTGATGGGAGCCACGCCGCTTTTGCCGGCCAGGATGTTCTTCCAGGTTTCTTCCGTGCCGACGCCGACGGCGCTTACCAAGCCCACGCCGGTCACGGCGACTCTGCGTGTCAAGCGATATTCCTCCAGTGGGGGCCTGTCCCGGGACGTTCAGTTCTTTGAAGACTTGACGTGGGACTGAATGTAGTCGACGGCATTCTTCACCGTGGCGATTTTTTCCGCGTCCTCGTCAGGGATCTCGATCTCGAATGCCTCTTCGAAGGCCATCACGAGTTCCACGATATCCAGCGAATCGGCGCCAAGGTCGTCGATGAAGTGCGCGGTGGGGGTTACTTCCGCCTCGTCCACACCCAGTTGTTCCACGATGATCTGCTTGACCTTCTCATCCAGCGAAGCCATCAATCCATCCTCCTGCGATTAGGTGGGGCGGCCATTCTATCTGTCGGCAAGGCAAGGGTCAAGCGCCCCTCCTCCCCCTGCCGGTGCTGCTAGTGCCGTTCCAACTTGCTGACGCCAAGTATTACACCTTCCTGCTTCCGTCGGATGCACCCGCCCCGGTCAAGGAATGCGGCCGTCCGTCAGCTGACGGATTGGAACGCCATTAAGACATGTACATTCCACCGTTGATGCTGAGCACGTGCCCGGTGATGTAGCTCGCCTCGTCGGAGGCGAGAAAGCGCACCCCGCAGGCGATATCCCGGTCGGTCCCCATGCGGCCCAGCGGAATCAGGCTGAGCATCCGGGTTCGCACTTCGTCGGGAAGCTTCTCCGTCATTGCCGTGGCGATGAAACCCGGCGCCACCGCGTTCACCGTGATATTTCGACTGGCGACTTCCGCCGCCACCGCCTTGGTCAGCCCGATGATGCCCCCCTTCGAGGCAACGTAGTTCGCCTGGCCGGGGTTCCCCGCCTGCGCCACGACGGAGGCGATGTTCACAATCCTTCCGTATCGCTGCTTCACCATGCCGTGCAGAACGGCTCGCGTGCAGTAGAACGTCCCGTCAAGATTGACGCGGAGGACCAACGACCAATCCTCCGGCTTCATGCGCATGACCAGCCCGTCGCGAGTGATTCCGGCATTGTTCACCAGGATGTCGATCTTCCCGAAGGCTTCCAGGATTTTGGCCACTCCGGCCTTCACCGACTCGGGATCGGAGACGTCCAGCTTGAGGGCCAGCGATTTCCTCCCCAGGCCTTCCACCTCTTTGGCGACGGAGTCGATTTTCTCGGGATTCACGTCGGCGATGACCACATCGCACCCCGCTTCCGCCAGCGCCAGGGCAATGGCTCTCCCGATGCCTTGCGCGCTGCCGGTCACGAACGCCACGCGCCCTTCGAAGCCCATGGCAACTCCTCCTTCATCCACTCAGGCGGCTGCCGCGCCGAGCTTTCCCAGCACTTCCTCGAGCGTGGCGAGGTCCTCCACGCGGCAACTCTGCGCTTCGCGATCGATTTGCCGCAGCAGTCCGCAAAGCACTTTGCCCGGTCCCGCCTCGACGAAAATCTCCACGCCCTCGCGGCGCAGCAGGCGCATGGATTCTTCCCAGCGCACCGGGGCGCTCACCTGGCGTCTGAGGCCGTCGCGCACAGCCGCCCCCGAACGAACCAACGCCGCGTCAACGTTGTTGACCAGGGGCACCTGCGGGTCCGGAATTTCGAGCTGCTCCAGGTCTTTCGCCAGGCGCTCCTCCGCCGGTTTCATCAGCGCGCAATGGAAAGGGGCGCTGACGTTCAGCGTCATGGCGCGCCGGGCCCCGCGCGCCTTCGCCAACTCAACCGCCCTCGCCACCGCCGCCGCGTTGCCGGCGATCACCACCTGGCCCGGGGAGTTGAGATTTGCCGGCGAGACGATTTCGCCCTGCGCCGCCTCCCGGCAAACCTCGTCCACCACCCCCGGCTCGATTCCCAGGATCGCGGCCATGGCGCCCACGCCGACCGGCACCGCCTCCTGCATGTACTGGCCGCGCTTGCGGACCAGGCGGACGGCGTCGGCCAACCGGAGGCTTCCCGCCGCCACCAGCGCCGAGTATTCGCCCAGGCTGTGCCCCGCCACGTAATCGGGACGAATACCCTTCTCACGCAAAACTTCGGCGGCGGCCACGGACGCGGTCAGAATTGCCGGCTGGGTGTTGGCGGTGAGTTGAAGCTCTTCCGCCGGACCTTCAAAGCACAGCTTCGACAGGCTGAAACCCGCCGCGCGGTCCGCCTCGTCGAACACCCGACGCGCGGACGCAAAAGACTCGGCCAGTTCCCGACCCATGCCGGGATACTGAGAACCTTGACCGGGAAAAATGAATGCTATTTTCGGCAAAAAACCTTCGAAAGCCCGGCGCTCTCACCACCGCATCAGCACGGCGCCCCAGGTCACTCCGGCTCCGAGGGCGGTCATCAGGATCAGGTCGCCTCGCTTGATCCGCCCGCTGCGGACGCACTCATCCAGGCAGATGGGAATCGAGGCCGATGAAGTGTTCCCAACGCGGGCGATATTGGAGTAAACCTTTTCGGGACTCATTCCCAGGCGCTCGCGAACCGCATCGGTAATGCGCTGGTTGGCCTGGTGAGGGATAAGAAGCGAGATCTGATCGGGGCAAGTCCCGCCCTTCTCCAGCACTCGCCGCGAAACCTCCTCCATGTTGCGCACCGCGACTTTGAAGAGCTCGTTGCCGCGCATCTTGATGAAGTGTTCGCGACCCTCCACCGTTGCGCAGCTGGCGGGCTTCGCGGTGCCGCCCGCAGGGATGTAGAGGTGGTCGGCATAGGCCCCTTCGGTGTGCATTTCCTCGGCGAGGATTCCCGAGGGCGGAGCCACCGGACCCAGCACTCCGGCGGCCACGCCGTCCCCGAAGATGACGCACGTGGCTCGGTCTGTGTAGTCCAAGTAGCGCGACAGCAGCTCTGCGCCGACCAGCAGGATGTGCTTGGCTCTCCCCGTCTTGATGAACTGATCGGCGACGCTCAGCCCGAACAGGAAACCCGAGCAGGCGGCCGCCAGGTCAAAGGCGTAGCAGCCCTGCGCGCCCAAGTCGCGCTGGATGAACGCGGCCGTGGAAGGCAACGGCATGTCCGGCGAAATGGTCGAGCAGATGATCAGGTCCAAATCCCTGGGCCCGATGCCCGCCATCTCCAGCGCCTTGCGCGATGCCTGCACGGACAGGGTGGAAGTGGTTTCGTGGGGGGCGGCCTGGCGGCGTTCCTTGATTCCGGTCCGGTCGGTGATCCATTTGTCGGAGGTATCGACCAGCTTCTCCAGATCGTAATTGGAGATCACTTTTTCCGGCAGCGCCGCGCCGGTCCCCAGAATCCCTGCCGCAACCATGCTTGCTCCTTGGAACAGCCGCGAAGCCTTCTCAACGGCGTCCGGCCGCTCAATCCGCGCCTTCGCCGCAGAAGTCCGGAGGCTGCCGGTCTCAGATTTCAGGACCGGCTTTGCGAGGCTCCGGCCAGCTCGCGCTCGATCTTTTCGTTCACTTTACCTTCGGCGAATTCCGCCGCCACGCGAATAGCGTTCTTGATGGCATTGGCGTTCGACCCGCCGTGACAGATGATGGAGACGCCTCGAATCCCCAGCAGGGGCGCCCCGCCATACTCCGAGTAGTCCACGCGCTTCTTGAAGTTCCGAAGGGCCCGCCGCGCCAGCACCGACCCCACCTTGGCGGTCAGCGTGCTGGAGAGGGTCTCCTTCAGCAGACTGGCCAGGACCTCGGCGACGCCTTCACTGGTCTTCAGCACCACGTTGCCGGTAAACCCGTCAGCAACCATCACGTCCACGCGGCCGTTCAGAAGGTCCCGGCCCTCCACATAGCCGATGTAGTTCAGCGGCAACTGCTTCAAACGGGCGTGCGTCTCGCGGGTCAAATCGGTTCCTTTGTGCTCCTCCTGCCCGTTGGAAAGCAATCCCACTCGCGGCCGCTCCACGCCGAAGATGGCGCGATAAAAAAGCTCGCCCATCACCGCAAACTGCTCCAGGTTGTGGGGCTCGCAAACCGCCGTGGCCCCCACGTCAAGGAGCACCGTGGCCGTGCCCTTGAAGTTGGGCATCACCGCCGCCAAGCCCGGCCGGTCCACTCCCTCCAGGGCACCCAGCACGATTTTCGCGGTGGTCATCACCGCCCCGGTGTTGCCGGCGCTGATCAGCCCGTCCACTTTTCCTTCCCGAACCAGGCGCGCCGCCACGCGAATCGAGGAGTCTCGCTTGCGCCGGAAGGCCTTGGCCGCCGCATCCTCCATGGTCACCACTTCGCTGGCGTGGACCACTTCGATGCCCAGCCGCTGCGCGCCGCGCCGCGCCAGCTCCTGCCGCAGAGCCTCCTCCGGCCCCACCAGCAGGACCTCGGCAATCCGCTCCTTTGCTGCCTGAACCGCGCCGTCCACTTCCGGTCCGGGCGCCGCGTCAGAGCCCATGGCATCTACAGCGATGCGTCGCATGGCAATCCGGTCATTGAGCGGAACGGGCCCCGCCGGTGCAAACCTCCGCGCCGGTCAGGGGCTGCACAGCCGGCCCCCGGCCTTGCCGGGGGAGCTCAGGCTGATTCTCCCACAAGCACCGCTTCGCGCCCGCGGTAATACCCACAATGCGGGCAGGCCTGATGAGGAAGCTTGGGTTCGTGGCAGTGCGGGCACTCGGCGAGGGTGCAGGGAGTCAAATGATCGTGCGCCCGCCGCCGGTTGCGCCGCGCCTTGGAATGTCGTCGTTTAGGGTTCGCCATGAATGCTTCTTTCTACCCGTCGATTGACGGGCCGGGCTTCAGGATGGCCGCGCGCAAAACCCTCCGCGCCCTCCTGGCCTTCCTAATCTGCAATCCAGCAGGTCCGTCAACTGACGGAGCGGATTCTCGCGGTTCGCTCGAGCAAGAACCGGCGTTGTCCCCTGGAATCCCCCGGTCCTGACTCCTCAATCTTCCAGCAGCGATGCGAAGGGCGAATCCGGCCGAGCGGGCGGGCACTGGCACTGGCAAGCCTCCCGGTTCCGGTCAACGCCGCACACCGGACACAGGCCACGGCAGTCCGGCCGACAGACCACTTTCATGGGAACCGAAAGGATAACCTGTTCGGCCACCACGTCGGCCAGCACCACTCCGTCGCCGGAGAAGAATCCCACGTCCAACTCGTCCGTGGGGACTTTGACCTCTTCTTCGCGCGCGATCGTTCTCATCGGCCGGTATTGCAGGTCGAAATTGCGCGCCACGGGGATTTCGACCTTTCCCAAGCAGCGGTCGCAGGCCGATTCCAGACGGGTCCGAAGACTTCCTTGAATCCGAATCTCCGCATCCGCGAGCTCCGCCACCACGTCCACATCGAGCGGTCCAACCTGCCGGAACTCCGCTCCGTGGTAGTCGAGTTCGTCCGCGGCGTAGGTCTTCGAGACTGCGATCCGATGAAGCTCGAGTTCCTGTACGGTAATCAGCACCGCGGCCTCATCAACCCAAAACCTTAATTATAACCGGGGCCGCAAAATTGTCAACAAACGCGCAAAGGACAAGGACTTGAGGCTTCTCGACCTACCGGTCGGTCAGGGAAAACGCGCTGCCGCTCCGCCGCTTGGCTCCGACCCGGCCCCCTGCCCTGGGTCTGAATTCAAGCTCACCGAACGATCCAAAAATGCCGATATCCGTAACGAAATGAGCGGAGCCGAAAGGCGAGGAACGGAGAGACTCCTGGTGACCATTCCCATCCGGGTCATCGCCTTCGGCGCCCACGGGTCCGGATTCACTGAAGATTCCTATACCGTCGAGGTGAACCGCGCCGGGGCCCGCATCGCCCTCAAACACCGGGTGGCCGCAGACGACGCCCTTCGCATCGTCAACCTGCAAAACTACACCGAAGCCGATTTTCGCGTGGTGGGGGCGACGCGCTTGGCCGCCGAAGGAGCTTCCGAGTGGGGCGTGGAGTGCCTGGACGAGGGGCGCAATATCTGGGGCATCGATTTTCCCCCTCCCCTCCCTGACCAGGACTCGCAGGCCGGGGCCCTTCTCAAGTGTCAAGGTTGCGGCAAGCAGGCCCTCAGCGTCTTGACGATGATGGAGGTCACCATCCTGGATTCCACCGGCGTGCTCCAGAAACCTTGCGATGTGTGCGCTCAGCACTCTCCCTGGGCCTACGCCTCGATGCCCGGGGGTGGGCCCGCAGATCCGCCACCTTCCCAGCCGGCCCCTTCCCCCCCACCGGCGGCGAAGAGGGATGAAGGCATCGAGAGGCGTGTCCATCGGCGTGTGGCCCTCAAGCTCTCGGTCCTGGTGCGCAATCACCAGGGCCAGGAGCATGTCGTCAAGACCGAAAACATTTCGAAGGGTGGCTTGGCGGTCTGCCTGCCGATGATGCTGGATGTGGGCGAGATCGTCACCGTCGTGTGCCCCTACATGGCGGGCGCGCAGAATCTCGAGCAGAAGGCCGAGGTCCGGCGCCGCGCCGATTTCCTCGCCGGTGAAAAGTGGCTTTACGGGATGAAATACCTCCGCTGAGAATCAGTTTCCCGAGTGCAACAAAGCGACCCCCCACTTTGACCAAGCAATACAAGCCTGGTTGAATCCCCGCGATCAAGCGATTACACTCTGCATACGTAACTCCATAGCGAATGGAGCGCCACTTGGCTGCTTTCCTTGGGACATTCGCGGCAAGTCTGCAAAAGCCTGTTTCAGATTCCGGGGCCGCCAAAGCCCGGGTCCACCGCATGGTGGCGCTGGTCGCGCGGATGCTGGAGTTGAATAAGAGGAAGCTGTAGCGCCGACCTTCAGGTCGGCATCTCCAGCCCGTGCCCACCTCACAATGGGTGGGACGTCAAAACCTGCCCACCTGAAGGTGGGCGCTACTGAATTAGACCGCGAAATCGCCGCGACCGACGCCGAAATCGACAAACTGGTTTACGAACTGCACGGCATCACGGACGAAGAGCGGAAGATCTATCGAGGAATCGCTGTAGCGGCGGTCTCTGACCGCCGTTTCGTCGATCAGAGATCGACGCTACAATGGGCGTGCTACACAAGCCGCGTTTGCGGAGGCTGAACTGGCTGTACACGGATTGTCCCGTATACTATCTGACGGCATGCGTCGAAGACAGGCGCGCGCTGCTCGCGAACTCGCAGGTTCATGAAGCATTCATCGAATTTGCGCAGGAGGCATTGAAACGCAAAGTCTTGGTGGGACGGTATGTCCTGATGCCGGATCACCTGCATGTGTTTGCGGCCTTTTCGCCCCTCGCCCCGCGGCTTTCATCGTGGATGAAAGCCCTGAAAGGATCTCTCTCGGAGGTTTTGAAGAACAAGGATGTTCCGGGTCCGTATTGGCAGAAAGGCTTTTTCGACCACGTTC